>JBDSLP010000018.1:0-22935 GCA_039916325.1 Nakamurella sp. | reverse complement strand
CGAGAACTACACCGACTCCGGCGGCAAGTCCGGCGGTCAGAAGGAGAAGCTGGCTTATACCGTCCTGGCGGCGTCGCTGGCCTATCAGTTCAAGCTGGACTGGGGGGCCAAGCGGTCCCGGTCCTTCCGGTTCGTGGTGATCGACGAGGCGTTCGGTCGCGGGTCGGAGGAGTCCACCCGTTTTGCCCTGAGCCTGTTCACCAAGCTGGGGCTTCAGCTGCTGATCGTCACCCCGCTGCAGAAGATCCACGTCATCGAGCCCTACGTGGCCGCCGTCGGATTCGTCGACAACCTGCACGGCGACAACTCCCGTCTGCAGAACCTGACCGTCGAGGAGTATCGCGCCCTGCAGGTGGCGCATGCCGTGCGAGGCGCCGTCCGGGTCAACACCGGCACTGATGGGTGATCGATGACCGGGCCTGCCTGGGCGCAGCTGTCCCACGTGGTCTCGGCACTGCAACGGACGTGGGACAAGGGTTCGCTGTTGGCGGTGGCCGCGGAGCCGGACCGATGGGAGCCGCTCTCGGTCCCACTGCGGGGCCCGACCGTCGTCGAGCTCACCGAACGGTTCGACGCCGCCCGGCAGTGGGTAGCGGCATGGCAGGCCGCCGAGCGGCGCGGGGTCCGGGTCGAATGGGCCGCCGTCGGAGGGCGGCGTTTCGGATCCAACCTGCTGCCCCGGCGGGCTTGGATTGACACACCCGAGCTGGCCTGGCGGCTGCTCGGCGTCGAATCCGTGGTGCAGACGTTCGTCGGCCAGGTGGACAGAACGGACGCGTGCGCACCGCGCTTGGTGCCGTGGATGCTGGCGCGGCCGCATCAGGTCGTCGACGCGGCTGCGGTGTGGGACAGGCTGGTGAGCACCGTGATGTGGATCGACGCGCTGCCCGCCGGGCGTCCGCCGCTGTACCTGCGCCAGGTCGACGTGCCCGGGGTCGACACCAAGTTCATCGAGCAGCACCGGGTCTTGCTGGCCGCGTTGTTGGACGCCCAGCTCGATCCGTCCCGGGTCGACATCGCCGCTGGCCGAAGGGATGTCGGGGCCCGCTTCGGATTCCGGTCGAAGCCGGAGTACCTCCGCTTCCGATATCTCGACCCGGAGCCGCGGCCCGGGTTCTCCGAGCTCTCGGTGCTGCCTGCCGAGCTGGCCGTCAACCCGCCGGCGGCAACGCGGGTGTTCGTCGTGGAGAACGAGATCACCTACCTGGCTTTCCCTCCCGTCGAAGATTCCCTGGTGATGTGGGGCGCCGGCTACCGGATCTGGCGACTGGCCCGGCTGCCCTGGCTCACCGACCGCGAAATTCTCTACTGGGGCGACATCGACACCCACGGGTTCGCGATCCTGGACCGCTTCCGGAAGTGGCACCCCCATGCGACGTCCATGCTGATGGACCGGGCCACGCTGCTCGACCACGAGGCGCACTGGGGTCACGAGAAGTCCCAGAGCCGGGAAGACCTCACCCGGCTCACCCAGCCTGAACACCATCTCTACCAAGACCTGCTCGACGGCTCGTTCGGCCCGGGCGTGCGACTGGAGCAGGAACGGATCAGGTTCTCGGCGCTGGAGCAGATCCTGGCCCGCCGGTGATGCTTGTACGCCAACGTACATTGGCGTACAAATAGATGGATGACCAGTTGGACAGTGACCGAAGCGCGGAGCTCGTTCGCCGAAATCCTCGAGCGAGTGGCTGTTGGTGAGCAGGTCACCCTGACCAGGCACGGCGTGGCGGTGGCGGTGGTCGTCCGGCCGGATATCCTTCGGAACAGCCGGACAGCGACGCTCTACGAGGGTGTCGATGAGTTGCGACGGTTGATGGAAACGGGTCGATCGGCGTCGCTGTCCCGGGGATCGATGACGGTCGAGCAGGCCGACGATCTGGTGCGCTCGATCCGATCCGACCGGGACGCCTTCTGACGTGGATGCATTCGACGCCGACTGCCTGATCTACGCCGCTGTTGCCGAACATCCCCTCGGCAAGCGGGTGGCCAGGGTCTTCGTCGAAGGCGCGGACTCGGGCGTCGTCGGCATGGGGTCGGTGCTTCTGCTGCCCGAGTTGCTCTCCAAGCCGTTGTCGACGGGCGACACCGACCAACTCGGTCGCCTCACCACGCTGCTCGGCCGCCTCGAGCTGCACGCAGTCGATCACGAGACCGGCTTGTTGAGCGTGCAGCTGGCGGCCAACTACCGGTTGAAAGCCGCCGATGCCGTCCATCTGGCCACGGCGGTTCATCACGGAGCCGATCGCTTCCTGACCAACAACCGCCGGGACTTCAAGCGGGACCTGATCGTCGAGATCGACGTCGTCCACCCCGACCAGATCTGACGTCACATGACCGCGTTGTGCCGGTGACGGAAGCACCGAACGCTGCTCTTAATTCTGCTTCTTTGGCCAGCGGTCCGAGAAGGTCCTCCTTGAGCATTCGACGCATCAGACCCGAGGTGTCCTGCGAGTGAACGTCAGCCCTGAACTGACCCTCGAAACGATCCGGGTCGAGCAACGCCATGAACAGCTGAAAGCTGGCCTCGTCCCCGGCGTGCGGGCTGGCAGTCATCAGCAGCAGGTGCCGGGTGGCACCTGAGAGTGTCTGACCAAGCCGGTAGCGCTGGGTCATGGTGATCTCGCCACCCCACCAGCGGGCCAACATCCGGTGGGCCTCGTCGACCACGACCAGGTCCCAGTCGGTGACGGTGAGGTGCGGCTGCAGGTCGGGTCGCGAGCCAGTTGATCCATTCGGGCGATCAGCAACGAGTTCGGCTCTGAACAGGAGATACTCGTCGACGGTGCCGTTGTCACGACGGTAGGCGACGGTGACCGCGTCATCGCCGGGGGGCTCGACCGCCAGCACGGTCAAGGCCTCGTTGACCAGTCCGATGAGCCGCATGCCGCGAGTCAGTGACTCCAGACGAACAGCGGCCTGTGACACGTCCCCTGGCAGCATCCGGCCATCCTGTGCACAACGCGTAGTGCCGTGTGCTACCCGTGGTTACCGGACAGTCGGCGGAGTATGTGGTGAGGCTGGGCAGGCACTTGATGGGAAGACCTTCGGGCTCGCATTCAGCCACCGGTTGTTGTTCCTGCGCGAACAACGTTGCTGGTCGCAGTAGAAGCCGGCCGAGCTTTCACGTCTCCATCGCGACCAGATCTCGAACCCGGGACGTAGCCGGGGCCACGGCCCGACCCAAAGCCCGCCGATCCGTTGTTGTCGACGATCTACAAGCTGGCCCGAGCGATGGACGTCACATCCGGGCCTTGGTGCCGGACCGCAGCAGCCTCGGCGGCAGTACCTTGCGGGCGACCAGCGACCTCAGTTGATCGGTCGTCAAAAGAGCTGCGCGACGACGCCGGCCCTCACCGCGCCCGCGGGTGGGCCGTCGCGTAGACCTCACGCAGCGAATCGACCGTGACCAGCGTGTAGACCTGCGTGGTGGTGACCGACGCGTGGCCGAGAAGTTCTTGGACGGAACGGATGTCGGCGCCGCCCTCGAGCAGGTGGGTGGCGTAGGAGTGCCGGAGTGTGTGCGGTGAAACGTGATCGGCCAGACCGGGGATGCCGCTGCGCTCAGCGGCCGCCCGCAGGATCTGCCAGGCCGCTTGCCGGGTCAGCCGACCGCCGCGGGCGTTGACGAACACGGCCGGGCTGAACCGGGCTGTCCGCCCCCCGACCAGCGCCGGCCGGCCGCGGACCAGGAACGCCTCCAACGCGCGGATCGCGTATGAGCCGACCGGCACCTGCCGTTCCTTGGAACCCTTGCCGCGCAAAAGGACCACGCCGGCGACCAGATCGAGATCATCGACGTCCAGCCCCACGACCTCGGAGATCCGGGCCCCGGTCGAATACAGGAACTCGAGCATCGCCCGGTCACGCAGAGGGCGGGGTTCGTCGCCGCCGGCCGCCTCGAGCAGGGCCAGCACCGCTTCGAAGGGGATCGCCTTGGGCAACCGCTTCCCCGGGGCGGGGGGCCGGACGTCACGGGCGGTGTTGTCGGGAACGACGCCTTCGGCGGTGAGGAACTTGTGCCAGCCACGAGCGGCCACGACGGCCCGGGCCGCCGACGACGCCGCCAACGGCTGCCGATCGCCGTCCCCGGAGCGCAGCGCGGCCAGGAACCCGCTGACCTGCGCGGCGGTGATCTCGGCCGGCCCGGTCACCCCCACCGAGGTCAGGTACCCGATGTAGCGGGTCAGGTCGCGGCGGTAGGACAGCACGGTGTTCACCGCCATCCCCCGTTCGACCGTCAGATGGTCGAGGTAACCGCTCACCGCCTCGGCCAACGCCGGCGCGGCCGGCGGGGCCGGCGCGGCCGGCGGCGCTGCTGCCGGGGACGGCGTCATGGCGACAGTGTCGGTGGCGGGGTGAGCTCCTCGTCGGCGCCACGTGCGAGGGCCCGACTGGTGGTCCACGCCTGGATCCCCGGCCGCAGCGAACGCTCCTCGGTCAGTGCGGTGTGCGCGGCCAGCAGACCGGCCACGGCCATCCCGTTGACGATGTCTCCCCGGAAGACCGCCGCGACCGCCTCGGTCAGCGGCACCCGCACGATGGTGAGATCCGCTTCCTCGTGGGCGATCTCACCTTGCCGTCCGATCTCGACGAGCCCCCGTGCGAGGAAGATCCGCACGCCTTCGTCCATGATCCCGGGGGACGGCACCACGTCTACCAGCACCTGCCAGTCATGGGCCTGAAGGCCGGTCTCCTCGGCGAGTTCGCGGGCCGCCGCCGCCAACGGCTGCTCACCCTCGATGTCCAGCAGCCCGGCCGGCAGCTCCCAGAGCCGTCGTCGGATGGGGTGCCGGTACTGCCCGATCAACACCACCCGGCCGGCGTCGTCGAGGGCAACCACGGCCACGGCCCGGTGGTGCGCGACGACCTCACGGGCGGCGACTCCCCCACCGGGCATCCGGACCTGGTCGACGCGGACCTCGACGATCCGACCGTGGAAGACGGTCTCACTGGAGACGACGTCGAACAGGCCCGGCTCGGTCACCGTGTCGCCGCCACCGGCGCTGCGGCCATCAGCCCCGGAGCGGCGTCCACGGAATCCTCGGGGTCCATCGGGAGCCGCTCGTCCTTCAGGTACTGCAGCGACGCCTTGACGAACGAGTAGAACAGCGGGTGCGGCCGGGTCGGGCGCGACTTGAACTCCGGGTGCGCCTGGGTGGCCACGAAGAACGGGTGCAGCTCGCGGTCGAGCTCGACGAACTCGACGAGGTTGCGGTCCGGGGACATCCCCGACAACCGCAGGCCGCTGGCCTCCAGCATCTCCCGGTAGCTGTTGTTGACCTCGTAGCGGTGCCGGTGCCGCTCGGAAACCTCGGTGCCACCGTAGATCTCGCTCATCAGCGAGCCCTGGTCGAGTACCGCCGGGTACGCCCCGAGCCGCATCGTCCCGCCCATGTCACCGTCGCCGGCGACGATGTCGACCTGCTCGGCCATCGTGGCGATCACCGGGTTCTTCGTGTGCTCGTCGAACTCGGTGGAGTTCGCATCAGCGAGACCACCGACGGTGCGGGCGATCTCGATGACCATGCACTGCATGCCCAGGCAGATCCCGAGGGTCGGGATGCCGTGCGTGCGGGCGTAGGTCAACGCACCCAGCTTGCCCTCGACGCCGCGGACGCCGAACCCGCCGGGCACCAGCACCCCCTGGACGTCGGCCAGTACCTGCTGGGCACCGTGCACCGTTTCGACCTCGTCGGCGGCGACCCACTTGATCTCGACCTTGGCGCGGTTGCCGAAGCCGCCGGCCCGCAGCGCCTCGGTGACCGACAGATACGCGTCGGGCAGGTCGATGTACTTGCCGACCAGCGCGATACGCACCGTCTCGGTGGGCTCGTGCACGCGGTGGAGCAGGTCACCCCACACCTTCCAGTCCACGTCATGGAAGGAGGTGTTGAGCCGACGCACCACGTAGGCGTCCAGGCCCTCGTCGAAGAGCACCTTCGGGATGTCATAGATCGACGGCGCGTCCGGGCAGGCGATGACGGCCTCCTGGTCGACGTCGCACATCATCGAGATCTTGCGCTTCATCGACTCCGGGATGGGTCGGTCGGAGCGGCAGACCAAGGCGTCGGGCTGGATACCGATGTTGCGCAGCGCCGCGACGGAGTGTTGGGTCGGCTTGGTCTTGAGCTCACCGGACGGCGCCAGGTACGGGATCAGCGAGACATGCAGGTAGAAGACGTTCTCCCGGCCGAGCTCGTGGCGAACCTGGCGGGCGGCCTCGAGGAACGGCAGCGACTCGATGTCACCGACAGTGCCGCCGATCTCGGTGATCACGATGTCCGGGCGGTGGCCCTCCCGGTCCGGCGCCGACATCGCGAGGATCTGTTCCTTGATCTCGTTGGTGATGTGCGGGATGACCTGCACGGTGTCGCCGAGATACTCACCGCGCCGCTCCCGGGCGATCACCCGGGAGTAGACCTTTCCGGTGGTGACGTTCGCGTCGGCGGACAGCTCGCGGTCCAGGAACCGCTCGTAGTGGCCGATGTCCAGGTCGCACTCGGCGCCGTCCTCGGTGACGAAGACCTCGCCGTGCTGGAACGGGTTCATCGTCCCGGGGTCGACGTTGATGTACGGGTCGAGCTTCTGCATCGTGACGCGCAGCCCGCGCGAGGTGAGCAGCTGCCCGAGGCTCGACGCCGTCAGGCCCTTCCCCAGCGAGGAAGCCACCCCACCGGTCACGAAGATGTGCTTTGTCGACCGCGCTGATGACGCCAAGGGGACTCCCGTTCCGCAATTGTTGATTGTCTGCCCTTCCGGATCCGAGCCGCTGAACGCGTCTGAACCGACAATCACTTCACGGGATTTCACCCTAACAGTGACCGCGCCTACCGCGCGTGCGCTGCTCGGCTCCGCGAGCCGCCCCGGGCCGCCCCCGGGCCCGGGACCCGCGATCAGGTACGCAGGGTCGGAACCCGGGCCTCCGCGGTGTCGGCCACGCCGTAGCGTCCGACGCCGCCGCCGTCCTGTTCGGCCAGGCCCAGCACGGTAGCCAACCGCCCGGACGCCAGGTCGACGTCGTCGACGGTGGTCACGGCGGCGCTGTCGGCGGTGTCGGAGCGGACCACCCCGACCGAGCCGGCGGTGGCCGCCTCGCTGCCCTGGCGGCCGGCCAGGACGACGCCGCCGGCGGTCAGCTTGAGCTGGGAGGCCATCGCGGCGATCATCGCGGCGCGGTCGCCCTCGGACCCGCCGGTGAGCTCGCCTCCGGTGAGCACGATCACCAACCGGCCGGCTGCCGGCGTGCCGGTGACCCGGACGAAGCCGCCGGTGCTCAACGCGGTGAACGCGGTGCTGACCTGATCGGCGGTGGCCTTGCTGGAGCCGGTCTCGTCGCCGACCACCAGCAGGCTCAGGAATGCTCCGGCCAGGGTGCCGGGATCGTCGACCTCGGGCAGCGTCTGTCCGGCCGGCAGGGTGGACGTCAGGACCGTGCGCAGCTCCTGGGAGCGGGACGGGTCGGTGAAGTCGCTGGTCAACTGGATCTGGGTGGCGACCGGGGCGCCGGCCTTGCCCAGCAGCGCGAGCACCGCGTCCCGGTCGGCGGAGTTGGCGTCGGCGGTGGTGATCAGGACGACGGCCGGGTTGGGCTGGAACACCCCTCGGACGGCGATGTCACCCAGCGATTCGGCCATCTTCTCGGCGGCGACCGCGTCGGCCGCCAGCGCGGTGTTCTCCGTCTGCAGCTGGTCGCGTTGCTGGGTCAGGGTTTGGGTGTCGCCCTGCAACCCGGCCAGCAGTGGCGAGTTGATCTTGGTGGCGCCGAGGACGATTCCCAGGGCCAGCGCCAGAAACGCCGCCGCCAGGGAGATGATGTGGTATCGCATGGAAATCATCAGCAGAGCCTTTTCGAATCGGTCAGGAACAGCAGGACAACTCAGAAGAGGTTGCGCACCCAGCTGGTGAAGTCGTCCCACCAGGTGCGGATGAGGTCGCCGTAGGTGCCGGAGACGTCCGACACCAGCAGTGCCACGACGATGGCCAGCGTCGCCGCGATAATCAGCAGCATCACCGACCACCAGGTCACCCGGGCGCGGTAGAGCTTGGACAGCGCGGCCGCTTCGACGACCTTGTTGGCCACCCGCATGCGGACCAGGAAGCTGGCCGCAGTGTTGCCCTGGCCGCGGTCGAGCAGGTCGGTCAGGGTGGTGTGCATCCCGACGGTGACGATCAGCGAGGCATCGTGCGCGTCTGCCAGCAGCAACGCGAGGTCCTCGCTGCTGCCGGAGGCGGGAAAGGTCACCGCGCCCAGGCCGAGGTCCTGGATGCGCTCGATGCCGGGGGCGTGCCCGTCGGTGTGGGCCGGGACGACGACCTCGGCCCGGGAGGTCAGCGACTCGGTGCTGATGGCGTCCGGGTTGCCGATGATGAGATCGGGCTTGTATCCGGCGGTCCGGAGCGCGTCGGCACCGGCGTCGACGCCGACCAGCACCGGCCGGTAGTCGGCGATGTAGTTCTTGAGCTTCTTCAGCTCCTTGGCGGTGCCGGCCGACTGGGCCACCAGCATGACCTGTCGGTTCTCCATGTCGGTGGAGATCTCGGGGATCCCGACGCCGTCGAGGAGCAGGCTGCGCTCCCGCTTCATGTACTCGATCGCATTGGCGGCGAAGGCCTCCAGCTGCGCGGACATCCCGGCCTTGGCGTCGATCATCAGATCCGAGACCGACTCGAGGGTCTGCACCGTGCCGGTACCGATGAGGTCGTCGCCGACGAAGAGCGAACCCTCGTCGAGGCGGACCTTGGCGCCGTCCTTGATACGGCCGAAGACCTTGTCACCGATGTTGTCCACCAGCACGACACCGGAGTTGACCAACACCTCCGGACCCAGGTTCGGGTACCGGCCGGAGATCGACGCAGAGGCGTTCACCACCGCGACGACGCCGGCCTGCACGAGCAGATCGGCGGTCTTGCGGTCGAGGTCCGGATGGTCGACGACGACGATGTCGCCGTTGCCGGCCCGGGTCAGGGCATCGACGGTCTGCCGGGAGACCCGCGCCGACGCTGTGATTCCTGGTAACTGGCGGGACCCACGAGACAGAAGTTTCATGACCTCAGGGTGCCAGCCGACCTGGGCACACCAGTGCAGGGCGCGCGGAAGACCACGAGTTCGGCGGTACTCGGATGGGTGAGAATCTGCTGCCATGTATCAGGTGCGGGGGGCGGCGCATCGCGTGGGCGTCAACTCGATCGAAGGCGGAACCGCATGCTGCAGGACGACCGGTACGGCGAACGACTACGCGAACGGGCCTGGTTCATCCCCGGCCGGAACGCCCTCCGGATCGAGGACCCGAAGGTCTTCACCGACGACCGCCGGGCGCCGATCAGCGGCCGGGGATCGTTGTTCTCCTGGTATCGGCCGGGCGAGTTGTGGGTCCGGATCGGCGTCTCGGACGAACTTCTTAAGTACCTCCTGGCGAACGGGGCGAGGAGATGGACGCCTGACAACACCGATCATTGGCGCAATGTCGGCGAGCGAAAGGTGGACGAGGGCCTCAACGGCACGCTGACGTCGATGACCGGCGGCGAGCTGTGGACGCTGCCACTCGACGCCGACCTGCCGGCGTTGCTGGCTGACGCGAATAAGCGGGGACTCGCCGGCCGTCGCGATGTCACCGTCAATCATGTCGCCTTCGGTGAGCCCAAGTACATGGGCGGGCCCGGCAGCACACCGTCCCCGGCGGACCGACCGAAGCTGCCGGAACGGTTCGGCGCCGAGGAAGCGAAAACCGTCGACATCTCGGTGCTCGACACCGGTCTGCCCTTCGACTGGACGACCCCCGGGGTGACCTACCGCCTGCAGGGCGTCATCCGGGGCGAGGACCTGCAGGGCAACCATGAGTGGGACCTGCTGGACACCGACCGCAACCAGGATCTGGACCGACAGGCCGCGCATGGCCTGTTCATCTGCGGGTTGGTGAACCGACACGCACCGGAACTGCGCATCGACCCCACCCAGGTGCTGCACTCCGACGGCAGCGGCGACGAGGTGGAGATCATCACCCAAGGCCTCGACACCGTGACGAGCCCGGTCGTCAACATGTCGCTGGGCTGCTACACCGACGACAACCGCCCGCCACCGGCGCTGGCCGGGGCGATCCGGCGGCTGCACGACCGTGGGGTGGTCGTGGTCGCCGCGGCCGGCAACAACGGACGCGACCCGGACTACCGGGGCCGCCGGTTCTGGCCGGCGGCGATGTGCGAGGTGATCGCCGTCGGGGCCTACCAGAACTGCGCAGACACACCGCCGGTGGCGGCCGACTTCTCCAACCGGGGGACGTGGGTCGATGTCTGGGCGCCCGGGGTCGGACTCGTCAGTGACTACGTGCCGAACTGGAAGGTGCCGTCGCCGGACTGGGAAGACCCTTCGGAGCCACCGACCGGGGCCGTCTCCGGGACCGAGACCTCGACCGAGTTCGTGCACTGGTCCGGGACGTCGTTCGCGGCCCCCCTGGTCGCCGCCGAGATCGCCCGCCGGGTGCGATCCGCCCCCTCGGATCCACAGGCCGTCGCCGAGGATTTCCTCGGCGGGTTGCCTTTCGACCCGGCGTTCGGCCGAATGTTCGATCCTGGCGACTACACCGTCTGATGGCCGGACTCCGGCGACGGGTGACGGTCACCCGCCGAAACAGGTGAACCCCGCTGCGGTCGCCCACAGCACGAGATCCGCCGGATCGACCGCCTCCCGGGCGTGCGCGAGGGCGGCGGCCGGTCGGTCTCCGTGACCGAGACTGCGGTGCAGCATCACCATCAACGTGCCGGTGGCATGGTCGGGCGTCTCGAGTGCGGTCGCGATGACGGTACGGGTGCCGATCGAGAGCAGAGCGGCGACCAGGCCCAGGAGCTCGTCGCCGGCCCGCGCCGAGGACACCCCTGACTCGCAGGACGGCAGCAGCACGACCTCGGGGGCGGTCCGCAGTCCCTCGATGTCGTAGATGGTCAACGGGCCGTCGTCCATCAGCAACGCGGAGAAGAGCGGGTTGTCGGTGCGAAGCGCCCCGTGGGCGGCGATGTGAGCCAGCGGCGTGCCGTCGAGTGCGGCCAGCACGGCCGCCACCGTGGCGTGCGGGTGCCGGAGGACGACCGCGTCCGGCAGCTGCGCGGCGAGCACGGTGACTTCTGCGTCGGCGGCCGGCAGACCGGGACCGGCGACCAGGACGGGTGGGGTGCGGCGTACGCCGGCGGTGGGGTCGGTCCGGTCCGTCGTCCGGCCGGGACAGCGACGCGAGTCCGCCTCCAGCCAGGCGGCCGCAGATGGCGCCACCACGAACGGACGCCGCCACAAGCTGTCCAGCAGCGTCCACAACACGCCGTGCAGCGAGGCACTGGGCACGATGACCAGCTCACGGTCGTCCCCCAGCGAGCTCACCGGACCCAGCAGACGTTGCCCGAGGTCGTCGGCGGCGACGCGAAGTGCCTCCCGGATCGACGTCCGCGCCCGGATCGTGCCGAACCCGGTGGCCAACCGACGCGTCGCGAAGTGCAGCTGGGCCACGTCGCCGTCCAATCCGTCGACGGAGCCCAGGGGGTGCAGGGTGAACCGACCGTCGGCCACCGCAACGAGGTACAGCAGCTCGTCGTGCTCGACGAATTCGACGAGAATCCGGTCGCCCAGCGCCGCGACCAGCGCCGGCGACGTCGCCGCCGCCGACGACCGGTCGATCTGACCGGCACTCCGGCGGCTTGCCGCGACCACGTCACGCTCAGCGCGGCGTCGATCACCGGCCGCGGGCAGCGTCGATCCGTCGAGCTGAGCCTGGACGGTCCGGGCGTGCAGGCGCCGCACGGCCGCCAGGGCCGAGGTCAGCGCCTCGTCCTGCGGCGGCCGAACCGGTCGTGGGCGGGTGGCCCGGGCCCGGCCCAGGTCGGCCCAGCGGAGAACCTCTCGTGCGCGCCCCCCGGCGAGGGCGATCTCGAGGCCTTTGTGCACGACGCCGGCCCCCACCGTGCTGAGGTTGGCGCGCAGCTCGGTCGCCCCGAGCAGGGCCTGGTGCTGGTCCAGAACGTGCATCGCGGCAGCCAGGGCCGTCTGAACGCCGCGCCGGTCACCTCGCGCGTCCCGGAGCAGGGCCTGCGCGTACCAGCCTCGGAGCCGCGCATCGACGGTGCCCAGCCGGCGGTTGTCCGAAGCGAGCTCGAGCTGCGCTCTCCGGACCGGCTCGTTGCCGAGTCGCGCGGCAGCCCGGGCCGCGATCAGCCGGGCGTCCATCTCGGCGAGCGGCCACCCGGCCTGCCGGACTTCGTCGGCGGACCGCAGTGCCGCGATCATCAGCCGCTGGTCGTCGTGGCCGGCCATCTCGGCCGCACGCAGGGCGGTCAGCGCGGACAGGGTGGCCCATCCCGGTCGATTCTGCCGCTGGAACAACAGGCGGGCCCGCCGGGCGCTGATCCCGGCGGCTTCGTGGTCGCCGATCGCGGTGTACGCCTGCGCCTGGACGAGGATGGCGTGCGGCAGATCCACGTGCTGTCGGGCGTCGGTCAGCGCGGTCACGGCGGCCGCGGCCTCCACCACCGCCTCGGCGGCCAGCCCGACGGACAGCAGGGTCTCGGCCCGATCGATCTGCAGCTGCGGGTTCGGGGTACCCCGACCGAGGTGCTCCGACCGGACGGCGTCGAACCGGGCGAGGGCCATGGGAACGTCACCGCGCAGGGTCGCCACCCCGGCCAGGTTCCACTCCACGTCCGAGGCCAGTGCGGTCATCCCGGCGTCCAGGAACACCGCGCGGCTGGCGGCGAAGTCTGCTGTGGCCAGGGTGAGCCGACCCTGGTCGGTGTGGAGCTGACCGCGGTTGTTCAACAGCCGCGCCTCCCAGACGTGGTCACGGTGTCGCCGGAACACCGGCAGCGCGGCGGCGTAGCCGGCCAGGGCCTCATCGAGGCGGCCCATGCGCTGGAGGATGAGCGCGCGCTGGCTCGCCACCCGGGCCGCCGACAGCCCCGTGCTCCCGGCCGCGGCCTGCTCGGCCTCGCCGAGCGCCGCGCGGACCCGCCCCGCCTCCAGCAGGATGAACGCCAGCGTCATTCGGGGTTCGGCCGCGAGCAACGGGTTCCCGGTCCTCGCGGCGGCGCGAACTGCGGCCCGCGCTCGACGTTCGGCGTGGGCGAGGTCGCCCAGCTCACGCAGCGCCAGGGCGGCCGCCCGGTGGGCGGTCGCGGCGGCCATCGGGTCCGCCGCGCGGCGCGCGGCGACCGCCGCAGCATCGGCGAGTATCAGCGCCGCGGCCGGATCCCGGCCGACGCTGTCCATCGCCTCCCGCGCGAGTTCCGCCGCCGGGCGTTGTCGCGGCACCGCCGGCGTGGCCATCCGCACAGCATCCCAGGAGTGTCAGGTGCGCAGCCATTCCGTCGTCACGACGGTGCCCGCGCCGGTCCGAACCCGCAGCCGGACGTGCTGCGCGGCAACGGCATCCAGTCGGAACCAGCCACGACCGTCCAGGATCACCGGGGTTCGCCCGTCCGCGGTCTCGAGCTCCACGGACTCGACGGGACCCAGGACGAGGCCGGCCACGGCCATCCCGATCTCCTGCCGGTCCAGTTGAAGTTCCACGGTCACGGAATGGGCCTCGAAGGACACCATCCGGGGGGCGGTGGTGGTCTCCCCCGACCGCACCAGGGCCAGGGTGTCGACGTCGGAGTCGGCGGTGAGGACGGCGAGCTCGGCGTCGAAGTCGCGGGTCTCGAAGGCGGCCCGCGCGAGGTCGGTGACCAGCGGCGGCGGACCGTCGACATGGTCGGCGAAGCCCCGCAGGCGCCCCATCAGTGCCTCGAGATCGGCTCCGTCCCCGTCGGGCCCGGCGGCGTCGGTCGGGGGCGCGGCGTCGTGCGTCATCGGGATCCCCTCGGCGCCGGGATTCCGCCGCCGGTGGCCGATCCCGGCTCGCTGGTGATGATCTTCTTCAGCTGCGCCAGGCAGCGTTGCCGGGCCGGCCCGATACTGCCCATGGGCATCTCCAAAGCGGCCGCAACGGCGCTGTACGGCGGTGGCGGCGAGGCCATCAGGACGCGGAGCAGTTGCTGGCACTTGTCCCCCAGCATTCCCATGGCCTGCCACAACGCCTGGTCGCGCTCGTCGTCCAGCAGGGCGGTCTCGATCGGTGGTGCGTCATCCGGGACGTTGTCGAGGATGTCGGTCCCGGCGCCGTCCGTCCGCGCCCGCCCCGATCGACGCAGGTGCTGCAGGCATTCACGGCGCACCGTGGTCCCCAGCCAGGACGCCAACCGCTCGGGCTCGGTGATCCGGTCGAGGTTCTCGACCAGCCGCAGCCACGTCATCTGCACCGCGTCGGCAGCGTCAGCGGTCGGGAGTCGGAAACTGCGGGCCACCGACCAGACCAGGCGGTTGTACCGGTCGACGAGGGCGTTCCAGGCGCCCTGATCGCCGGCCCGCGCCGCCTCGACGAGCGCACGCAGGTCCAGCTCGGCGGGCGGCCCGTCGGGTGCCCGCACGTCACTGTCGTCGGTCTGCATGACCTTCCTCATTCTCGCGAGTGATGCATTCTCGGTCGGCGCACCGACCGATCTCGGAAATCACGCTACTGACCAGAGGCCTGCTGCGTCAGCCTGATACATCCGGCACCGGGACCTCGCGGCGGCGAACGACACGGACGCTGCGAGAAGTGTGCGCCCCGGAGATGGCAGGCACCGTATCCGGGTGCTCTGTCCACCGGGGCGGGCCGCCGGCCGCCTCAGCACACCGCGAGCTCTTCCCGACGGAGCCGCGCCGCGGCGACGAGTTCGGCCGCGTGGCGACGGGCCGAGGCCCCCACGGTCCCGCCGAGCATCCGGGCGAGCTCCGCCTCCCTCAGCTCGCCCACCACCACCCGGACCGACGAGGACCGGACCGCCCCATCCTCGGTGGCGTCCACCACGAGCTGCCGGTCCGCGTACGCCGCGACCTGCGCGAGGTGGGTGACCACGATGACCTGGTGGGTGCGGGCGAGTCGGGCCAGCAGGGCGCCGATCTCGGTCGCGGCCCGGCCGCCGACGCCGGCGTCGACCTCGTCGAAGACCAGCGTGGCGACCGGATCGGCTTCGGCGAGCACGACCTCCAGCGCCAACATCACCCGGGACAGCTCGCCGCCGGACGCGCCCTTCTGGATCGGCAGTTCCGGTGCACCCTGATGCGCGGTCAGCAGCAGCTCGACCGTGTCGAAGCCGTCCGGGCCGGCGATGATGTGCCGCCCACCGACCTTCAGCACGTCGGCGTGGTCGGCGGCGGCCTCGGTCTGGGCGACGGCCACCCGCAGCGTGGCCCGACCCATGGCCAGGTTCGCGAGCTCGGAGGTCGCCGCCGTCCCGAGCGTCTCAGCCCGCGTGGTGCGGGCTTTGGTCAGCCTCTTCCCGGCCGTCGACACCGCCGCCGCCAGCCGCTTCTCCTGCTCGCGCAACGCCGTGATGGCCTCGTCGGAGACGTCCAGCGAGGCGAGCTCCACGCTTGCCGCGGCGGCCCAGTCGAGCACCGCGTCGACGTCAGCGCCGTAGCGGCGGGTGAGGGCACGCAGCACCGACTGCCGTTCCATGATCGTCTGCAGCCGCTCCGGGTCGGCGTCGAGCTCGTCGAGATAGGCCGACAGCTCCATGAGGACGTCGGTCAACAGCACGCCGGCCTCGCGCAGTGCGCCGGACAGGGTCCGCAGCTTCTCGTCGCCGGCGGACTCCAGCACGCGTCGAGCCGCGGTCAACTGGCCGACCGCGGACGGCACGCCGGGGTCGAGCTCGGATCCGTCCAGTGACAACTGGGCGTCCGCAGCGGCCGACCGCAGCGCGTCCGCGTTCTCCAGCCGGCGGGCCTCGGCTACGAGCTCGCTGTCCTCACCCGGCAGCGGCGCGACGGCGGCGATCTCGGCCAGGCCGATCTGCAGCAGCTGCTCGCGCTGGGCCCGCTGCTGCCCGGAGGCGAGCCGGTCGGCCAGCTCCCGCCGGGCGGCCTGCCACTCACTGCGGACCCGACGGTAGTCGGAGATCTCACCCGCGAGCCCGGCAAACCGGTCGAGCACGGCGCGTTGCTGGGCCGGCCGCAGCAGCGAGATCGCCTCGGACTGGCCGTGAATGGCCACCAACGGATCGGTCACCTCGGACAATGTGGCCAGCGGGGCGGAACGGCCGCCGATGTGGGCCCGGGAGCGGCCGTCGGCGGCGACCGTGCGAACCGCGATCAGGCTGCCGTCGTCGTCGAGCTCACCACCGGCGGCCAGCGCGACCGTGACGGCCGACGAGTGGGCCGGCGGGGAGAAGCGCGCCTCGACGGTCGCGCGGGCTGCGCCGGTACGGACGCGGTGGGCGTCGGCCCGCCCGCCGGTGGCCAGGCCGAGCGCAGTGACGACCATCGTCTTGCCCGCGCCCGTCTCGCCCGTGACGACGGTGAGGCCGGGGTGCAGCTCGAGGACAGCGTCATCGATGACCCCGAGCCCGGTGATGCGGAGTTCACTGAGCACATCGTCACGGTAACGGATTCAGACGTCTGTTCGAGTGGGACACGCTGTTGGAGTGAACCGACCGGCCCGCCCACTTCGGGGCGGACCCGGAGACGGTCAGTGTCGCTGCTCGCGCCACCCCTGGACGGGGAGCGCGAACTTACGGACCAGCCGGGTGGAGAAGGTCAGCTCGCCCAGCCGGACCATCTTCACCGGCTGCACGCCACGCCGCACCCGGATCCGCGAGCCGGCCGGCAGCTCAGTAATCCGACGCCCGTCGCAGGCCATCGCGGCCTCGTGTCCGGAGGGGTCGATATGCACGGTGACCTCGACGCCGGGGGCCACCACCAACGGCCGGGAGAACAGCGCATGCGCATTGGAGGGCACCACCAGCAGCGCCTCGACCTGCGGCCAGATGATCGGTCCACCCGCGGAGAACGCGTAGGCGGTCGAACCGGTCGGGGTGGCGATGAGCACGCCGTCGCAGCCGAAGGCCGAGATTCCCTGCCCGTCGACCTCGACGACCACGTCGAGAATGCGCTCCCGGGTGGCCTTCTCGACACTGACCTCGTTCAGAGCCCAGTTGCGCGTGATCTCCACGCCGTCACGCTCGACCAGGACGTCGACGGTCATCCGCTCGCGGACGGTGTAGTTGCGGTCGATGACAGCTTGGATGACCCCGTCCATCTGCTCGGGGTCCGCCTCGGCGAGGAAACCGACGCGCCCGAGATTGATGCCCAGCACCGGCGCGTTGATCGGCCGGGCCTTGTCCGCGGCCCGCAGCAGGGTGCCGTCGCCGCCCAGACTGAGGACCATCTCGATCGAATTGTCCGGCCGCGGATCGACGCACGGCAGGCCGAGTTGATCGTTCTCACCGGGTAGTGCGACCAGTTCCATCCCGGCCCGCGCGAGCGGCTCGGCGATCTGCCGGCACAGCTGGGTGATGTCCTCCCGGCCGGTGTGGGCCACGAGCAGGACCCGCCGGGTCACCGGGGCCCCTCCTCGACGGCGACCCGCACCATGCGGGCGACCTCGTCGGAATCGGTGACGGCGGTGCTGGTCAGATGCACGAAGTACTCCACGTTGCCGCTGGGGCCGGGAAGCGGGGACGCGACCACGCCGGCCAGGCCCCAGCCGCGGGTGCGGGCAGCGGTCGCGACGTCGATGACCACCTCGGTCCGCAATTCGGGGTCCCGGACGACGCCGCCGCTGCCCAGGCGGTCTTTCCCCACCTCGAACTGCGGCTTGGTCATCAACGCGAGATGACCGTCCGGGCGACAGCAGGCCACGAGCGCGGGCAGCACCAAGGCCAGCGAGATGAAGGAGAGGTCGGCCACCACGAGGTCGACCGGACCCCCGATGTCGTCCGGCGTGAGGGTCCGGACGTTGGTGCGGTCGTGGATGTCGACCCGGGGATCGTTCTGCAGGCGCCAGATCAGCTGCCCGTAACCGACATCGACGCACACGACCCGGCCCGCGCCTCGACGCAGCAGGACGTCGGTGAACCCGCCGGTGGAGGCGCCGGCGTCCAGGCAGCGGGCGCCCTCGACCGTGATGTCGGTGAAGGCGTCCAGGGCGCCGACCAGCTTGTGGGCGCCGCGGGAGGCCCAGTTCTCGTCGACCACGTCCGCCCGGACCACGACGGGATCGGCGGCGGACACCGCGGTGGCGGGCTTGGCGGCCGGCTGGCCGCCGATGGTCACGCGACCGGCGTGCACCAACTCGGCCGCGTGCTCGCGGGATCGGGCCAGGCCACGACGGACCAGTTCGGCATCGAGTCGGGCACGACGCATGTCAGCGGCCGGACCCGTGCGGCCGCCCGGCGGCGGCCGAGCCGCTGGGTGTGCTCCCGGCGGGTGTGCTGCCGGCGGTCGCCGCGAGGGCGGCGGTGAGCGCGGCGTGTATCCGGCCGAAGACCGCGACCTGGTCGACCGGGTCCAGCCCGTTCAGGGCCAGGACGTCGGCGTCGATCGCCTCGAACGGATCCACCGGGGTGCGCTCGGCACGAGGATCGGGACTGCTCATCGAGACCCCCTCGGACACGATCGAGGCCCCCGCTGATCCGCGGACACCGCGCGGATGGTCTGCCCACGCGGTGCCACGGTATCCGACGGTCAGGACGTCCCGAGTCCCAGGCGGACCAGGGCGGCACCCGCGACCTCGTCTGCGGCGGTCACACCGCCGGTGGGCTCGTCGGTTGCGGCCCAGCTGACCTGAGCCAATGCGGCGAGGGCATGAAGGGCGTCGGCATCGGGATGCGTCCCGTCCCGTAGCGACGACGTATCGCGGGCCAGCCGGAGCCCATCACCGGACACCTCGACACGCCAGCCGGCCCCGCCGGTGGTGATGTCCACAGCACGGTCGGCATCGATGACGGCGCGCATGTCGAAGCCGAGGTGGACAGGCCGGCGCGACGCGGGGGCCCCGATGACCTCGGCCGGGGTGGAGACACCGGTGAAGACCAATAGCGACGGCACCCCGGCCGTCACCGCCGCTTCGATGTCGGTGTCCAGCCGATCACCGACCACCAGCGGCGAGGTCGAGCCGTACCGGGCGATGGCCGTGTCGATCATCGGCCGGGCCGGCTTGCCGGCAACCCGGGGATGGCGGCCGGTGGCGGTGATCAGTACCGAGACCATCGCCCCGTTGCCGGGGAGCAGGCCGCGGTCGGTCGGCAGGGTCGCGTCCACGTTGGCGGCGACCCAGTCGGCACCACTGCGCAACGCCAGGCACGCCTCGGCCAGGATCGACCAACCGGTCTCCGGCGAGTGCCCCTGGACGACCGCGACCGGGTTCTCGGCGAAGGTCCGTACGGGTGTGAGCCCACGCCGTTCGACCTCGTCGGCGAGGTACGGCGCACCGACGACCAGCACCCGCGCACCAGCCGGGTGCTGGTCGACGAGCATCGTTGCCGCCGCCTGCGGTGAGGTCAACACGTCGTCGGGGGACGCTTCCAGACCCATACCGACCAGCTGCGCTGCCACCTCCGCCGGCGGCCGGGAGGCGTTGTTGGTGATGTACACCGACCGCGCGCCTCGACGGGCCGCCTCCTGGAGGGCCGCTCCGACGTGCTCGATCGGCTGGTGCCCCAGGTAGACGGTCCCGTCCAGGTCGAGCAGCAGGGCGTCGTAACGCTCGGCGAGCGACGTCACGCGTCGTGACCCGAGCTGAAGAGCACCGAGCCACGGCCGATCGGCACCTCACCGGTCTTCTCGTCCCGGACCTGCACGTCCGGCACCTGCTCAAAGTCGGCAGCGGCACCGTCGGCAGAGGCACCGTCGGCCAAGGCACCCTCGGCAGAGGCTTGCGCCGACTCCTTGTCGTCCACGTCCTGATCAGCTGAATCCTCATCAGCCGAATCCTGGCCAGGTGAATCCTCGTCAGCTGGGTCACGGTCGTCGGCCTCGACAGTCACGTCGGCGTGCGGCGTGGCGACCGCGGTGTCGGTGTCGATCAGTTCGATCTCGCCGTCCTCGACGTCGTTGTCCTCGACGTCGTTGTCCTCGATCGCAGCCACGATGCCGCCCGTTGCCGCGTCGCCCTCTTCCACGGAGTCACCCACGGTGTCGGTGTCGGTGTCGGTGTCGGTGTCGGTGTCGGCCGTATCGCCGTCGGCCGTATCGCCATCGGGCAGCCCGGAAGCGTCGTCACTGGCATCAGCGCCGGTGTCCGGGTCGTCGGATGAGGCCGGTGCTCGTCCCTCCCGGATGGCGATCAGGTCCGCGATCCGGTCGGCGGCGTCGGTGTCCCCGTCGTCGTCGGCGTCGTCGGCTCGGACAAACCACTGCAGAGCCTCGTCGGCCTGTCCCGCCGTCAGCAGCAGATCGGCATAGGCGTAGTACAGGCGTCCGGAGTATGCGGTCGGATGCTCCAGGTCGAAGCCGGGACCGTCCTGCAGCACGGCCATGGCCGCATCCAGCTGTCCCATGTCCGCCCGCGCACCCGAGGCGACGATGCGCAACTCAGCCGCGCCGTCCTCGTCCAGCTGGGCCGCCTCGGGGCTGCGGGCCAGTTCCAGCGCACGTTCGGGGTTACCGAGCGCGCGCTCGCAATCGGCGAGGATGGCCACGTGACCGGGCCCACCGCCCATTCGCCGGGCCGCGCGCAACTCCGAGATCGCCTCGGCCCACTCCTGGGCGCGGTACGCGACCAGACCGACGGTCTCGCGGACCACGGCGATCCGTCCCCCTTTGGAGCGCGCCGCCCGGGCGTGCAGCCATGCCTCCTCGGGCTCCTCGTCGGCCAGTGACGTCGCCGCCACCAGATGACGGGCGACGAAGTCGCTGTTCTCCTTGCTCAGTCCACGCAGATCACGCAGGACTTCCTGGCCCAGCTCGGACGGCTCGGCCCACTCGGGCGCATCCGGCCAGATCTCGTCGGCGTCCTCCGGCCGGACCCGGGATCCGGTCGGGGCCTCGCGTCGCGGGGCACGGTCATCGTCCACCCGCCGCGGCGGCCGGTCCCGGTCGTCAGGGCGGGACGGTCGGTCCCGGTCGGGGCGGTCGTCCCGACGGGGCGGTCGGTCCCGGTCGTCAGGGCGGGACGGTCGGTCCCGGTCGTCACGCGGCGGCCGACCGTCGCTGGACGGACGAGCGTCACGGGGCGGGCGGGCGTCGGCGGGCTCTGGTCGGTCCGTGCGGTCAGCGGGGAATTTGAAGGTCTCGCTCAGATCGCCCCCGAACGGCGTGCGACCGGCGGGGCGGTGCGCACCACGGTCGTCACGCTGGGCGCGCGGCACCCAGTTCGGGTTGGACCGGGAGCCGCTGTCGGACCGGGATTGGCGGTCCGCTCCGGATGCGCCCCGGTCGGGGCGCTGGCTGTAGGGCCGTTCACCCCCGCTCGAACGGTCATTGCGCTGCCCGTACGGCTGATCGCCGTCCGGACGGTTGTCGCGTTTCGCGTACGGGCGCTGGCTTGCGGCCGGACGGTCACCCCGGTACGCACCGCGATCATCTCGCCGGTCGGTCGGGCGCTCGCCACCGGGACGCTCACCACCGCGGTACCCACTGCGGTCGTCCCGATCGGGCCGCGGGCCGGACGGGCGGTCGCCGGCTCCGCGGTCCTCCCGCTTGACGGACGAACGATCACCCGTACCGCGATCATCACGCCTCACGTAAGGCCGGTCACCCGTACCGCCGCGATCCTCACGCTTCACATACGGGTGGTCGTTCGAGCCGGAGTCCGCGCCCCGGTAGCCACCGCGGTCGTCCCGGTCAGGACGTTGTCCGTACGGGCGATCAGCCGACGTCGGGCGGTCCCCGCGATAGCCACCCCGATCGTCACGCTGGCCATACGACCGGTCCGCCGCGCCGCCGCGGGACGCCGCACGGTCGTCGCGCTGACTGTAGGGACGGTCACCACCGGAGCGCTCAGTACCGCGATCATCACGCTCGGTCCGCTGGCCGTAGGGCCGGTCGGCCCCGGAGCCCGCCGCTCGGGCGGAGAACCCACCGCGTTCGCTCGGCCGGCTGCCCTGGTAGCCGCCCTGACCCGCCGGGCGGTCGGTGTTGCCGCGGTATCCGCCGGCACCGCGGTCGGCCTGGTCACGATCAGCACCGGAGCCGCCGCTGCGATAGCCGCCCTGCGGCCGACCACCGTCACGAGCGCCGCTTGTCGGCCGATCCCGGTAACTCGAGGACCTGCCGGCATCGTCGGAGTTGCGATTCCCCTGGTAGCCCGCGCGGGCCGGACGGTCGCTCTGGCTAGCGCCGGCGCCGTCACCGCGGTATCCGCCGCGGTCATCTCTGCTGCGAGAACCACCGCCCTGAGTACTCCCGCCCTGGTAGCCACTGCCCTGGTAGCTACCGCCGCGGTTGCCCTGATACCCGCCGGTGCGCGGTGCCCGGTCCCGGTCGGCACCCTGGCTAGATCCGCCGCGGGCCCCGAAGCCGCGTGGAGCGCTGCTGCGGTCACCGCCGCCGGACCGATCGTCGTTGCGACCGTTCGCCTGGCCGCCGCGCGATGCTCCCCGTGGGCCCTGAGGCGCGTCACGTCGATCGTGGCGAGCATCGTCGCTTCTGTCGTTATCCTGCGGCGCCATGGCCAACAACTCCCGAATCGCTGTTCTGATGTACATCTCATCGTAGATCGTCCACGCCCGAACGCGGCCCGTGCAGATCCACGGAGAGGGTGAAACACGACAACCCGCCCGCCGGGCACACCGATAAGCCCACAGCGGTGAACATCGCGGCGCCGGTCGGTCGGAGCTGGCGTCAGTACGTCAGGTCAGTCCCGGGCTGGGTTTCGGTGTCCCAATTGGAAAATACCCCGCGTTCGTACACGGCTCTGCTGGGTATCTCCCAGAAATACCGGTGAATACACAGAGTTGCTACTCGATTGATTCCTGCCGGTGCATTCGGTGTTTTTGTGTGCGTGTGCGTGGGGTGGGTGCGTGGGGTGGGGGTGGTGAACGCATAAAGGAGGGGCCCCCGTGGTGGGGGCCCCTCCTTGAATGTGTGTTCGGCAGTGTCCTACTCTCCCACACCCTGGCGGGTGCAGTACCATCGGCGCTGTAGGGCTTAGCTTC
>JBDSLP010000017.1:0-16273 GCA_039916325.1 Nakamurella sp. | reverse complement strand
CACAGCTCACGCGTCCCGTCCATGATGCCCTGACCATCGACGCTCGGCGCGCCACTACGCGACCCCGCGCAACACCCCCCCTGAGGAAGGACCCGAAATGCTCGACGAGAACGACCTGATCCGGCGGCTCGCCGACGACGAGACGCGGCTGGTGTTCCGGCGGTTCGACAACGACGATGCCTGGGCGCTCGGTACCCGGCTGGTCGGTCTCGCCCGGGAGCGGCAGCATCCGGTGACGGTGCTGATCGAGCGCAACGGACACCGGCTGTTCCATGCCGTACTGCCCGGCGCCACCCCCGACAACGACGGTTGGGCCCGCCGGAAGATCAACGTGGTGCGTCGGTTCGAGGAATCGTCGTACCTGGTCGGGCGGCGGCTGGACGCCGGGGGCCGCACGCTGGACGCGGACTGGGGCGTCGATCCGGCGGAGTACGCCGCGCACGGCGGCGGCTTCCCGATCCGCATCGTCGACGTCGGGGTGGTCGGCGTGGTCGCCGTCTCCGGGCTCCCCCAGGCCGCCGATCACGCGTTGCTGGTCGAGGCGATCACCGCGCACCTGGGCGTCTGACCCGACCCGGAGTCCCGACTCTGCCGGTGACCACCGACTGCCGCCGGCGCCGTGAACCGAGAACTCAGCCGAAGCGGCCCGAGATGTAGTCCTCGGTGGCCTTCTTCGAGGGATTGGAGAAGATCTTCGCGGTCTCGTCGTACTCGACGAGCTTGCCGGGTTGACCGACGCCGGCCAGATTGAAGAACGCCGTCCGGTCGCTCACCCGGGCCGCCTGCTGCATGTTGTGGGTCACGATGACGATCGTGTAGCTCTGCTTGAGCTCGCTGATCAGGTCCTCGATGGCCAACGTGGAGATCGGGTCCAGGGCCGAGCAGGGCTCGTCCATCAGCAGCACCTCGGGCTCGACGGCGATGGCCCGGGCGATGCACAGCCGCTGCTGCTGGCCACCGGACAGACCGGCACCCGGCCGGTTCAGCCGGGTCTTGACCTCCTCCCAGAGGTTCGAGCCACGCAGCGAACGCTCCACGATGTCGTCGTACTCCTTCTTCGACTTCTTCGAACCGGCCAGCTTGTAGCCGGCCACGACGTTGTCGTAGATGGACATCGACGGGAACGGGTTGGCCTTCTGGAAGACCATTCCGACCGTGCGCCGCACGTTCACCGGGTCGACGCCGGGACCGTAGAGATCCTCACCGTCCAGCATCACCTTGCCGGTCACCCGACCGTTGGGGATGACCTCGTGCATCCGGTTCAGCGTCCGCAGGAAGGTCGACTTGCCGCAGCCCGACGGGCCGATGAGGGCGGTCACGGTCAGCGGAGCGATGTTGACCGACGCGTCCGCCACCGCCAGGAAGTCGCCGTAGTAGACGTTGAGGTCCTCGACGTCGATGCGCTTGGCCATGTCAGTGGGTCCTTCTCGGGTTCGTGATCAGCATCAGGTGCGGGTGCGGGTTCGGGTTCGAGTTCGGGGAGTAGGACAGGCTCAGCGGGACTTGGGCTGGGTCAGCTTGGCGATCAGCCGGGCGACCACGTTGAGGATGAGGATCACCAACACGAGCACCAGCGCCGCGCCCCAGGCGCGTTCGATGGTGAAATCGGTGACCGACCCGCCGCGCTTGCCGAGCTGGTCCCAGATCATCATCGGCAGGGTGGCCTGGTCGCCGCTGAACAGGTCCGCATTGATCCGCGGGGTGTACCCGACCAGCAGGATCAGCGGCGCGGTCTCGCCGGCGACGCGGGCGATGGCCAGCAGCGCCGAGGTGATCAGGCCGCTCAATGCGGTGGGCAGCACCACCTTGAGCACGGTGCGCCACTTCGGCACTCCGAGCGCGTACGACGACTCCCGCAACTCGCGCGGTACCAGTTTGAGCATCTCCTCCGACGACCGCACGGCCACCGGGAGCATCAGGATCGCCAGCGCGATCGACCCGGCGGCACCGAACGGCCGCAACCCGAACCCGAGGAGCAGGAAGGTGAAGACGAACAGACCGGCGACGATGGACGGCACCCCGGTCATCACGTCGACGAAGAAGGTGACCGCCTTGGCGAACTTCCCCTTGCCGTACTCGACGAGGTAGATCGCCGTGAGGATGCCGACGGGCAGCGCGATCACCGACGCCAGGCCGACCTGCAGCAGGGTGCCGAGCAGGGCCGCGTAGACCCCGCCCCCCGCGGCCCGTGTACTGACGCCGTTCATCGAGTAGGTGACGAAACTCCAGTCCAGCGCGCCGGCACCCTTCACCACGATGAAGCCGAGGATGAGGGTCAGTGGCACCAGCGCGGCCACGAACGAGCCGTAGATCAGGGTCGAGGCGAAGCGGTCCTTCGCCCGCCGCTTGCCTTCGATCGTGAACGACCATGCGGTCAGCAGGAAGACGAACAACGTGGCGGCGGTGAAGAACGAGGTTCCCCAGCCGTCCCAGCCGATCCCGTACTTCGCGGCCAGCGCGAGGCCGACGGACGCGACGGCGGTGGCCGGGATGGCCCAGCTCGGGATGCGGTGGCCGACGAGCGCGGACGGTGCCTGCTTCTGCGGAGCGCGGTTGTCGGAGTAGCTCAGTATCGCCATCAGACGAATTCCTTCCTGCGGGCGATCACCAGACGCGCGGCGGAGTTGACCACCAGGGTGATGACGAAGAGGAACAGACCGGAGAGGATCAGCGCGGGGATGCCGAGCGGGGAGCCGGCGGCCTCCCCGAATTTGTTGGCGATGTTCGCCGAGATGGTGTCGCCACCCGGCTCGGTGATCTGCCAGCTGATCTTGAACCCGGAGTTGAGCACCAGGGCGACGGCGATGGTCTCACCGAGCGCGCGGCCGAGACCGAGCATCGCTGCCGAGATCATGCCCGGGCGACCGAACGGGAGCACCGCGGTGCGGATCGACTCCCACTTGGTGGCACCCAGCGCGAGGGCGGCGTCGATGGTCTCCCGCGGGGTCTGCAGGAACACCTCGCGGCTCACCGCGGACACGATCGGGATGATCATGATGGCCAGCACGATGCCGGCGATCAGCAGGCTCTTGCCGTACTGGTTCACCGTCAGCGGCTGCGCGGTGGCGAAGAGCGGAATCCAGGAGAAGTAGTCGTTGAGCCACTTCTGGAAGCCGGCGGTCTGCGGGATCAGGAAGTACAGACCCCACATGCCGAAGATCAGCGACGGCACGGCGGCCAGCAGGTCGACGACCGCGCCGAGCAGGGTGGCCAGCCGGCGGCTGGCGTACTGGGAGATGAACAGGGCGATGCCGATGGCGATCGGGACCCCGATCACCATCGCGATGATCGAGCTCATCACGGTGCCGAAGAGCAGCGCGGCCATGCCGAACACCGGCGGGTTCGCCCCTGGAGTCCACACCTGGGTGGTCAGCAGGTTGCCGGCGTTGCCGCTGAACGCGGGGATGGCCTTCCAGATCAGGAAGAAGGCGATGGCCGCCATGATCGCCAGCAGCAGACCGCCGGAACCGGCCGCCAGGCCACGGAAGACCTGGTCACCGAGCCGTACCGACCGGCCGGTGATGGCCACCGGCTGCCGCGGGTGCTTGACGTCCTTGGCGGTGTCCACGATGACGACCGAGCCGAACGCATTCGAGGCTCCGGCATCCGCGTCGACGGGGGGCGCAGGGTCGGTCGGCGGGCCCGCCACCCGGCGCTGAGCGGGATTCTCGGGATCGACGTCGTTCACGCCTTCCATCATCAGGTCTGCCCTGTCCGAGCCGTTCGTGCTGTCCATGATTGTCCAACCACTCGTCGTGGATCGGCGGTCCGTGGTGCTGGGTGTGGTGCTGGCCGCGGCGCTGGCGAACGCGGTGGTGTGAGCAGCGGTGGTGCGGCACACACGAGCCCGCGCCACCGTTCGTGACAGAACGGCGGCGCGGGCATCGTGGTGGTATTAGCTCAGCGCCTGGATGGCGGCGATCACCTTGGACTGGACCTCGGTCGGCAGCGGAGCGGCCCCGAGGCTGTCGAGCTTGGCCTGGCCTTCGGTGGCGGTGTAACCGAGGAACGCCTTGAGCACGTCCAGCTTGTCGCCGTTGTTGGCGGAGCAGACGATCTCGTAGGTGACCAGAACGATCGGGTAGGCCCCGGCCTCCTTGGTCGCGTAGTCCAGCTTGAGGGCGAGGTCACTGCCGGTGCCGACGACCTTGGCCGCAGCAACGGCCTTGCCCGCGCTCTCCCCGGTCAGCTCGACCGCACCCGCACCGGAGTCGACCTTGGCGATGTCCAGCGAGTTGTCTTTGGCATAACCCCACTCGACGTAGCCGATGGTGCCCGTCTTACCGACGACCTCCTGAGCCACTCCGTCCGAACCGTTGGCGGCGATGCCACCCGGAGCGGCCCATGCCTTGGCGGCGTCGAAGGTCCAGACGTCGGAGGCGGCCGCCTTGAGGTACTTGGTGAAGTTCTCGGTGGTGCCCGAGTCCTCGGCGCGGTGCACGGACTGGATCGTCAGGTCCGGCAGGGCGGCACCGCTGTTGAGCGCGGCGACCGCGGGATCGTTCCAGTTGGTGATGGTGCCGTTGAAGATCTTGGCCAGCACGTCGGCGTTGACCGTCAGGTCGGTGACCCCGGGAATGTTGTACGCGAGCGCGATCGGGCCGGTCACCATCGGGAGATCGATGGCATCGGCGCCGGCGCAGCGGGTGCTCTTCGCCTCCGCGGCCTGCTCCGGCTTGAGCGCGGAATCCGAGCCGGCGAAATCGACCTGGTTGCCGATGAAGTCCGTGATGCCCTTGCCCGAACCGCCGCCCTGGTAGGCGCCGATGTTCGCGTTGCACTTGGCGTTGAAGTCCAGGATCCACTGCTCCATGACCTTGCCCTGGGCGGTGGAGCCCGAGGAGCGCAGATCGCCGGATCCGGACGCGCACTCGAAGGTCGCGCCGGCGGCGGAGTCCGACGTGGGGGCCGAGGAGCTGCTGGAGCCCATCGACTCCGATCCACCGGTCATCGCGCTGGTGGCCGCACTGGTTGCCGCCGAGGTCGCGCTGGCGACCGCCGAGGTCGCGCTGGACGCAACCGGGTTGGCGTCGGACCCACAGGCCGCAAGGGTCACCGCAGTGGCGGTGAACAGGCCGAGCAGGGAAAGCGTGCGCGTGATCTTCACGCAGATCCTCCGTAAATTCTGGGGGCGTTCTGGGGGCGGGCCGTACTGGTTTCGGGCGCCGGACGCCCGCTGATCGAGGACGCTAAGACACCCGAATGGCCGCACGGCCCCCCTTGGGTGAACCGCAGATGAACAGCCTCGGGACACCCCCGGGGCACACCCGTGCCGACCCAGGTCGTTGCAGCTCAATCGGGGTGTCAAGCCCCTCCGGTGAGAACCTCGTCACATCGGGGGACCTCGCTCACCGTGACCCCGACGGGGCAACATCGGTATCCGATGGTGGAGATGTGGTGACGCTGCGTGCGCGTGCGCGCGCCCGGGCGCCGAGCACAGAACCCGGGCGTCACGGCCCGGGCGTCACGGCCCGGCCCGTTCCGTCAGCTCGCCGGCCCGGGCACGAAGTCCCAGTGCCCCTTGAAGCGGTAGTAGGTCACCTCGTCGATGTGGCGCTGAGCCAGGATCCGTCGACCCTTGCCGGGGACGAGCTCCTCCCACTGCTGGGGCGCGATCTCGACGAGCGTGCCGGCGGGCGCGGACCGCGCGATCGTGAGCACCTGGTCCTCGGTCAGGAAGACGCTCTTGCCGTTGGTGAAGCCGACCAGCGGCTCCCCCACCATTTCGCTGTGCACGGTCACCGGCTGGACGTAGCGGGTGATGTCGTACACGTCGGCAGCAGGTCCGTCGAAACTCACAGCAACACTCCTCGCACCAAGGGATCGTTCATCGGGAGTTCTACTCCATGAAAGTGAACAGATCCGGCCCGTGTGCCATCCGGATCCACCGGGCCGGGCCGTTGCTGGCCCGGACGTCGGGACATCGCCGGAATCCGGCCACCGGCGTTGGCGTACAGGCAGTCTCGGGTCGTCAACTTCTGGTTGACGCTCGGGCAACGTATCGTTGACGGTGCGACGACGGAGGGAGCGCCATGGCCGGCCGCAGAGACCACGGCAAGCGGCTCAGGCGTGCCGTGGACGCCCTCCGCGCCATCGACGATCCGATCACCCGCCTGGATGCCACCCGGGCCGCCCGCGAGGAGCTCGAACGGCGCGAGCGGGACGCGGTCGCCGACTGCCGGGACGCCGGGCACACCTGGACCGACATCGGTGCCCGGTACGGGCTCACCCGGCAAGGCGCCCAGCAGCGCTTCCGTCGCCACCACCGAAAATCCGATCCCGGGAGTCCACCGGGGCCGGCGGGACCCCGGTCCGTCACGCCATGACCCACTGCCGCTTCCGGGAGACCCGACCGTGACCCACCTTCCGCTCCGCTTCGGTGTCGACGCCGACACGCCCCTGCCCGAGCTCGCCGATCTCACCCCCGGCGGTGCCCGCTGGGAGCACAACGCAGAGACGGTCCAGAGCCGCCACCTCGATACGTCCGCCCACGACCTGCGGCGTGCCGGCGCATCCCTGTCCCGGTGGTCGACCGGGAGCGCGGCGGGCTGGCGTCTCGACCTGCCGGCCCAACCCACCCGTGATGTCCCGGACCGGGCCCGATCGGCGGCGTCGACCGAGGTGCCACCCACCTTGGCCGCGGCCGTTCTCGGCGTGCGGCGGGGTCTGGACCTCGTGCCGGTAGCGACCGTGACGGTGCACCGCAGCGTGCACCGGCTCCTCGACGCCGCCGGTGACCTGCTGCTGGAGTTGGCGGACGAGAGCGTCCACACCTCGTCGTCGACCCCGGACGGGGCCCTACTGGCGCAATGGCGGCGATGGGTGCTGGCCGCGGCGCCGGACTCCCCTGGGCCCGTCGCGGCCCTCACCGCGCGACTGACCGCAACGACCGGCAGTCGGCCGGAGACCGACAGCACCGATCTGGAGCATGCGATCGGCCGGCTCCCATCGGCCGATCCCGATACCGACGGCGGGGACCGTGCGGTGAGAGCCCCGCCGGGCGGTACGGCCGACTGCGACACCAGAAAGAGCGCTGCCAGGAAGAGCAGTCCCGGCAAGCGCGGCACGAAGCCCTCCGCGCACTTTCCTGACGCCGGTACGGTCATCCTGGCCTACCTCCGTGAACAGGACGACGCGCTCATCGCCGGTGATCTGACCATGCGTGAGGGCCCCCGCGGGATCCACCCGACGCGGGTGGCGACCCGCCGCCTGCGCAGCACCCTGCGCATCTTCGCCCCGTTCGTCGACGCCGACCGAGCCGCCGCCTTCGATCACGAGTTGTCCTGGTATGCAGCGGTTCTCGGCGATGTCCGAGACAGAGAGGTGCAGCGGGTGCGGATGCGCAAGCTGATCGACGAGATCCCCGACGAGCTCGTCCTCGGGCCGGTGGCGCAGAGTATCGACGCCGTACTGCGTTCCGAGGAGATGCTCTACCGCACGCGGCTGGCCGAAGTTCTGGACTCCGAGCGCTACCTCGATCTGCTGCGGGAGTCGCAGCGGTGGAGCACGATGCCCCCGTTCGCCGCCGGCGCCGCCCAGGATGCCCACGTGCTGGGCAAGCGGGTCCGCAAGGCCGCCGCGAAGCTGGTCACCCATCTGGAGGCGGGTCTGCGGCACGGCGGCGGAGACGAGGAGCTGCATCGGGCCCGCAAGGCCGGTAAGCGGGCGCGTTACGCCGCGGAACTGGCGGCGCCGGTGCTGGGAGAGCGTGGGAGCGCACTGGTCTCGCGCTACCAGGAGGTGCAGGACGTTCTCGGTGACCATCAGGACGGCGTGGTCGCCTGCGCGCTGATCCGGCGGCTCGCTGCCGGCACCGTCGGCAAGCGCAAGGAGAATGGTTTCACCTACGGCCTGCTGTACGCCCGCGAGCAGGAGCGGGCGATCGAGGGCCGGGAGCGAGCCGACGCCCTGTTCGCGAAGCTGCGGGACTGATCGGTCGCCGACCGGCTGCGCGTCAACGACCGGTCACCGGCGAGCGGCGATCGGAGTGGACCAGGCTGATAAATTCACCCGGTGACGCCCCCCACCTCCGATCCCGACGCCCCGGGAGCGAGGGGCCGCCACGCCGACGCCATCCCGACCGAGGAGCCGGGGGCAGGTCGACGGGGCCTGGATCGGCGCCGCATCATCGGCGCCGCGGTCGCGGTGATCGACGAGGAGGGCCTGCGGGCCTTGACGATGCGCCGCCTCGGTGACTATCTGGGCGTCGAAGGCATGGCCATCTACCACCACATCCGTGGCCGGGAGGCCCTGCTCGACGGCATCGTCGAGACCGTGGTGGACGAGTTGTACGCCGATCCCGAGGTGCACCTGAACAACCCGGACTGGCAGGAGTACCTGTACCGGCTCGCGCACGGCTTCCGCCGGATCGCGCTGGCGCATCCGCAGGTCTTCCCGCTGGTGTGCACCAGGCCACCGGCAGCGCCCTGGATCCGCCCACCGTTGCGCAGCCTGCGCTGGATGGAGTCGTTCCTCACGACCTTGAACCGCTGTGGTTTCTCCGACCGCGCCGCCGTGGTGGCTTACCAGCTGTTCTCCAGCTTCCTCCTCGGCCAGTTGCTCCTCGAGGTGAGCGGCAAGGGCGTCGAGATCGGGCCGGTCGAGGAGGTCGAACAGGAGCAGCCACCGACATCGGACCTCACCGAGTACCCGATGCTGAAGCGGCTGGCGGACGAGCTGTCGACAGACCGCTCACACGCGGTCTTCGACGAGTCCCTCGAAGTGCTGACGAACCACCTCGAAACCCTCGGGAAGCGCTGACCCGCCGCAGACCCGTGGCGCCCACGGGCGCCGGTCTCTACGCTCGGGGTGTTCTGCGATCATCCGACGGGTCTCCCCGGAGCCGCCCGCCCCGCCCGCACCGAAGGAATCGCGTGCCCACCTCCCCCGCCATCGAGGCGATCAACCTGGTCAAGGACTTCGGCGACAAGCGCGCCGTGGACGACGTCAGTTTCGTCGTCCCGCAGGGCACGGTGCTCGGCCTGCTCGGCCCGAACGGAGCCGGCAAGACCACGACCGTCCGGATGATGACAACGCTCTCGCCGCCCACCTCGGGCACGGCCCGGGTCGCCGGCCATGACGTGCGCACCGCCCCGGACGAGGTCCGGCGGTCGATGGGCCTCACCGGTCAGGCGGCCACCGTCGACGAACTCCTCACCGGTCGGCAGAACCTACGGATGATCGGGCAGCTCTACGGACTTTCCAAGCGGGACGTGGCCCGGCTGTCCGATGACCTGCTGGAACGGTTCTCCCTCGCCGACGCGGCCGGCAAGGTGGTACGGGACTACTCCGGCGGGATGCGCCGACGGCTGGACCTGGCCGCGAGCCTGGTGGCGGTGCCGCCGGTGCTGTTCCTGGACGAGCCGACCACCGGGTTGGATCCACGCAGCCGGATAGAGCTGTGGGACGTGCTGCGCCAACTCGTCCGCGACGGCACCACCCTGCTGCTGACCACGCAGTACCTGGAAGAGGCCGACCGGCTGGCCGACGAGATCGTGGTGATCGACCACGGTCAGGTCATCGCCGCGGGTACCCCGTTGCAGCTCAAGGATTCCTCCGGTCAGGCGGCCCTGGTCATCACCGTGTCGCACGCCGACGACCTTGCCGCGGCCGCAGACCTGTTGCGGGCCCACGTGTCCGAGGTCTTCGTCGACCGGTCGGCCCGGCAGCTCACCGCTCCCGCTACCGGTCTCGGCGACATGGCCCTCATCGCCGGGCTTTTTGAGCGCAGCACCATCGAGATCGATGACCTGGGCCTGAAACGCCCGAGCTTGGACGACGTCTTCCTGGCCCTCACCGGCCACCGGGCCGAGGCCGGCCCCGCGGCAGACGCCACCCCTGATCTGCGCAGCACCGACGAAGCGGGAGCATGGTCATGACCACCACCACGGTGCGGAGCTTCGGCGCGGTCGAGCGACCGCAGGCCCGGCCGACCAGCCTGCTGCACCAGTCGATGGTCCTGGTGCGCCGCAACTTCAGCCACATCCGGCGGCAGCCGGAGATGCTCCTCGACGTCACCATCCAGCCGGTCATGTTCGTGTTGCTGTTCGCGTTCGTCTTCGGCGGCTCGATCCAGACCGACTCCGGCAGCTACCGGGAGTGGTTGCTCCCCGGGATCATGGCCCAGACCATGACCTTCGCCGCATTCGTGGTCGCCGTCGGGCTGACCGCGGACCTCGAGAAGGGCATCATCGACCGATTCCGTTCGCTGCCGATCTCGCCGAACGCCGTGCTGGTCGGGCGCAGCGTCGCCGGTCTCATCCACTCCAGCATCGGTATCGCCGTGATGGCGGCGACCGGCCTGCTCATCGGCTGGCGGATCCACAACGGAGTCCTGGATGCGCTACTGGCGTTCGCGCTGCTGTTGCTGTTCGGTTTCTCGATGATCTGGCTGGGCATCTGGATCGGTTCGTCGTTGCGGTCGGTCGAGGCGGTGAACGGGGCGATGTTCGCCACCCTGTTCCCGATCACGTTCGTGGCCAACACCTTCGCGCCGACAGAGCAGATGGTGAGCTGGCTGCGGGCGGTCGCCGAGTGGAACCCGATCTCGGCCCTGGTGCAGGCGATGCGCGACCTGTGGGGCAATGTCGACGGACCGTCGGTCGGAGCGGCCTGGCCGCTGCGACACGCCATCGTGGTGTCCATCGGCTGGTCGCTGCTACTCACCGCGATCTTCGCTCCGTTGGCCATCCGTTCCTACCGTCGACGCACCGCGGACTGACCACCGGCGCCGTCCGCCGACCGGCCGGTGAACCACCGCGGGCGGGCGCCGGGGGAACGGACGCTCACGACCGGGTGGCCGCCCGCACCGCGACCGGCAGCCAACCGTCGGCGAGGGGCCCGACCGCGGTGTCGTCCCGGCGCAACACGACGTCCTGGCGCAGCGCACGGGCGACGGCGTTCTCGGCCAGCCGGGCGACGACGGCGCGGTCCACCGGAGCGCGGCCCGTGCCGGCGATCGCCGGGATGGGCCGCAGCCAGTGCAGCTCGACCCCGACGTCGCGCAACCGCAGCGTGCGCCGGAGGGCATCCGCCAGAGTGTCGTCCCCGACGAAAGCCGCTGACGTGGTGGCCGTTTCGCCCTGGGTCACCCGGACCGTCGCGGGCTGGACCACGACCGCGGCATCGATGGCGGCCTGGAAGCCGGCGCGGTAGAACTCACCGACCGCGCGTCCGCAGCGAGTGGTCGCCTCCGGGAAGATCTGGACCCGGTGCCCCTGGCGCATCAGCACCGCCATCCGGTCGACCGTTGCCGGGAGATCTGAGAACCGTCGGCGGCGCAGCAACACCGCGCCGCACTGCCGGGCCACCGCCCCGACGATCGGCCAGTCGGCGACCTCCGACTTCGCCACCGGTACCACCGGGGCGCCGGCGGCCAGCGCGAGCACGTCCAGCCACGACGTGTGGTTGGCGACGACCAGGCCGGGACCGGTCCTGACCGAGCCCACCACGGTGAGTCGGATGTCCAGCGCAGCCAGCACCCGGCGGCACAGCCACTGCAACATCAAGGACCGGCGGCGCTGACGGCCGTAACCGGGCAGCGCCGACACGATCAGCGACACCGGCAGCGCGAACGCCAGCACGACCGCGAGACGGACCACCCGCCAGCCGGTCCCGAGCAGCCCGATCAGCGGGTCGCCGGGCATCACGCACGCCGTCACACACGCCGCCCGTGGCCGGGGCTGCAGGTGACAGCCGACGGCGGGCCGGGGCTCGATCATCGGTCGCATTCCCGGACCGGGCCGGGCGGGGCGGGTGCGGGCCGGTGCGCCGGTGGCGGCAGGAACCGGCGCAGATAGCGTTGGTCGGCGTTCTGCAGGTCGAGCAGGATCAGCAGGTCGGCGCAGTTGAACAACGGATCGTGGGCGGGCGGTCCGAGGACGGTGGCGCCGAGCCGGAGATAGCCCCTGAGCAGAGACGGGAACCGGACCACCGCCGGGGGCACCACCCCGGGTTCCCAGGGTCGGCGTGGCGGGCAGGTCCAGCGTGCATCCAGGTGGCTGACCCGTAGCTCGTTCCACACCCCGGAAGCGAGTTCCCCGCCGTCGGTCAGCGGGATCGACGAGCACCCGATGAGATAGCGGTGGGCGCCGCGCATCATGTACTGGGCGATCGCCGACCAGAGCAACGACATCGTCGCGCCGTTGCGGTGATCCGCCCGGACGCAGGACCGGCCGCCCTCCACCGTGTACGGCAGCAGGTGCGCCACCCGGGCGAGGTCGAACTCCGTTTCGGCGTACAGACCGAAGCCCGATACACCCGGCGGCAGCAGCCGGTAGGTGGCGACCGCCTCGGCCGGTTCGCCGGGACGTGCGGCGTGCCAGACGATCACGTGGTCGCTGGCGTCGTCGAAGCCGTCGGCGTCCAGACCGACCGGTCCGGGGGTGATGGCGCCGAACTCGCCGGCGAAGATCTGGTGCCGCAGCCGTTGGGCGCTGCGGATGTCATCGGGCTGACGGCTGACCGTCACCGTGTAGGAAGCAGTTCGACCGCCGGCGGGCTGTGCCCCGGCGACTCTGAGTTGCTGGATGGACACAGGTTCAAGGCTGACCGCCACTCACCACAGTCCGCCCACCCGGGCCCCGACACTGCGGTGAAGCTTTGGTGAACGGTGGTGGCAGGTCAGCCTCCGGCGGTCCGCGGCGGATTCGGGCGATCCGCGGTCGGACTGTGACCCGCGACTGACGCCTGATCGCCGACGACCGTTCCGGTCGCGGGAACCGTCAGCCCCGGGCGATGGCCAGGAAAGCGTCGAACCCGGCCGGATCGGCCAGCGCGTCCCGGGAGACCGCGGTGTCGACGTCGGCGCCGGCCAGGATGCGCTTCACCGGCACCTCGAGCTTCTTGCCGTTCAGCGTCCGCGGGATGACGGGCACCGGGACGACCCGGCTCGGCACGTGCCGCGGCGACAGGTCGGAGCGGATGGCCGTCCGCAGCGTCGCGGTGACCGCGGCGAGGTCCGCGTCCTCGGCCAGCACCACGAACAGCAGGAGCTCGCCCTCCTGCGCGCCGGAGGTGTCCACCACCAGCGCGTCCCGCACGTCCGGGACCGCCTCGACAACGCGGTAGAACTCGGCGGTGCCCATCCGAACTCCGCCCCGGTTCAGCGTCGCGTCCGAGCGGCCCTCGATGATGCACGACCCGCGTTCGGTGATACGTATCCAGTCACCGTGCCGCCAGACACCCGGGTACTCGGCGAAATAGGCGTCTCGAAGCCGACTTCCGTCGTCGTCACCCCAGAACCGCACCGGCATCGACGGCATCGGCACGGTCAGGACCAGTTCACCCACCTCACCGATCAGCGGGACCCCGGTCGGCGAGTACGCCTGGACCTTGGCCCCCAGTGCGCGGCAGGAGATCTCACCCGACCACACGGGTACCGACGGGGAACCCCCGACGATCGCCGTGCACAGGTCGGTGCCGCCGGACAGCGAGACGATCTGGATCTGCTCCCCCACCGCGTCGTGCAACCAGGCGAAACCCTCGGCGTCCAAGGGGGATCCGGTCGACCCGACGACCTCCAGCGCGCTGAGGTCGAGATCGGCGGCGGGACGCAGGCCGGCCTTACGGCAGGCCGTGATGTACGGCGCCGACGTCCCGAAGTAGGTGACGTGGTGTCGCTGCGCCAACCGCCACAGCGCGCCGAGGTCGGGATGACCGGGGTTGCCGTCGAAGAGCACGATGGTGGCCCCGGCGAGCAGGCCGCCGACGAGGAAGTTCCACATCATCCAGCCGGTGGTGCTGAACCAGAAGAACACCGATCCCGGTCCCAGATCCGACTGCAGACCCACGGCTTTGAAGTGTTCGAGGAGGATCCCGCCGACGGACTGGACGATCGGCTTGGGCAGCCCGGTCGTCCCGGACGAGTACAGCACCCACAGCGGCGCCTCGAACGGCACCGGCGTGAACGTCGGTGGACCCGGCGTCGCGATCAGCTCCGCCCATGACGTCATGCCGTCCGGCGTCGGGGTACCAAGGACCGGGATGTGCACCGCCGCGGCCAGCCCCGGGAGGGCCGCACGGACCCGGGACACCGTCGCCGATACCTCGAAATCCCCTCCGCCGTAACGATAACCGTCAACCGCCAGCAGGACGGTCGGCTCGATCTGGGTGAACCGGTCGATCACCGATCCCGGTCCGAAGTCGGGTGAGCAGGACGACCACACCGCGCCCAGCCCCGCCGCGGCGAGAAACCCGACGACGGCGTGGATGCCGTTGCCGACGAGCGCCACCACGCGGTCACCGGCCACGACGCCGAGGGCCGCCAGCCCGATCTCGGCGGCGCCGACGGCGGCTCGGAGCTCGGTCAGGGTCAACGTCGTCTCGGCACCGTCCTCGGCGGCGGCGATCACCGCGACGCCGTCGTCGGACCGGCCGGGCAGATCGGCCAGCGCGTGCTCGGCGTAGTTGAGCGTCCCGCCCGGGAACCAGCACGCCCCGGGCATCGTCGCGTCCGCCAGGTCGGCCGTCGGCCGGTCGTGCCAGCGGACGCCGCAGTGCGCGGCCAGCGCGGCCCAGAACGGGCCCACCTCGGTGGTCGAGAATTCCCACAACGCCGCGTAGGTGGGGAATTTCCGGCCCGTCCGGGTCGCCAGATCGGCGGCGAAGCGGGTGATCCGGGCCACGGCCACCCGCTCCGGGTCCGGCTCCCACAGCACGTCCGGCGCCTTGGACACCTCGTTCATCACGGCCCCCTTCGGTCGTGACCGCATCCTCACACACCCGTCGGAGGGGAGGCGGACCGACGCCGCCCAGCACCCGGGTCAGCCCGGCGGTAGTACTGCGGCCACCGCGTCCGCCCAGGACGGGTCGGCCGGGTAGTCGCCGTGCCCGCGGATCTGGAACATCGGGCCGGCCATCAGGCCGATGTCGTGCCGGACCGGGTCGAGTAGCCGCCATTCCGGGCCGTACTCGTGGCGTCCGGTCACCGGGTCGACCCGCTCACCGGGCCCGTCCCCGAAGTACGCCGCGTCGTGCGCCCACGGATCGGTCACCGCCTGGTGGTGCCAGCTCAGAACCGGCCCGGCGATCGGGTCGGTGTCCCGGTAGAGGTTGCGCCACCGCCCGCCGAGGCGATCCCACAGCCAGCCCAGCAAGGTCAGGTCCACGGCTGCCGGGAACGCCCGGACGAACTGCTGCTGAAGCTGCGATCCGAAGGTCACCAGCCCCACCCGCTGCGCCTCGTCGTCGGACAGCCACAGCAGCGCGGCCACCGAGATCAGGCTGCCCTGGCTGTGGGCGGCCACCACCACCCGATCTGCGGGCCGCTCCGGCGGGCCGGCGGTGAGGTCGTCCAGTGTCCCCAGGTGCCAGCTGATCCGCCGCCGTAGCGCCGCCACCACGTGCAGCGAGTAGGGCGGCGGGACGAACGGGTGCGCCCGCCGCGGCCAGAACGCCACCACGTCCCAGATGACGTTGAGTCCCCGACGGGCCTTCTCCGCGCGCAGCGCCCCGCGCCCGAGGACGACCAGCGCCGCTGCCAGCGCGGTGAGCGACCAGGTGCCGAGCCACACCAGTCCGCCCAACGGACTGTCACTGAGCCCGGTCAGCCAGCCCAGCCACCGGTCGACGCCGCGGGACCACGCCGAGCCCGCCCCCGGCCCGAACTGGTGCGCGATCCCCGCGGCGAGCGACAGCACGAGCCCGACCACGGCGAACACGGTGAACAGCAGGGGCACCGCGTTCTTCAGGCGGGCCAGGAACATCGCCCGGCCGATCCGGGCGACCCACACCGCAGGCAGCCCGACGGGCGGGACGGCGTCAGCGGCGAACGCGGCACCGGCGGCCGCTTCGAAGCGCCCGCGCCGCGACAGGTAGGCCACCACGATCACCACCCCGATGACGGCGATGATCACCACCGTGAGCCCCCAGGCGTAGGCCACCCGCTGCATGAGGGGCGTCGTCCGGACCGTGCGTACCCCCGCCCCCACGGTCAGGATCGACTCGGCGGCGAACGTCGCCGCCGCGGCGAATCCGACCGCCAGGAACCCGGCGATCGATCCGAGCAACCAGGCGGTCATCCCGAAGGCGAACCGGCCGAACGCCCGCCGGAGTCGCTGCTGCCCCGCTGGGCCCGCCGCGGCGGCGGACCAGGGTCGGCCGGTGACCCCGGCCTCGGGCAGCGTGGGTGTCGCGGCCGCGAGGACGGCGGTCGCCAGCAGCAGGACCGCCAGCGCCCCGACCATGGCGTACAGCAGCCCCATCGCGACGGGTCCGATCCCCGGCATGCCGCCGTAGGGCACTCCCGCCGATTCCCGGGCCGTCGGCGCCCCGT
>JBDSLP010000016.1:0-15250 GCA_039916325.1 Nakamurella sp. | reverse complement strand
GCCGCCGCCGGGTTGACCGGCACGTCATCTCGCAGTCGGCGCAGCGCGTCGTCGAGCTCGTCGTCGGTCCAGACTCTGGTCGTTCGTCGCTCGGCCATCACAGACTCTCCGGTTCCACTCGATGCAGCGTCAGACGGTGTTGTTCGTGAGTTCTTAGGTGTTGGCGAACCCGGTGCAGTCGGGATCGCACCGTGCCGACCGGAATCTGCAGCGCGGCCGCCACTTCGGTGCTGCTCAACCCGGCCCACGCCGTGAGAAGCAGGACGTCACGATCGTTCGCAATCAGAGCGGCGATACCGTCGGCGAGCAGCGCCACCCTTCGCTGCGCGTCCACCACACCGGCGATCGCCTCGGCCGGCCCTTCGTATGACGAAAGTCGACCGGCGGCAGCTCTTCCCGACGCTGCCAGACCCCGTTGCTCGTGTCGCAGGTGGTGGCGCAACAAATTCGTCGCAATCCCGTACAGCCACGGGCCGGGACCCCCACGATCGGGATCGAACGCCGCCCGGCCCGTCAGAGCGGCAACGAACGTCTCGGCCACCAGATCATCCGCAACGGGCCCGACCCTGCGGGTCAGGTACCGGAGCAAGCCCTCCTGGTAGCGGTCGAACAGCTCTGCGAACACGACTGTGGGATCGCCGTGACGGACGTCGAGCAACACCACCCCCACGTCTGGCCTCGTTCGCGCGATCGGCTCTCCCATATCTCTTATTGCCCGCAGCACGGTGTGGCGTTCACGGCCACCGCTGCGAACCTCGCGCAATGAGTCCGGTCAACCGCCCGCCTCACCGCTACGCTGCGCCACGGTGCGTCAGCCACCCGGCACCCGCGGCCGTCACCGTCGCCGGCCCCGTTATAGCTGCGAGCTGCATTGTCGTCACCGATCGAGCGTATGAGATGGCGGACCGTCGACCGACCGGCGTGAACGTAGCCGTTCAGCTGGGCCAGGTCGGGACGTGGCGCAGAACTGACCCTTGTGCGACTTCCAGACAAGCATTAGTATCGAACGTATGTTCGATATGCTTCCTCCGGTCCCTGCACCGGTCACTGCGGAGTGGATCAGCGCTGCCGTCCGTCGCCTTCAGCGGGACGGGTTCACCGACGAAGGTCTTGACGATGCGGCCAGGATCGAGCAGATCGGCCTGCTGGAGACGTTGAAAGCCGTGGCGTCCGCAGTGCAAGCACGGCGGACCACGGATTTCGCCGTGTCCCGCGAGGCCGCACTGACCCGCCTGACCGCACCGTCGTCCGCACCGTCGTCCGCGGCGGCGGCGGCGCAGGTGGGAGCGCGGCTCGACCGGGCCCGACGTGACGTCGGCGCGCAGATCGGTCTGGCCCGCCGCGTCAGTCCCAGGATCGGCATCCGGCTTGTCGGCCTGGCGAAGGTGCTCACTACCGAGATGCCCGCGACCATGGGCGCGCTGCGGGGCGGTCGGATCGACGAGTACCAGGCGACACTGGTGGCCGCGGAGACCGCGGCCCTCTCCCTCGAACACCGCCGGCTGGTCGACGACGAGCTCGCTGACCGTTTCGGCTCGATGACTCCCGCCCAGGCCCGGGGCGCCGCGGCCCGGATCGGGTACCGGCTGGACCCGGAACAGGCCGTCCGACGGTCCCGGAAGGCCTACGGGGACCGGTGTGTCACGCTGCGACCGGCACCCGACACGATGACGTACCTGACCGCGTTGCTGCCCGTCGCCTCAGGGGTGGCCGCGTACGCCGCCTTGACCCGACACGCCGCGTCGGCCACGGCGACCGGCGACCCCCGCAGCAAGGGGGCGCTGATGGCCGACGAGTTCCTGGCCCGGATCCTGACCACGGCCGCCGACGTGGTCAGGCCTGCCCGGGAAGCGCCCCCCTCAGGCCACCCGGTGAGGGCAAGGACGCCCGGGATCTCCACCACCGCCGCTGACCCCGGCGAGGTGGAGTATCTGACCGACGGACTACCCGCCGTTCCGGCCGGGGTGTCGATCGAGATCCAACTGGTGATGACTGACCGCGCCCTGTTCGACGGGGACTCCGAACCGGCCACACTCACCGGTTACGGACCGATCCCTGCGGCAGTTGCGCGGCACCTCGTCCGCGGCGCCGACGCCACGACCACGACCTGGGTGCGTCGGCTCTACGCCGACTCCGACACCGGTCGCCTCACCGATGCCGACACCCGGCGACGCCTGTTCAGCCACGCCGCCCGACAATTCCTCGTCGCCCGCGATCAGGTGTGCCGCACCCCCTGGTGTGGAGCACCCATCCAGCACGCCGACCACACCCGACCCCACGCCCGGGGCGGCCCCACCGAACCCGACAACGGCGCCGGACTGTGCGCCGGTTGCAACCAGACCAAGGAAGGACCCGGTTGGACGAGCACCACCGATTGCGACGGCTCGATCATCACGATCACCCCGACCGGGCAGCGTCACCGCAGCCACCCACCCGACCCGCCACGCTCCGAGCCTTGGAACGCCCAGCGCTGGGACGCCCAGCCCTGGAACGCCGAATCCAACGAGACGGAGCAACGGCGTCGATCGTTGGCGCGCCTGGAGATACTGGGAAAACGCAGGCCCCGCGCCGCGTAACGGCAATCCGGCTAACAGGTTTACGCGTCTATACGTCGACGTGATCGACGGCGCACCGCACTGCTGCACCGTCAGCCACGCCGACGAGTGGGATCGCGGGGTCATCGACTTCCTGGCCACGTAACATCCTGGCCACGTGACGGACCCAGGTCCCGTCGGCTTGAACCAGCCGACCGAATTGTCCGGAAGGTGCGAGAACCGCACCGTCTCAACAGCTCTCCCTGTAATCGCCACAAACGGTCGGAGGGTGCCGCGTGACACACCGCGCAAACACCCGTGTGCCATACTCCCGACCACCGGTCCGCCGCGCCAATTCCCGGCCGCCACGACGATGGTCGACGATGTCTGAGAGGAAATGTCCGTGGGTTCACGACGAACACGACAGGGCCGTCTTCTGGTGGGGCTGCTGGCGACGACCATGGCCCTGGCCGCCTGCGGCGGGTCCGACAGCAGCAGCGACACGAGCAGCAGCTCCTCGAACTCGGCGTCCAAGACGCTGGTCGTCGACGCCGTCTTCTCGCTGAAGAGCGCCGACCCGGCGCACAATTACGAGCCGACCGGCCAGATCGTGGCCCGGGCGCTCTACTCGACGCTCGTCACCTTCGCCGGTGACGACCTGACCAAGGTCGTTCCCGATCTCGCGTCCAGCTGGACGACCTCCGACGACGGCAAGACCTATACCTTCACGATGAACCCGGCGGCGAAGTTCACCGACGGCACTCCGGTGACCTCGGCGGACGTGGTCTTCTCGCTGAATCGGGTGGCCAATGTCAAGGGCAACCCGTCGTTCCTGATGGACGGCCTCACGGTCACCGCTCCCGACGCGACGACGGTCGTCGTGGAGTCGGCCACCGTCGACTCCGCTGTGCTGGGCAAGCTCGCGAACCCGTCGCTGGGCATCCTCAACAGCGCCAAGGCCAAGGCCGCCGGGGCCACCGACGCCGCCGACGCCGCGACCACCGACACCGCCGAGCAGGCTCTGAACGCCGGATCGATGGGCAGCGGCCCGTACACGCTGAAGTCGCTGGACCTCACCACCGAGGTCGACTTCGACATCAACCCCGACTACTGGGGCACCACCAAGCCGACGTACACCAAGGTCGTCCTGCGCAACGTCGACGCCGCCCAGCAGAAGAACAACGTGGTCACCGGGCAGAGCCAGCTCGCGCTGGACCTCTCGCCCGACCAGGTCAAGGACATCAGCGGTGGCGAGGTCGTCTCGAACTCCGTCGCCAGCCAGTACACGTTCTATCTGTTCACCAACGCCAACCCCGAGATCAACCAGTGGACGTCGAACCGCGACTTCGAGGACGCGATCCGCTACGGCATCGACTACGCCAGCCTGCTCGAGCTGGCCGGCGAGGGCTCCCGGCAGGCCGCCGGGATGATCCCGGTGCAGCTGGCCGGCGCGCTGCCCGACTCCGACGCCATCAAGCGAGACGTCGACAAGGCGAAGGCATCACTGGCGGCGTCGGGCTACGACGGCAGCCCGGTCCAGGTTTCCTACCCGTCGGACCTGACGCAGAACGGTGTCTCGTTCACCGACATGGCCACCCGCATCCAGGCCAACCTCAAGGAGGTCGGCATCAACGTCGAGCTCCAGGGTGCTCCGATCACCACGGTGCTGGACCTCGCCCGCGGCGGTAAGCAGCAGATCGGCCTGTGGCTGTGGGGACCCGACTTCCCCGACGCCAGCAATTATCTCGCCTTCGGCCCCGGCGGTGTCGTCGGCGGCAAGCGCGTGAACTGGCAGCCGGGCAGCGACCCGGCCATCGAGGCCCTGATGGCCAAGGCGCTCGAGACCACCGACGAGGCCGAGCGGATCTCGGTCTACCAGGACTACCAGCGTGAGCTGAACAAGGGCCCGGTCATGTCATTGATCCAGCCGGCGCAGGTCTTCCTGTCCGCGAGTTCACTGAAAGGCCTGACCTACAACCTGGTCTGGACCGTGAACCTCGGTGAGCTCTCCTAGTCCGACGGCCACCGCCGTACCGGACGTCCCGGCGGGACCGTCGCCACGGTCCCGCCGAGGGGTACCGCCGATGGTGTCCTTCATCGGCAGACGCCTCGTCGCCGGGATCTTCCTCGTCATCGGTATCTCCTTCGTCGCCTTCATCCTCACGAACCTGGTTCCCGGCGACCCCGCCGCCGCGGCGCTCGGCCAGCGGGCCATCGAGGACCCGGGCACCGTGGCCGCGTTCCGGGCGAAGTACGGCCTGGATCAACCGCTCTGGCGGCAGTACGCGATCTACCTGGGCAACCTCGTCCGTGGCGATCTCGGGATCTCACAACAGACCCGCCGCCCGGTCGGCGCTGACGTCGCCAAGTTCCTGCCGGCCACCGCTGAGCTCGCCCTGGCCGCGATCGTCATCTCCCTCGTCGTCGGGCTTTCACTGGGCATCGTCGCCGCCGTTTTCCGCGACCGCTTCCTGGACCAGCTGATCCGGGTGCTGAGCCTGGGCGGCGTGTCGGTGCCGACGTTCTGGCTCGCCCTGGCCGCGTCTGTCGTCTTCAGCGTCAAGCTCGGCTGGCTACCAAGCACCGGACAGCTCGACCCCGGAATGGACCGGCCGACGGACATCACCGGCATGGTGCTGATCGACAGCTTGCTCACGGGGAACGGGGAGACGCTCACCTCCGCGCTGAAGCACATCATCATGCCTGCCGTGGTTCTCGCCGCCTATACGATCGGGATGATCACCCGCTTCACCCGCGCGTCGATGCTCGAGGTGCTCGGCAACGACTACATCCGCGCCGCCCGGGCAAAGGGCCTGCCCGAGCGCACTGTGCTGTTCCGGCACGTGCTGCGACCGGCGCTGGTCCCGATCATCACCGTCACCGGCCTGGCGCTTGGCTCGCTGCTCAGCGGTACCGTGCTGGTCGAGAACATCTTCTCCTGGCCGGGAATGGGCCAGTACGCCTACAAGAGTTCACTGGCGCTGGACCTGCCGGCGGTGATGGGGGTCAGCATCGTGATCGCGGTGATCTACGTGGTGATCAACCTGGTCGTCGACATCCTCTACAGCGTCATCGATCCACGGATCCGGCAGAGCTGAACGATGACGACCGACCCGATCATCGCCGAGGGACTGCCGATCCCGCCCGCCGACGAACCCGCCACCTACATGCTCTCCACCCACACCCAGCGTCGACGCGGCCGACGCACCGGCTCGCCGTGGCGTCGTCCGATGGCCGTCATCGGCGTCGTCGTGATCGCCTTCTGGTTGCTGATCGCCGTGCTCGCACCGTGGCTCGCACCCTACGACCCACTGGTCCAGGACTTCCCTCGGCTGGCCGCACCGGACCCCGCGCACCTATTCGGCACCGACGGCTCCGGCCGGGATGTGCTGAGCCGCCTGATGTACGGGTCCCGGGTCTCGATCCCACTGGCGGTCCTGCTCGTCACGCTCTCCACCCTGGTCGGCTCGACGATGGGCGCCATCGCCGGCTACTTCGGTCGCTGGGCCGACGGGATCGTCATGCGCATCGCTGATCTCGTGTTCGCCTTCCCCGGCATCATCCTGGCAATGGCGGCCGCGGCCGCCTTCGGGCCGAGCCTTCGCAACGCGGTGTTGGCCCTGGTCATCGTCACCTGGCCGTCCTACGCCCGGGTGGTGCGCAGCCTGATCCTGTCGCTGCGGGAGAGCGAATTCGTTTCCGCCGCCCGGCTGATGGGGTCCTCGGCCCGCCGCACCCTGCTCGTCGACCTGCGGCCGAACGCGGCCGGGCAGGTCCTCGTCCTCGCCGCACTGGAGGTCGGCAACGCCGTGCTGTTGCTGTCTGGACTGTCCTTCCTCGGTCTGGGAGCCCAGGCGCCACAGGCGGAGTGGGGCGCGATGGTGTCCGACGGCGCCCGGAACTTCGACTCCTGGTGGGTCGGTGCGTTTCCCGGGCTGGCTATCCTGACCGTGGTTCTCGCCTTCAACTTCCTCGGCGACACCCTGCGCGACGCACTGGATCCCCGGACCACGCGAGCACTGCGGAGCCTCCCGTGACCGCCCCGGTGCTGGACGTCGAGGACCTGCGGGTACTGCTCCCGAGTGGCGCCGGCGCGGCACTGCCCGCGGTGGACGGTATCTCGTTCTCGGTCGCCCCGGGCGAGATCGTCGGGTTGGCCGGCGAGAGCGGCAGTGGCAAGACGATGACCGCATTGGCCCTGTTCGGCCTGCTGCCGCACGGCGCCACCACCGAGGGATCCCTGCGCTTCGACGGCGCGGACGTGTTGACGATGCCGGCCAGACGACTGCGCGGGCTCCGGGGCCGAAGTATGTCGATGGTCTTCCAGGACCCGATGACCTCACTCCACCCGATGCTGACGGTGGAAAAGCAGATCACCGAGCATCTGCGCTTCCACACCGGGATCGGACGCCGGGCTGCCCGGGCCCGGGCGTTGGAACTGCTGGAGCAGGTGCGGATCCCGGACCCGGCCCGCACCCTGGGGGCCTATCCGCACCAGTTCTCCGGTGGGATGCGGCAGCGGGTCGCGATCGCCGTGGCCCTGGCCTGCTCCCCGCGCCTGCTGATCGCCGACGAGCCCACCACCGCCCTCGATGTCACCGTGCAGGCGGGCATCCTCCGGCTGCTCGACCGGCTGCGGCGCGAGGAGGGTCTGGCCATCCTGATCATCACCCACGACCTCGGTGTGATGAGTGCGCTGGCCGACCGGGTGGTCGTGATGTACGCCGGCCGGATCGCCGAGAGTGGACCCACTGCAGAGGTTCTCGGCGCACCGCGACACCCCTACACCCGGGGCCTGCTCGACGCGCTGCCGCATCCGGAGCGGGGCACCGGTGCCCTGGTCCCGATCATCGGGTCACCACCCGTGCTCGGTGGAAAGCCGGCGGGCTGTGCGTTCCACCCGCGGTGTGCCTTCGCGCAACCGGGATGCGCGCGTCATCGACCCGAAGTCCTGCCCTTGGACGACCGGCGCTCGCTCGCCTGCCCGATCGACCCGTTCGCGGCCGCCCCCGCCCTGTCCGTGAAGGGGCCGACGTGAGCCTGCTCGAGATGACCGACGTGGCCGTCACCTACGAGCAGCGGGGCCGCTCGGTCCGCGCCGTGGCCGGTGTCGACCTGACCGTCGAGCGCGGCCAGATCGTCGGCCTGGTCGGCGAGTCCGGCTGCGGCAAGTCCACTCTCGCCAAGGCCGCGGTCGGCCTGGTGCCGACCAGCGGCGGGTCGGTGCGCTTCGACGGCACCCCGGTGGTGCCACTCGGCCGCCGCTCCCGGCCGGTCGCGCTGCGTCGGATGCAGATGGTGTTCCAGGACCCGTACTCGTCGCTGAACCCGCGGCGGCGGATCGGCGACCAGATCGAAGACGGTTTGACGCTCGCCGCCGGGTTCCGCGGCGACCGGCGGGCCCGGATCGCCGAACTGCTGGATCGGGTCCAGCTGCCCACCGACGCGGCCCGTCGGTACCCGCACGAGTTCTCCGGCGGACAGCGGCAACGGCTGGCCATCGCCCGGGCGCTGGCCGCCGAGCCGTCACTTGTCGTCGCCGACGAGGCGATCTCGGCGCTCGACGCCTCGGCGCAGGCGGCGGTGGCCAACCTGCTCGTGACGCTGACCCGGGAGCTGGACATGGGGCTGCTGTTCATCTCCCACGATCTGGCCATCGTGCGTCAGGTCGCCGACGTGACCGCGGTGATGTACCTCGGGAAGGTCGTCGAGGCCGGGCCGACGACCGCGGTGTGGAACGACCCGGCCCACCCCTACACGGCGGCCCTGATCGGCGCGGTGCCGATCCCGGACGGCTCGGGCGCGCTCCCCGTCGATCTGCCCGGCGATGTCCCCGACCCGGCGGCGCCGCCGTCGGGTTGCCGCTTCCATCCACGCTGCCCACAGCGGTTCGGGCCGTGCGCGGGCACCGAACCGACCATGCTGCAGCTGGGGAGCGGCCGACAGGCGGCCTGCTGGCTCAATGACCGGGCGGTGGTGGGCGCGTGACCGAGACCTGGCTTGCCAACGTCCGTCTCGTCGACCTGGACCTCGCCACACAGGCCGCCGCAGCCGTGAGGATCGTCGACGGGACCATCGAAGCCATCGCCGCCGCTCCCCCGGCAGGTGCAGTGACGCTCGACCTCGGCGGTCGGTTCCTGCTGCCCGGCGTCGTCACCGTGCACACCCACCTGTCCATCGTCTTCCCGTTCAACGACACCGACGAGGAGGAGGATCCGGCTCTAACCGCGCTGCGGGCCGCCGAGCGTGCGCACGCGGCGCTGTTCGCGGGGGCGACGACGGTGCGCTGCATCCACGAGCAGCACCGGATCGACATCACGGTCCGGGAAGCGGCCCGCCGCGGCTGGTTCCGGGCGCCGCGGATCCTGGCCGGTGGTCGGGCCCTGTCCACCCCGGGCGGTCACGGGCAGGGCGCCGGCAGCGCCTACGCGCAGGGGCCGGACGCCTTCTACGCCGCCGCGGTCGCCGAGCTCGAGGCCGGCGCCGACCACCTGAAGATCTTCATCACCGGCGGACTCGCGCACGCCGGCGAGAGCCCCGACGTCTCTGAGATGACAGATGCCGAGATCGGTGCCGTGGTAAGGGCTGCCGGCGAGGCCGGGACGTACGTCGTCGCCCACGCGGGACACCACGCTGCCATCCGGCAGGCGCTGGACCAGGGCGTCACCAGCTTCGAGCACGCCTACGCGGTCGACGAGGCGACCGCAGCGTTGCTGGCCCGGCCGGGCATCTACGTCAGCCCGACGTTGAGCGTCACCCGCAGCGAGAGCTGGATGCGGGCCAACCACTTCGAGGAGCACTCCATCGCCAACGCCCGAGCGGCGTCGGGTGAGCACCTGTTGAGCATCCAGCGGTTGATCGCGGCCGGTGTGACGCTGACCAACGGCACCGACTACCCGCCGGGCGACGACTGCGGCGGGGTGCCGGCGTTCGTCGCCGAGATGGGCTTCATGCATCAGGCTGGGTTATCGGTAGTGGACACGCTGCGATCGGCGACGCTCAACGGCGCCGCACTCTGCCGGATCGATGACCACGTCGGGCGGGTAGCCCGGGGGTACGTGGCCGACCTGATCGCCGTCGACGACGATCCACTGGCCGACATCGCCGCCATGGGAGGCATCTCGTTCGTGATGCAGGCCGGAATCGTCCTCCGCGATGACCGGTTGGGAACCCGATGAGCCACGAGCTGGACGCCGAACAGGCCGCGGTGTGGGCGGTGGTAACGGACCTCTACCAGGCCTACCTGGACAACGACCGGATGCGCCTGGAGGACCACCTGGCCGACGGCTGCACCATGTGGGAGACCGCGACGTCCGCGATGCGGACCAAGGCCGACCTGGTCGCCGCGCGCAGCGCAGCGACGTCGGCCCACACCACGGCCCGCAAGGAACCGGTGGCATTGACGGCCTCAGCCCCGTCCATCACGGTGCACGGTGACCTGGCCGTCGAGCACCACGTCCTGGACGCCGTGTTCGCGGATGCCGCGCTGAACGAGAACCTCCGCTGCACTTCGGCTCTGCGTCGGATCGACGGGGTCTGGAAATTCGTCCACCACCACGAGGAACGCCTGAGCTGAATCGTTGCCCGGTCACCAGTCGAGCGGCTCGGCCAGGTAGCGCTGGATCGTGCCGCCGATCAGGGTGGTCAGCTGCTCGCGGTTCAGGGTCCGCAGCGGCTCCAGCCCCACCACCTCGCGGGCCATCACCAGGCCGATCACCTGGGAGGCGGTCAACGCCGCCCGCGCCTCCGGATGATCCATCCCGATCGCGGCGGCCAGCGGTGTGAGCACGTCGTGGGTGAAGCGGCGCCGGATCACCTCGGCGGCGGCGGGCTCGCTGGCCGCACATCGCACCAGCGCCGTCATGGTGGCCGCTCCGTCCGGTGACCCCAGCACCGTGGCCATCACACCCGCCAGCCGATGGCCGATCTCCTGCCGGTCACCGTTCATCACGATCGGGATGACGACGGCCGGATCGATCGGCAATTCCACGACCGCGCTGAACAACTGCGGCTTGGTGCCGAAGTAGTGCGCCACCAGCCCTGGGTCCACAACCGCCTCGACAGCGACCGATCGCATCGATGTGCGGTCGTAGCCCTGAGCCGCGAACTGGCGGCGGGCCGCCGATTCGATGGTGGACCGGGTGCCGCTGTCGCCCGGTCGTCGCCCGGTGCGCCGGCTGCTTCTGGCGCGGGAAGCCGACGGATCGGCAGCGAGTTCGGACACGTCCACCACGGTATCCCCTTGACGATTTAATTCCATAAGCGCAGAATTCCTTACGTGTGGACATCTGAGTTCAGTAAGGACAACCGGCCATGACACATCGGCTCTCGACAGTCCTGGAGGCTCCCGAGCTGAGCCCTGGTCGACGGCGGGCGGTACTGGCCGTCGTCGGGATCGCGTTGATGATGGTGGTGTCCGCGGTCAGCGGCCTGAACGTCGCGCTGCCGGAGCTCGCGAGGGACACCGGCGCCAACCAGACCCAGCTGACCTGGATCGTCGACGCCTACACCGTTGTTTTCGCGGGCCTGTTGCTGACCGCCGGCGCACTCGGCGACCGCTACGGGCGCCGCGGAATCCTGGTCGCCGGGCTGCTGATCTTCGGCAGTGCCGCTGCGTGGGCGCTGACCGTCGACGGCCCCGCTACCCTGATCGCCGTCCGCGCTGTCATGGGGGTCGGTGCCGCGGCAGTCATGCCGACCACGCTGTCGGTCATCACCACGTCGTTCCCGGAGGAGGAGCGGGGCCGGGCCATCGGCGTCTGGGTCGGGATCACCGGAGCTGGAGCAGTTCTCGGGCTGTTTGCCTCCGGCGTGCTCCTCGAGTTCCTCGACTGGAGCTCGTTCTTCGGGCTCAATGTCGCGCTGGCCGCCCTCGGGCTGGTCGGGACGCTGTGGGTGATCCCGCCGTCTCGAACCACCCACCCGACACCGTTGGACGTTCCCGGGGCGGTGCTGTCGCTGCTCGGCGTGGCCGCCCTGGTCTTCGCCATCATCGAAGGCGCCGACCGGGGCTGGACGGACGGTCTGACCCTGATCGCGGCTGCGGTGTCGGTCGCCGCGCTGGCCGGGTTCGTCGTAGGTCAGCTGCACAGTGCGCACCCGCTGCTGGACGTGCGGCTGTTCGCGCTACGCGGGTTCGGCGCCGGCTCGTTGTCGATCACGGTGCAGTTCTTCGCGGCGTTCGGATTCTTCTACATCGTGCTGCAGTACCTCCAGTTCGTCGTCGGACGCAGCCCGCTGCAGGCGGCGCTGACACTGCTGCCGCTGCCAGTGGTTCTCATTCCTACCGCCCGGCTGGCCCCACAGGCGGCAACACGGTGGGGTACCAACAGGGTCGGTGCCGCCGGGCTGATCAGTCTGGCCGCAGGGCTGGGCACGATGGGGTTGCTGCAGAGGGAGTTTCATCCGGTCGTGTTCTACGTCGGTCTCGCCTTGTTCGGTCTCGGCATGGGGCTCGCGGGAACGCCTGCAACCACGGCGATCACGGCGTCATTGCCGTCCGACAAGCAGGGCGTGGCCTCCGCCGTGAACGACGTATCGCGGGAATTCGGCAGCGCGATTGGCATCGCCGTCCTCGGCGGCATGCTGGTCCGTGGCTACCGGGACAGCGTCGCCCCAGCACTCGCCGGCCTGCCGGGCCCGATCGCCGACGGCACCCGGTCGTCGATCGCCTTTCTGTCCAGCGGCGCCGTCGATCGGCTCGGCCCGGCCAGCGGCACTCTGGTCGACGCCGCCCGCCAGGCCTTCGTCGACGGCACCTCCGCCGCGCTGCTCACGGCGGCCGGCACATTGCTGCTCGCAGCGACTTTCGTGTACATCCGAGCACCACGGGTGCGCTGAGCTCAGTTGTTGCCGAGGACCAGGTCGTGCATCGGGCCCAGGCCCATCGGACCACGCCGAAGCGTTTCGGTGTGGAAGCGGCGGGCGTCGAAGTCGCTGCCCCACCGCCGTTTCGCGGCCGCCACCGTCTCGGCCCAGAGCCGGGCACCGATCCGGAAGGCGAGCGCCTGGGCCGGCCAGCCGAGGTAGCGGTCGACCTCGAAGCGGGCCGAGCGCTCGTCGACGCCGGCGGCGTCGACCAGGAACCGGACCCCCACCTCCGGCGTCCAGCGGGTGGCGGTGGTGACGCCGTTGTCGGCCGGGATCGGCAGGTCCAGGTGCAGCCCGGCGTCGATGACGATGCGGGCGGCCCGCCAGGCCTGGCCGAACAGCATCCCGAGCCGCTCACCCGGCCCCCGCAGCAGGCCGATCTCGTCGGCGTAGTCCTCGACGTGGTGTGCCCAACCCTCGACATAGCCGTGCACGTGACACATCGCCCGCTGCCAGGGGTGCAGTCCCGGCGCGGTCAGTGCGGTCACCGTCTGCAGGTGATGACCGGGGATGCCCTCGTGGTGGACGGTGGTCACCTCGCGCCAGGTCCGGGTGACGGCATCGCCGGGCGGGCGGGTCCAGAACACCCGCCCCGGCCGGGTCAGCAGCGGATCGGGCGGCGTGTAATACATGACCCCGCTGGTCGCGGTGGCGATCCGGCACTCCGGCAGCCGGGCGCGGGGCGGTAGGTCGAAATGCACACCGTCCACGGCGTCGGCGATCTCGATCATCCGGCCGTGCAACCAGCCGGCGAGCGCGTCACTGCCGCAGAGCTGGAAGTCGGGATCACCGTCCAGAGCGGCCACCGCGGCCGGCACCCCGTCCGGGCTGATGGTCGCGGCCACCGAGGCGATCTCGCGCCGGATCCGATGCAGCTCGGCCCAGCCGTAGGCGTAGGTGTCGTCGAGGTCCACGGCACTCCCGAGGAAGGCCGACGCGGTGACCGTGTACAGGTCGCGACCGACTGCATCAGGCCCGCAGGCACGGGGCAACAGATAGGTGGTGAGCATGTCGGCGAACGCCACCGTCGCGGTGGAAGCGGCCGCGGCATTCCGGGACAGGCCGCGCCGCAGCACCTCCGGGACCTCGGCGCGCCCGACCAGCTGTGGGTAGAAGTCGTCGCCAGCCGGGTCGATCCAGGCCCGGCACTGTGCGGCCACCCCGAGGATCTGCCGCGGCGCTGCGACCTGACCGCGGTCGGCGGCTCGGCGCAACGTCTGGCCGTACCCGGCCAGCGCGGCGGGCACCTCCCGCAGGGCCTGCCCGATACGGTCCCAGTCGCCCGCGGTGGCGCTCGGCAGATCGTCGAACGTCTCCCGGATCAGGTGCACCGGGGTGGCCAGCGGGGCCAGCAGTCGGGGCGTGAAACCACTGTCGAAAAGGTCGATCTCACTCGCGGTCCGTTCGGCGAGAGCCGCCGCCAGGGTGCGGTCGGCGGTGTCGGAGGGAACCACCGACGCGAGCGCGGCGTGCGCCCGACGGGCAGCCTCCGCACGGCTGTCGAAGGCGTCCGGAGTTGTCTGCGTCAGCAGGAACGACGGCGCGCGACCGGTCAGCGCCGCAGCGTCGCCGTCGGTGGCGGCGAGATCGGCGAGGTAGCGGTCGGCGACCTCGGCGGCGGTCACGACCGCCACTGCGTCAACGCCGGAAGCACCGCGGTGCCGAGCATTTCGACCCCCCCGAGATCCGTGAGTCCGTGGGGTGTCCCGAACTCGACCCGGGAAGCCCCGGCCTCGAACAACCGGGAAGCCTGCGCGGCGATGTCGTCAGGCGACCCGGCGAAGGCGAAGCAGTCGAGCACGTCGTCGGGAATCCGGGCGCCGGCCGCCTCGGCGTCGCCCTGCTCCAAAGCGGTACGCACCTCGGTCAGCAGGTCGTCAGGGAGGTCGACGGTCGGGTCCAACGCACCGACGACGTCGAGGTACACGGCCACTTCCGAACGGGCCCGCCGGCGGGCCGCGCGACGGTCCCGGTCGACGACCGTCACCGCACCGGCGACGATGCCGACCGCGTCGGTCGACCGGCCGGCCGCGACCGCCCCGGTGGCCAGTCGATCCCGCATCACGGTGACCATGGCGGGGTTCGCCGAGCCACCGATCTTGACCTCGTCGGCGTACCGGGCGGCCAGCGCCGAGGCCTTCGGGCCCCAGACCCCGAACAGCAGCGGCATCGACGGGCGGCGCCGGGGAAAGCCGAAACCAAAGCCCGGCTCGATGCTCAGCACCGATCCCCGGTACCCGCTGTCGTCACCGGCGAGCAGCCGCCGGATGATCTCGGCACTGTCGGCGAGGCGCCCCAGCCCGTCGGCGGTGGAGAGGCCGATCCGGTCCAGCCAGGAGCCGCGGGCCAACCCGACGTAGCCGCGTCCGTCGCTGGCGATGTCGAGAGCGGCCGCCTGGCCGGCGATCTCGACCGGATGGGTGGTGAACGGGTTCCAGCAGGCGGCGCCGATCCGGATCCGTCGGGTGGCCTGGGCGATCGCGGTGAGAGCCATCAGCGGCGGCTGATACCCGAGGTCGGAGAATACGCTCATCCCGTCGAAGCCGAGATCCTCGACGCGGGCGGCGAGCCGGGCGTATTCGGTGGCGGTCTTGTCGGTCTGGACCGCGACGGAGACCTGCGACATCAGGTGAGCTCGTCCGTCGGCAGCGCGACCAAGGGCCCGCGCTCGATCCGCATGATGAGTCGCTCATCCGGATCGGGGCAGGCGACCTCGCTGTCGCGGCTCATCCAGTCGCCCGGATCGATGGCGCGCTGCTTGGCGGCCAGGACCGGGAGCACACACGACAGCGCGTACAGGCAGAAGTGGCCGCCGCCCTCGACCCTGAGCTGACTGCTACGGGTGA
>JBDSLP010000015.1:0-21047 GCA_039916325.1 Nakamurella sp. | reverse complement strand
CGGCTCGCTCGCAGGGCAAGAAGCTGACGTTCCGCGGCCAGGAGATCGAGGTCGAGGACGCCGAGACGGCCGACCCGTCGGGTCTCGACATCGCGCTGTTCTCCGCAGGTGCCACCATGTCTCGGGTTCAGGCGCCGCGGTTCGCGGCTGCCGGCGCCGTCGTGGTCGACAACTCCTCGGCCTTCAGGATGGACCCCGACGTACCGCTCGTGGTCTCCGAGGTCAACCCCGGCGACCTCGCGAATGCGCGCAGGGGCATCATCGCCAACCCCAACTGCACCACCATGGCCGCGATGCCCGTGCTCAAGGTGCTGCACGACGAGGCCGGCCTCGTGCGCCTGATCGTCTCGACCTACCAGGCGGTCTCCGGTTCCGGCGTCGCAGGCGTCGAGGAGCTCTCCGGCCAGGTGGCGGCAGCCGGTGGACGGGCCTCCGAGCTCGCCTACGACGGCGCGGCCGTGATCTTCCCCGACCCGGTGAAGTACGTGGCCCCGATCGCCTACAACGTGCTGCCGATGGCCGGCTCGATCGTCGACGACGGCCTCGGCGAGACCGACGAGGAGCAGAAGCTGCGCAACGAGTCGCGCAAGATCCTCGGCCTCCCCGACCTGCGGGTGGCCGGGACGTGCGTCCGGGTGCCCGTCTTCACGGGACACTCGCTGTCGCTCAACGTCGAGTTCGCGCGGCCCCTGTCGGTCGAGCGGGCCACCGAACTGCTCGCGGAGGCCCCGGGCGTGGAACTGACCGACGTGCCGAACCCGCTGCAGGCCGCCGGTGCCGACCCCAGCTACGTCGGTCGGATCCGCGCGGACCAGAGCGCGCCCGATGGCCGCGGCCTGGTGTTGTTCATCAGCAACGACAACCTGCGTAAGGGCGCGGCGCTCAACGCCGTGCAGATCGCCGAGCTCGTCGCCGCCAAGCGTTCCTGAGGTTGCTGCTCGGGCGGGGACGGGGCAGCCGGGAGGTCAGCCCAGTGCCAGGTTGACCAGCAGGAACGCGTTCAGTCCGACGATCGCCGCCGCGACCACGGAAGCGAAGATCGTCGTCACCCGACGGTTCACCCAGGGGCCCATCAGGTCGCGGCGGGAGGTCAGCCAGACCAGCGGGATCAGCGCGAACGGGATACCGAAGCTCAGCACCACCTGCGACCAGACCAACGCCTGGGTCGGGTCGGCGCCGCTGGTCAGGATCAGCAGTGCGGGCAGCACCGTGATCAGCCGGCGGGCCAACAGCGGGATCCGCTTGCGCAAAAACCCGGCCATGATGACCTGGCCGGCGTAGGTACCCACCGCAGACGCGGCCAGTCCGGACGCCAGCAGAGCTACTCCGAAGGCGATGGCCGCCGAGCTGCCCAGCTTCATCCCGAGTCCGGCGTGCACCTCCTCCAGGGTCGCCACCTCGGTCGACCCGCCGAAGAAGAGCTGGGCCGCGATCACCAGCATCACGGCGTTGACCACCCCGGCCAGGCCCATCGCGATGACGACGTCGGTGCGCTGGGTGCGCAGCAGCTGACGGCGTTTCGGCGCGGGCAGCGCGTGCCGGGTCACGTCGGTAGGAAGCGGATACCGGTCGGGGACCAGCGCCGAGTGCACGTAGATGACGTGCGGCATCACCGTCGCCCCGAGGATGCCGGTCGCCAGCAGGATGCTGTCGACCCCCTCGAAGCGCGGCACCAGACCCTCGGCCATCCCCGACGGGCTGGCTCCGGAGCGGATCAGGGTGTAGCCGAAGCCCAGCCCGATCACGGCCAGCAGGCCACCGATGACCAGCTCGAACGGACGGTGTCCCCGCTGCTGCAGGGCCAGCAGTCCGAACGCGACCACGGCCGAGATGACCCCGCCGGCCGGGAGCGGGATCCCGAACAGGAGGCTGAGAGCGACAGCGCCGCCGACGATCTCGGCGATGTCGGTGGCGATGGCGACCGCCTCGGCCTGCAGCCAGAGCCCCCAGGTGACCGGTCGGGGGAACCGTTCGCGGCACAGCGACGCGAGGTCGCGGCCGGTGGCCAGGCCGAGCTTGGCGGTCAGGGTCTGGATGAGCATCGCCATCAGGTTCGCGGTGACGATGACCCACAGCAGCAGGTAGCCGAAGGTGGCGCCGCCGGAGAAGTTGGTGGCGAAATTCCCCGGATCGACGTAGGCGACCGCGGCGACGAAGGCCGGACCGAGCAGGGTCAACGAGGTTCGGATCCGCCGCCCCCAGGGTGGCCGCCGGTCGCGGGGGACGCGGTCGTCGTTGGTGGCGAGCACCGTGGCCACGGAAGCCGGTTCGGTCACTGCCCCACCCTTCGTCGTCGTCGGACCCCCATGATTCGGAGACCCACACTCCGAAGTTTGGTCCACCATAGTTCGGGTGCCCGAATATCGGGATGCGGACTGCCGAAACATAGCGGAGATCACGGGTCAGGCGCAGCCGACACCGCCGATCGCGGCGCGCCCGAACGGGGACTTCTCGGAGACGACCACGTAGCCGCAGGAAGCGGTCCGGTAGGTGATGCCCTCCGACTGCCACTGATCGGGTATCGGCACCTGGTGCCACGGCCACGAGGCGAAGTCGGCCGGGTCGCCCACCAGCATCGCTTCGGCGTCGTAGGGCCCGTCCGGGTAGGCGTATGTCCACGCTTCGGCGGTCACCGACGCACCGGACCCGGCCGACGCCCCGACCGGCTCGGGGAGACGGTGGACGGCGACCTCGCCGCGACCGGAGTTGCCGCCGATGTCCCCGACGTACAGGCACCGCTCGGTCGAGCCGGCCGAGCACACCCCGGCGGACAGCGCCTCGGCGTTGACCGCCGACATTCCGTCGACGTCGATGGTCGCGAACGGCGAGCCGTCGCCCCGCACGGCCACGATGGTGTCGGTGCTGTGTGCATCGTCCACCACGAGGTACAGGTCGGATCGACGCCGGACGCGGCGATGCCGCTGGCCTCCCGGACCTCGCCCGGTAGTGAGCCATCCTCAGTCGGGGTGGCGTAGCAGGGGGTCCACGTGCAGCCGGCCGGGGTGGACGCGCGCTGAGGTCGACGGTGACGGCGTGGTCGTGAGCGCCGAGGGCGTGGTCGTGAGCACCGAGGGCGTGGTCGTGAGCGCTGACGGTGTGCTGCAGGCGACCAGCATGCCCAGGGTCGCGACCACCACACCGCCGCGCGCGGAGGTCACCGCAGGTCGGCGAGCATTCGGCGGACGAAGTCCAACTCGACGGCGACCTGGCGCATCCGCTCGGCGACCACCATCGAACCGTGACCGGCGTCGTACCGGTACAGCTCATAGCGGTGCCCACCAGCGGCCAGCCCGTCAAGGTAGTTCTCGACCTGTCGGATCGGCGTCCGTGGGTCGTTCGCGCCGGCCGACACCAGCACCGGCGTACGGACGGCGTCCAGCCAGGTCAACGGCGAGGAGTCCCGGTACTTCGTCGGCACCTCCGCGGGCGACCCGCCGAACAGGGCGCGGTCGTAGGCCCGCAGCGGCTCCATCTCGTCTTCGTAGGCGGCCAGGTAGTCGGCCACCGGGGCCCCGGCGACCGCGGCCGCCCAGCGGTCGGGGTCGGTGCCGATGCCCAGCAGGGTCAGGAAGCCGCCCCAGCTGTACCCCATCAGCACGCTGCGGGCCGGGTCGGTGAGTCCGTCGGCGACGACCCGATCGTGCACGGCGGTTATGTCGGCCAGCTCGGTGTGGCCGATCCGCTCGGTGAGCGCGTCCCGCCAGGCCGAGCCGTAACCGGTGGACCCGCGGTAGTTGACCTGAACGACGGCGAACCCGGCGTCAAGCCAGGTCGCGCGGGTGGCGTCGAAGGAGTCGTCGTCGGCAGCGGCCGGGCCGCCGTGGATGTAGAACAGCGTCGGCAGCGGACCCGCGATGCCGGCCGGGCGACTGGTGAAGGCATGGATCGACCCACCGGGGCCCTCCACCCAGAGGTCGGCGAGCGGCTGGGAGCCCGGCGCCGCCCCGCCCGGCGGGTTCAGCAGCACCTCGTCGACCCCGTCGGCGAGTGCCCGCACCGACGCCGCCGACGCGGCCGAGGAGTGCCGGTACCAGACGGCCCCGTCGGGGCGGGCGATCGCACCGCTGACCGATCCGGGGGCGGCGGGGAGTTCGGTCAGGGTGCCCGGGCCCAGGTCGTAGCGATGCAGGGTGGTCCGGCCGGTGTGGGTGTGCGAGACGAGCAGGGCGGACGCGTCGGGGTAGAAGTCGGCGTCGATGTCACCGGGCAGATCCAGGACGATCTCGGTGACCGCACCGGTGGCGGTGTCCCAGATCAGCAGCTCGTCGCGGCCGCGGCGCTCGTGGCCGACCAGCAGCCGTTGGTCGCCGGCGACGGGGGAGAAGGCCTGCGGGGCGAGGCCCTTCCCGGGCCCGTCGGACAGCTCGACCACAATCGCGCCGTCGGCCACCGCGTACACCCGCAGCTCCGGGTAGCGGGAGTCACCGGCCTCGGAATGAGCCAACACCCAACGGGTCTCGTCCCGAGACAGCGCCCCGACGGAGGCATCCTCGGCGTGGGCGTACACGGTTCGGGTCCCGGCATCGTCGGACAGGTGCACCCGGGAACCGTCGTCGTCGGCGAACCCGGCGACGACCACCCGCTCGCCCAGTTCGAGGCCCGCCGGGTAGCCGGGGGCCACTCCGGGGAGAGCCTCGACCGCAGGACCTGTGCTGCCGAAAGGCTGCCGTCGCCACCCGCCGAACTCGTCGCCGGCCTCGTCGTCGAACCACCACAAGTCGGTGCCGTCGCAGCTCAACGTCCCGTGGGTGGTGCCGTCGGCGCGGTCGGTGGCCTGGATCCGCTCGCCCGATCCGACCTCCCAGGTGTGCAGTTCGTAGACGCCGGATTCGTTGCTCACCAACACCGTCCGGTCCGGGGCGTCCCGCGCCGGATCCGGCAGGCCGATCCGGACGGCGTCGAACCGGGCCCGCCACCGGGCCTCAGCCGTGGGGTCGTCGAACAGTGTGGCGGGGACGGCGGCGAGCGGGTGGACGGTGAGCGGGTGGGCGGTGAGCGGGTGGGTAGTGGCGTCGGACATCGACTCAACGTATCGGCCCGGCGGCACGGCTCGGTCGAACCAGCCCCGGCCGGAGGCCGATGCGGCAGGATCACGGGGTCGGCCCGGCCGCTACCGGATCCCCGGCGGACCGACGCCGACGACCGGAGGACGCCATGACGGACGGCATGACGGACGGCTCCCCACCGCGTCCCGACCCGTGTCGCCAGCACACCGACCCCTCAGCCCTTTATCCCGCACTCGGCCCGGACGCTCCGGCGTGGGCGCGGCAGGCTCGTGCTCGGGGGACTTACCAGCCACCCGCCGACGGGTTCGTGCAGCCGATGTTCCCGCCGACCGCGCAGCAGCAGCCCCACCAGCAGCCCGGCTACCTGCCTCCGGGCTACCAGCCCCATGCCGGCGGCGGCGCCTACCCGCCCGGGGCCTACCCGCCCGGCGCTTACCCGCAGGAGCCGACCGGCCCGGTGAAGCCGGGGGTCGTCATCGGCGCCGCGGTGCTCGCCTTCGTCCAGGGCGGACTGCTGGTCATCGCGGGAATCCTCACGCTGGCCGGCGGGTCGGCGCTGTCGGACCTCGACGTCAGGGCCGGCCGGGCCTACACCGGCGTGCTCACCGTGCTGGGCCTGCTCACCCTGGTGTCGGCCGGCCTGCTGATCGCCGGTGGAGTGGCGGTGCAACAGCGCAAGCCGCAGCTACTGATCGCCGGCGCCGGGCTGTCGCTGGTGCTGTCGTTGTGGTGGGCGGTCCAGTTCGATGCCCGGCAGGGGGCGTTGATCTTCGTGGTGATGCCGATCATCTCGTTGTTGCTGGTCCTGGGGTCCACCACCCGGGCGTGGATCCAGGAACAAGGCGTCCGACGCTGACCCGATCGTCGCCGACCTGCGCCCTCAGTGCCGCACGACGGCCAGCATGTCGCCCAGACCCGCGGTCGGCAGGTACGCCCGGGTGAGGGCGATGCCGATCCGGGGTAGGTCCGCCTCGTCGCGGTAGGCCATGTAGATCGGTGACAGCCGGGGCTGGAACTTCGCCTTGAAGGCGTGCAACGAGCGGAAGCCGTAGACCGGCTCGAGCTGCGCGCCGAGGGTGTCCAGGAACTTCTCGATCGCCGAGCCGGGGGCTGCGTCGGTGTCCGAGCGGGCCAGCGGTGCTCCGGACAGCGACACGATCAGGGCTCCCTCAGCCTTGAACCACAGGCAGGACGAGGCGATCAGGAACTCCATGGTGGCGCGGAAGCCGCCGTCGGCCCCGCGTCGCATCAGGTCCAGCGTCCAACCGACCACCACCCCGCCCTCGCCGTAGACCGGCATCCAGGACGTGACCCCGTGAATGGTGCCCGCCGCGTCCACGGCCAGCCCCACCCGCACCTCGGTGTCCAGCGCCTCGGTCAGACCGCCCAGGGTGAAACCCATCTCGGGCAATTTCTGCTCACCGAGCCACTCCGCCGAGATGTTCTCCACCTTGTTCACCGTCGACCACGGCTCGTCGGCCAGCGTCACCATCCGGAACTCGATGCCCTCCTTGGGCGCCCTGTTCAAGGCGGTCCGGATGTCCTGCCACTTCTTGCCCTTGAACTCCAGGGTCGGCAGATCGATGAGGTTGTCCTCGGCCACCTGGACGCTCGGCCAGCCGAGCGCATGGGTGACGGCGATGGTCTTCGAAGTGCAGGAGAACAGGTACGGGATGATGCCGGCCTTGTCGCAGGCGGCGACGAAGGCGCCGATCGTCGCCGCGGTGGATCCAGGCGGGCCGATGGGATCGCCGAGGGCGACAGCGACCCCGGCGTGCCGGCGGTAGGCCAGGTAGCTCTCATTGTCGGCGGTGACCAGGTGTCGGTTCTCCGGCCAGGTCGTCATCCACGAGATCGTGTCGCCGCCCCAACGGCGCAGCAATGCCTTGGCCACGTCCGGCTGGGAGCCGGCGGCGAGCCGGCGGCGGCTGCGGCGGGGGACCCGGAAGGCGTCCCGGCAGACGATCAGCAGGATGAATACGCCCACGGAATACAGCACGTTCGCGCTGAACTGCGGGACGTCGTCGGCGGTGAGGTCGGGGTGGTCGACGAACATCGAGAGGACGAGGACGAAGATCACCACCACACCGAGCAGCAGCGGTACCGACAGCAGCACCATCTCCCCCCACCAGGCGAGTCGGCGGCCGCGGCGAAGCCCGTTGGCGATCAGCAGGGTGACGCCGAGGTTGACGACCAGCACGTACCAGACGTCCGAGGTGTCGTCGGTGGCGCCGAACGGGGTGAGTCGGTCAGGCAGGAAGACCGACAGCAGCTGGGTGACCGCGGTGACCAGCACCAGCATGAACGCCAGCTGGCGGACCTCGAAGCGGGTCGGCAGCGCCCGCGCCTGGAGCCCGCGGGAACCGGCCAGCCGGGTCGAGAACGGCAGGCTGAGCAGCACCGCGATGCTGTGCTCGGCGTCGGCCATCTGCCCGATGAAGAACAGTGAATAGAGCACGTAGACCCAGATCAGCAGCCGCAGCCGGAGCCGCCAGGGTGGTCGGAGGGTGGCGCTGGCGACGGAGACGGCGGCCATCATGCCCGCCGAGAAACCGACGTCGAGCTCGGTGGCGCGCTCGGCGGCCCACGGCCAGTCGATGCCGCGGAAGATCCAGAACAGCAGGGCGGTGAGGATCACCGCGCCGATCTGATAGCCGACGGTGATGACCAGTGTGCGGCGGGTGCCGAGCCGCCACTCGGCGAATCCGGTGACGATCGCGAAGCCGGCGGCGACGAAGACGTAGTAGATCGGGATGAGGGCGAAGAAGTTGCCGGTGACGAGTGTGTACCAACGGCCGTCCAGGAAAGCGGGCAGGCCGTAGCCGACCAGGTCGAACCACGACTTCTCGTCGACCGGCTGCCACAGCGTGCCGAGTACCACCGACAGCACGAGGGTGAGGACGACGTACCCGGTGGTGAACGGGATCCGGGCGGCGACCCGGAGCGGCGCCGAGGGCGCCGCCACCACCGGCTCGATCGTCACGCCAGTCCCACCTTCGATGCGGTCAGGTGCGCCGGGCTGACGCCTGAGTTCGCAGTCTAGGAGGAGGTCCCGCGGCTGCGGGCCACAGACACCGCGCCCGGCCCGGGACGGCCCGCCGGGGCGTTGGCGGCCGCTTGACGTCGCTGGGCGTCGCTGTTCGTCACCCCATTCTTCACGGCAGGTCGCCCATTTCACACCCGGGCGATCCGCGTCGTCGGATGCGGGGTCTCCCGGGCTGGATCTGGGAGGATGCTCCCTATTGCAGTCATCCCTGCTCAGGCGAGCCCACGGTCACGGTCGCCCGCGGTGTCCAGAGGTCTTCATCGACGTCGGCGCGCGGACGATCATCCCGTGGGCGGACCGTTCCGCCGACCTCGAGGCTTCGACTGATGCTGACCCGCACATGCTGACTCCCGACGAATCCCACGCCCTGTCCTGCCTGGACGAGGCGGCCCTGGTCCAGGACCTGGTCGACCTGATCCGGGTGCCGAGCGTCACCGGGACCGACGCCGAGTCCGATCTGCAGCACCGGCAGTCGGCCCAGCTGGCCGACCTGGGCCTGGCTGTGGACACATGGAAGCTCGACCTCGCGGCGCTGGAAGCGGATCCGCGCTTCCCCGGTACCGAGGCCGACCGGGTGGAGGGTTACGGGGTGGTGGCGACCTCGGGGGCGGGTACGCCGGCGCTGGTGTTGCAGGGCCACGTCGACGTGGTGCCGTTGGGGGATGTGCACCGCTGGGGCGGGCACGCGCCGTTCGGCGGCCGTATCGAGGGTGACGTCGTGTACGGCCGCGGCGCCTGCGACATGAAAGCCGGTGTCGCGGTGAACACCGCGGTGGCCCGGACCCTGCTCGCCTCGGGGCTGGTGTGGGAGCGCCCGTTCGCCGTGCACTCGGTGGTCAGCGAGGAGGACGGTGGCCTGGGCGCCTTCGCGACCCTGGTCCGCGGGCACACCGGCGACGCGGCCGTCATCACTGAACCGACCAGCGGCCAGGTGGTCACCGCCCACGCGGGCGCCCTGACTTTCACGCTGACGGTGCCGGGGCTCGCCGCCCATGGCAGCACCCGGCTGGAAGGGGTCAGCGCCTTCGAGGCGTTCCTGCCGGTACACCGGGCCATTGCCGAGCTGGAGCGGGAGCGAAACGCCGTCCCGGACCCGCTCTTCGGTGGCAATCAGCTCCCCTACCCCATCTCCATCGGCCGGATCGTCGCCGGTGACTGGTCGAGCAGCGTTCCGGACAAGCTGGTGGCCGAGGGACGTCTGGGCGTACAGCTCGGCGAGGACCCGGCGCTGGCCCGGACGGCGTTCGAGGACGCGGTGGCCGCCGCTGTCCGCGCCGACCCGTGGCTGTCCGACCACCCCGTCGGGCTGGTGTGGTCCGGCGGCCAGTTCGCCAGTGGCGCCATCACCCCCGACGACCCGCTGATCGGGCAGGTCGCCGCGGCGGTGGCGGACAGCGGCGGCCGGCCGCCGGTCGGTCAACGAGCCGCCCCCTACGGCAGCGACCTGCGCCTGTACACCGGCATCGGCGGCATCCCGACCCTGCTGTACGGCCCGGGCGACGTCCGGATGGCTCACGCTCCGCGGGAACAGGTCTCGATCACCGAGACGATCGAGGCGGCGAGGGCGCTGGTCCTGATGGCGGTGCGCCGCTGCCGGGCTCACCGGTAGCCGGGGTGCGCACGAACTCCGACTACGCCTTCGATCCGGCGGAGCTCAAGCAGCTCGTCCGGGACAACCCGTGGGCGACGCTCGTCAGCGACACCTCGGCCGGTCTGGTCGCATCGCACTACCCGGTGTTGGTCGACGAGAGCCGGTCGGAGCTGTCCCTGCTGACCCATCTCGGTCGGCCGGACGAGGAGGTGCTCGAGCTGGGGCGGCACGAGCTGCTGATCATCGTGCACGGCCCGCACGGCTACATCTCGCCCAGCTGGTACGGCGTGGCGCCGGCGGTGCCGACCTGGAACTTCATCGTCGCCCACCTGGCTGGGGTGCCCGAGATCCTCGATGCTGCCGAGAATCTCGCGGTTCTGGCCGCGCTTGTCGACCACCTGGAGGATCACGTCGACCGACCGCGCCGACTGATGGCCGACCCCGTCGACGCCGCCCACGCGCGTCGGATCAGCGCCGGTACCGTCGGCGTCCGGTTGACCCCGACCCGAATCACCACCAAGGCCAAGCTCAGTCAGGACAAGCCGGTCGCGGTGGTCGAGCGGGTCATCGACCGGCTCGAGCGACCCGGGCCGTACGCCGCTCCGGCGCTGGCCGTGCAGATGCGCCGGGCGCACGGTCGTGGCTGAGCCGCTGTTGCTGCGGGACGCGCGGCTGGTCGGTAGCGGGCCGGACCCGGTCGACGTGCTGCTGCGGGACGGGATCATCACCGAGATCGGAGCTGTGGTAAAGGTTTCGGGAGTGCGGCCGGTGGCGCTGGACGGCCGCTGGCTGTTATCGGGTCTGTGGGACGAGCACGTGCACTTCACCCAGTGGGCGCTGATGCGGCAGCGGCTGGACATCTCCGCCGCCACCGGTGCGGCGCACGCCGCGGCGATGGTGCGCGACCATCTGGCCGGCGCAGCGGCCGCCGACCATCCGCTGGTCGGCTACGGCTTCCGCGACGGGCTGTGGACCGACGCGCCCAGCCGAGAGCAACTCGATGCCGCAGCGGGCGCCCGGGCGGTGGTGTTGGTGTCGGCGGATCTGCACTCCGTCTGGCTGAACACGGCCGCCTCGGTGCGCTTCGGGGTGGCCGCCATCGACGACGTTCTGCGCGAGGACGCCGCCTTCGCGGTGACCCGGCAGCTGGACGAGGTGCCCGATGCGCTGGCCGACCGGTGGGCTGCGGAGGCGGCCGCCGCCGCCGCGCGTGGGGTGGTGGGCATCGTCGACCTCGAGATGGCGTGGAACGCGACGGTGTGGGCACGCCGGGTGGCCGGCGGCCTTCGGAACCTGCGGGTCGACGCCGGGATCTATCCGACGGAACTCGACCGCGCGCTGCGAGAAGGGTTGCGGACCGGCGACGCAGTGCCGGGGGGCGACGACCTCATCCGCGTCGGTCCGTTCAAGATCCTCATCGACGGCTCGCTGAACACCCGGACCGCCTGCTGTCGGGACCGCGACGCCGACGGTGCCAACGGCTGGTTGACCGTGTCGCCCGACGCGTTGTTGGGCCTGTTGCGCCGAGCCGTGGCCGGCGGTCTCGTGCCCGCGGTTCACGCCATCGGTGACGAGGCGGTCCGGATCGCGTTGGACACCTTCGCCGTGTTGGGCAGCGGCGGCCGGATGGAGCACGCCCAGCTGGTCGCCGACGCCGACCTGCCGCGATTCGCCGCCCTCGGCGTGACCGCCAGCATGCAACCCGAGCACGCGATGGACGACCGCGACGTGGCCGACCGGTACTGGGCCGACCGGACCGGCCGCGCGTTCCCGGTCGGCGCGTTGTGGCGGGCCGGGGCGACGTTGGCGCTCGGATCGGACGCGCCGGTGTCGCCATTGGACCCGTGGCGCGGCATCGCCGCCGCGGTGTCGCGGAGCCGGGACGGGCTGCCGCCGTGGCATCCGGAGCAGACCATCCCGGTGGCGGCCGCGCTCGCCGCGTCCACCCGCGGCCGGCTGATCGTCCCCGGCGCCCCCGCCGACCTGGTGGTGCTCGAGCAGGATCCGCTCACGGCGTCCCCGGCGCAGCTGCGGTCGATGCCGGTCGCTGCGACGGTGCTGCGCGGTGCCGTGACGGCGGGCACCCTGCCCGGCTGAGCGGCGGCGCCGACCCGCTCATCGGTCGGGGGCGACGGGTTGTGGTGCCGCGGAACGGTGTGCGCCGCGGGTTCACACCCTGCCATTTTCGTGCCGGTGGTGACACCGCAGGCACCGGAGACAGCCGGGTTGCGGCATGGGCGCGCCTGTGCCTGAAACCCCTCGGGCTGATCACTGCCGAACGATCCGCCAGAGAGTACCGTCCCCTTCACGGAGCGGGTCCCTGCGCACCGGCCACGGACCTGGCGACCGGCCGGCGCCTGGAGTGACTGACATGAGCGTGCGTGACCCGAAGAAGCCCTGGGTGGTCGTTCCGCAGTATCTCGAGGCGACTTCGCCGGCCGACAGCCTTGTTGAGAGTGTCCGGGCCCTGTTCGCCGCGGACGGATTCGGCGGCACCTCCCTGACGGACTACTGGGCTCAACAGACTCGCGGCCTGATCGAGGTGAAGGACACCGTCGTGCTGCCGTGGGCGTCCAGCGACTGGAGCGTGAAGACCCATCCCGGTTATCAGGATGACCTCGCTCGGTCCACACTCGTCGATCATGCCAAACGGCTGGTTCCCAACCTGTCCGACTACCGCGGCGTCCTCGCGATCTACAACTTCCCGTGCAGCGGCGGCGCCTTGACCCGGGACGGTCTCGGCGATGTGGTGTGGGGCATCGACGGCTACGGATCCACCCCGGCCTGGGCCGACGACTCCTGGCGACGGTGCAACCGGTGCTGGTGCTTGCTGCAGGCTGTCGACGCCACTCGGCCCTGCGCGGCCGGAGGCGTGCACTCGCTGCAGAGTCGCACCTACATGAGCGTGGCAGCCGCAGACGTGCCGCGCACCAAGCTGGTCGGGAAGTGCAGCAGATGTGGATCCCTGTACGACGACGCGATCGCGCCCCGACCCAATTACGCGGAGTGCCCGGCGGGTGGCGGGCACGTCGAGTCGCCGAATCAGGTCCGGGTGCTGGCTGGGTGGAAGTCCCCGCCGGCAGAGCGCGAGTGGTCGGCGTGCAGCTACTGCCGGGCCATCACGCTCGGGGGACAGGTGTGCCCGGGACGGCCGCAGGGCCACGAGTCTGTGCAAGACAACGCTTTTCACTTCGGCTATGCCGAGATCGACTTCGCCGGGCTGAACTCACGGGGCTTCCTGGCTCACGAAATGGGTCACTGCTACGGCTTCGACCACGGTCGCGGCATCAAGCCTCGCAGCGAAGACCTGCACAACGACTGCTGGCCCGGCGCCTACGGCGACCCCTACGACATCATGTCCTACGACAACTGCGGGTCCTACCGGCCCACGTCCGCGGACGCCGACTTCGCGCTGGGGAAAGCCGGACCGAGCCTTGCCATCACGCACCTCGTGGATGCGCAGGTGCTTGCTGAAGCGGACCTGTTCCATCCTGCACCCGGCCCCGGTACGCCGTTCGATCAGGCCGTGCTGCGACCGCCCGCATCCGACGGCGTCGGGCACGGAACCTGGCCCGGGGCCCGTTTCGGTCCGTTCCTGGTCGAGTACCGGCGCCGCGACGGATGGGACCGCAACATCGAGACGACATCTCATGCGGGCGGCCAGGAGCGCGGGGTCGTGCTGGTGCATCATGTCGGCGGCGAGAACGACATCCCGTCTCTGGTGCCCTCGATGCAGGGTCGGCAGTACCTGGGGGAGTTCGACACATTCGAGGCCCGCTTCGGGGAAGGCAACGTAGGCATCCGGGCCGATTCCATTGCGGCGGACGGATCCTCGGCGGTAGTGACGTTCTGGTCCAATCCGCAGATCGGCGGATTGCGGGACACCGCACGCTGGTTGGTCCTGCCCTACGGGTCCAGCGACAGCACCGGCAGCTACGACCGGGGCACACTCGAAGACCTGGTGCGGGGCGCGGAACTGTACTGGCAGGACATGGCCGGGGCGGCCTTCTGGACCGCCGGGGAGTACGTACTGACCCCGGACGATCACGCCGGCAAGAACGGGTTCGTGCGCGTCATGATCAACCTGGCTGGGCTGAGCCAGCTCAGCCCAGCCGAGCGGGCCGGTCTTGCGATGGAAGCCGCCCTGAGTACGTGGAACCCGGCCGATCCGACCCGGATCCTTCCGGTAGACCTGCGGTTCTTCACCGGTATCGCGCTGTTCAGCGTCGACGGTCTCGACGCCGGCTATGTCGGCCGGATGCAGCTGGACTCCGGGGTGCTGCCCAAGACGTCGGGCTGCGAGACCGCAGATCACCCCCGTCGGCTGGAAAAGCTGCCCTTCGAGGTGCTCGAAGTCGCCACCGGCACCGTCACTCTCGCCCACCTGGCCCGAGCGATGGGACGCGCCGCCGGCTTCAATCCGGCCGTCACGCCCTACAGCGGCATGTCCGAGGATGACTCGTTTCGTTACGCAGCAGTCCCACCATCATTCGGCAGCGTCGATTGGGGGCCGATGGGCCCGGCGCTGTCCAGTGCCGAACTGCTGGAACGAGGATGGCTACGGCCGGGGCAGGTTCATCGGGTCGACGCCACAGCGGGAGGGGGTGGGCTCTCGACTCCCGTGCTCGGATCGGTGGTCCTTTCGCCCCTGGTACCTCAGAGCGGGGAGCGGAATGGTGTCGTACGGGCAGAGATCGGCCCGTTCTCCTTCGAGTTGCGCAGCTCCTATCGATGGGACGGCGGGATCAGCGGTGCCCCAGTGGTGCTGGCCTATGCGACCGCTGACGCACCCACCCTTCTGCATGCCGGTGAACAGGTCACCTGGGGCGGCCGGATCCCCGAGATCACCGGAGGGGGACGGGTCCAAGTCACGGCAATGAGCCCGGACGCCGCCACTCTCAGCTATTCGATCGCGTCACGGCCGGTGCTGGTGGCAGGTGGTGGCCGGCTTTTCGGTGGCGGTACCGTCCTCTTCGGCGCAGATGGCCACATACACCGACTGCCTCCCGGCGATCCCTACGAGAAGCAGGCGCAGGATCTGTTCGGGCAGCTCGAGCAGATCCGGGAGCGACTCGACGGCTGACCGCTGGTTGACGCCGTGCAGGGTGCGCCCGGCCCGGTCGGTCCGGTGTGGGCGTCAGCTGCCGGGCACCATTTTCGCCTCGGCGATGACCGTGGCGGCGGCGTCTAGGTGGGCTCACGGGTGAGCTGAAGAACAGCGACCCCAAGGAGGACCAGCAGAAGGACCAGCGACACGTCGGTCCCGAATCCTTGCCGGATTCTCTCGTCGTAGACGCTCACCCCGATGACGATGCTCAGTAGTGGGTCCGCCGTCGCCGTGGCGGGCAGGCTGGCGGTCAGTGGACCCGCCTGGAACGTGAGCTGGCTCAGCACCAACCCGAGTGCGCCGACCGCGATCACCGTGTAGAGCTGCCAACTGCTGAGAAGGTCCAGCGGATTCCGCACCCCGACGTCGGTGGCGGCCTTGATCAGCGCCGCGGTGGCTGCGTAGATCACCCCGACGGCTGATCCCAGGATCACGGCCCGCCATTCCCGGTTGCGGAGGCGGCGCCCGAGGAAGACGCCGGTCCCGACCAGGACCAGGCCCGATGCTCCGGCGACGACGGCGGCGGACGGGTCGGCCGCAGCACCGACAGCCACGGTCGATGGTGCGGCCAGGAGAACGAAGCACCCCAGACCGATGGTGAGGATCAACGCCCAGGCGGACCGGCGACGACCGATGTGACGGTGCTCGAACCAGCCTCGGATGACGAGCGCGAAGACGAGGCTGGTCAGCATCAGCGGTTGAACGACGCTGAGGGCCCCGAGATGCAACGCGAGAATCTGGAGCGCGAGTCCGACGGCGTCACAAGCGATCCCGGCCAGCCACAGGCGATGGGAAACCGTCGCGCGGATGAACCGGAAGACGTTCCGGGGGTGCATGTTCTGCGCGTCGGGGACCTGGCCGGCGCTCACGTGCTTCAGTGAGGTGGAGACTGCGAACACCAAGGCGGCCAGCAGGCTCAGACACACCACGACCCAGTAGTTGGACACCTGCCCCTCGTATCCCCTTCGGGTCAGGTCACACTCGGTGGGTGTCGTACTTCTCCCGATCGCACCGCCGGCCGGCCGGGCCCGGTGGTCCGACCTACACGGTCGTATTCTTCCACGCGCATCCCGATGACGAGGCGCTGCTGACCGGTGGCACGATGGCCCGGTTGTCCGCGGAGGGTCACCGCGTGGTCCTGGTCACAGCCACGGTCGGCGAGAAGGGCCTCGCGGCCGAGGAACTCACCACCACGACGGCACTCGGCGATGTGCGTCTGGCCGAGCTGTACGCCTCCGCGAAGGCGCTGGGCTGTGCCCGGACGGTGGTCCTGGGGTACGCGGATTCCGGCAGTGATACCCGTGACGGACCGTTCACCGAGGACGCCTTCGCCGCGATGTCGGTGGAGGCGGCGGCCGAGCGTCTCGCGCAGGTGCTGAGGGAGGAATCCGCGGACGCCCTGACGACGTACGACCGGGTGGGCGGATACGGTCATCCGGACCATGTGCAGGTGCACCTGGTCGGTGCCCGGGCGGCCCAGCTGGCCGGCACCGGACTGGTGCTGGAAGCGACCGTCGATCGAGATCTGCTCCGACGCGCCCTGTCGCTCGGGCGTCGTTTCGCACCCCGATCCTCTGACTTCGATCCGTCCCGGTTCGATGCGCTGTTCACCGCGCGGCAGGACCTCACCCACCGCGTGGACGTCTCGGGCCATCTGGATGCCAAGCGGGCGGCGATGGCGGCCCACCACAGCCAGGGAACCACCGACGCCGGGAGCGAACGCGGCCTCGCGTGGATGCTGCGCCTCCCGAAGCCGCTGTACCGGTTGATCTTCGGACGGGAGTGGTACGTCGAGCGCGGACGACCGCCCGGGGCCACGCCGATCGACGACATCCTGGACAGCGTGCGCGCAACGCACCCACGTCGGTCTCGAAAGCCGGACCGACCTCAGTAGATACTGGGCGGCATGCCCGCTTCCGCCCTGACGTCCGATCGATCGGGTGACGGTCCGCCGTACGCCGCGAAAATGGGCAGCCTGAGCCAGGCCCGCCACCGGACCCTCAGCCTGGCCCGCCGTTGGCTGATCGGCCGGTTGCTGACCTTGCCGTCGCGCCGACGCACCGGTCTCGTCGACGTGTCCGATCTGCCCACCTGGCTCACCGACACCCTTCGCCGAGATGACCTCGACCCGATCCCACTGACCCCAGGTGACACCGATCCGGCCCCGGTCCGAGCAGTCGGCCAGATTCTGGGGATGAACGTCTGGCACGTCAGCGACCACCAGCATGCCCGCGCGGTGCTGTCCGACCCCACGTACAGCACCGACATCCGCTCCCTGGTCGGCGGCAACGGCGCCCGTAACCGCATCGGCGGCCTGGGTTTCACCGATCCGCCCGACCACACGGCGCTGCGCAAGATACTGATGCCGCATTTCACGGCACGGCGGCTCGCCGCCCTGCAGCCGGCCGTCGAAAGCATCGTCGACCAGCACCTGACGGCGATGGAACAGGGCGGGCCGGTTGCCGACATCGTCGACGATCTCGCCTTCCCGGTTCCCTTCCAGGTGATCTGCGAATTGCTCGGTCTGCCGGCCGAGGACCGCGACCGCTTCCGGCGGCTGGGCCACGACAGATTCGACGTGGGGAAGGGCGGCGCCGGCGTTTTCGGGGCCATCTCGGAGTCGCGTGAATTCATGCGCGAGGCGGTCAGCAGACAACGCCGGTCACCGGGCGGCGGCCTCATCGCCGCCATGCTGCGGTCGCACGGCGACGACGAGGACGACGACACCATCGCGGGCCTCGCGGACGGCGTCTTCACCGGCGGATACGAAACGTCGGCCAGCATGTTGGCCCTGGGCACGCTGGCTCTGATCCGGGACGACGACGCGCGACGGCGCATGCAGGCTGACGACTCGGCGGTCAACCCGACGGTCGACGAACTGCTGCGCTACCTCAGCGTGGTTCAGGTGTCGTTTCCGCGCTTTGCCACCCACGACCTCGACCTGTCCGGCCAGCGCGTCCGCGCCGGCGATGTGGTGATCTGTTCACTGAGCCGCGCCAACCGCGACGACGTCTTCGGCGCCGCCCCCGACCGTTTCGATCCGACCAGGGCAAGTCAGGCCCACCTCGCTTTCGGCTACGGGATGCACCGCTGTGTCGGAGCAGAGCTCGCCCGGATGCAGCTGCGCGTCACGTTCCGCGCTCTCGTGCGTCGGTTCCCGACGATGGCGCTGGCCGTCCCGGCGGACCAACTCCGGTTCCACGACCTGTCCATCGTCTACGGCCTGCAATCCCTGCCGGTGCGGTTACGTTCCGGGAGTCCGGCCGCCCCGTCCCTTCAGCCCGCGGAGCAGGAACGTCCATGAGGATCGTGCACGTCGCCGACTCCTTCGCACCGGACATCGGTGGGATCGAGCGCCAGGTGGAGACCCTGGTTCGGCACCAGATCGCGCAGGGCCACGACGTCACCGTCATCACCGCCGTGGCTGACACCGCCGAGATCGACCGTGCGGTGGACGTTGTCCGCGCCGCCCCAGGTCGATGGCTGACCGTGGCCTTTCCCTGGCGTAACCGGGCCATCGTCGCGCAGGTGCTGGACGGCCGCGAGATCGATCTGCTGCACGCGCATTTCACCGTCGTGTCGCCCCTGGCGGTCTACGTGACGAGGGCGGCCAGTCGGCGCCGGATTCCGGTGGCCGCGACGGTTCACTCGCTGTGGTGGCAGGTCACGGTCGCCACCAGGATCAGTACCCTCCTGTTCGGCGGGGGTCGGATGCGGGCCGCGTGGTCCGGGGTCAGCAGCGTGGCGGCCAAGCAGGTCCGCCGCACGTTTCCCACGGTGCGCCAGGTGTCGGTTGTCCCCAACCTCATCGACAGCCGATGGTGGAGCGCCGGCATCCCGAGCACGCGTGATCTCTCGGGTGCCGTCCGGATCGTGCTCGTCGGACGGCTCAAGAAGCGCAAACATCTCGACGAAGTCATCGACGTGCTGGCGCAGGTGCGCCGGCAACTCCCCCCGGGGACCAAGGTCGCGGTCAGCATCGTCGGCGACGGGCCCCGCCGGGACGACCTGCAACGACAGATCAACGACAACGACCTCGCCGACTGGGTGGCCCTGCTGGGCTACCGGGACACCGCCGCGATCAGAGATCTGCACCACGAGTCGCACCTGTTCATCGCCTCCTCCCGACAGGAGGCCTTCGGCATCGCCGCCTACGAAGCCCGCTCCGCCGGCCTGCCGATCATCGGATATCGCGACACCGGCCTCGGCGACTACATCACCGATGGTCTGGACGGACTTCTCGTCGGTAACAAGCAGGAGATGACCGGGGCCATCGTCGGGCTCATCCAGGATCGAGAACGGCTGGCCATGATGCTCCTCACCACGGGGACCACGCCACCGGCCATCACCTCTGGCGACGCCACCGCAGCGATCACCGCGCTGTACGACCGGGCCCGCACGGCCCGCGCGCGTGTTGGTGATGGCGCTTCCGGGAAGTAGTCGCCCCCTCGGGGTCGCGGGCACCGGCGACGCACGACGATCGGCAGCCGGCCACCGCAGTGGTGAGGTTGGTTGTGCCGCCGGCGCCATCCGAGGTCATAGGGTTGGGGAGTGCTGTCACAGGTTCAAGAGGCCGGGGTCCTGGTGGGGGCCGGCATCGTGGCCGGCACAGTCGGTGCTGCAGGAGCAATCGCCTCGTTGATCTCCTACCCGGTCCTGCTGGCTGTGGGCATCCCTGCGTTGCCGGCCAATATCGCGAACTCGGTCGCTGGAGTCGCGATCGGGCTGGGGTCGACGCCGGCCTCCCGGGAAGAACTCCAGGGATCAGGCCGGCAGCTTCTGCGCTGGTCGGGCATCGCGGCCATCGGCGCCGCCGTGGGAGCTGCGCTACTGCTCATCACGCCCCACGGGACCTTCGAATGGATCGTGCCTTTCCTGGTAGCAGGTGGGTCGGTGATCCTGCTGCTGCAGCCGAAAATCGCTGCCAGGCGCGTGCCCGGCCAGAGTGACGAACGGCGCCGCCTGTTGCCCGCCGGGCTGTTCGGGGTCGCCGTCTACGGGGGATACTTCGGCGCCGGCTCCGGCATCATGATGCTGACCCTGTTGCTGTTCACCGTTGACGGGCACCTTCCACGCGCCAACGCAATGAAGAACGTCCTACTGACCGTCGGCGGGGTCGTCGTTGCCATCGGCTTCACCGCGTTCGGTTCCGTGCAATGGGCAGCGGCAATACCTTTGGGGATCGGGTTTCTGGCGGGTGGAGCAATCGGCCCGTCGGTGGCGCGGCGGGTGCCCGCGCACAAGCTGCGAATCTGGATCGCGATGGCGGGGTTCACTCTCGCCGCGTGGTTGTTGATTGTCGCGGTGGGTAGCTGACGCAACCTGACCGATCGGCTCGCCCGGTACACGGAACTCCCGATGCGTCGGCGATGTGGATCACCCCGGCGTGTCCGGAGACCTTGGGAAGGCTGGAGTCATGTCAGGGAACACCACCAGGAGGTACCCACCGGAGCTGAAGGAGCGGGCGGTTCTGATGGTCGCGGAGATCATGCCGGAACACGAGTCGGAGTGGGCTGCGATGGTTCGGGTAGCCGAGTTGTCGGGTGTCGGCTCGTCGGAGACGGTGCGGATCTGGGTGCGCCGGGCCGAGGTCGATGCCGGCGCCCGGGCTGGCACGTCGTCGGAGGAATCGGTGAAGGTCCGCCTGCTCAAGCGTGAGAACGCCGAGTTGAGCGGGCAACGCGATCCGGACCTGGTCGCGGTCGAGGCCCGCAGGCACTCGGACAGCCGCCGGGACGTGGTCCCAGCCGCAAGCGACTCTCGCGCGGCGCGTTCCTCGCCGAGGTCCTCACCGCTGAGGTCGACGACCGAGACGGGCGGCGGCGACTCCGCATGGTCCGGGAGTCCAGGTTCCCGCGCAGCCAACGACTCGCCGACTTCGACCGCACCCGCCGTGCCCGACCTACCCCCGGCCACCGGGTCCGATTCACAACCACCGCGACGCTGGTCAACCAACTCGCGGAAGTTGCTGACAACAAACAACTCTCACGCGTCATCGACCGCTACGCCCGGGTCGATCTGCGCTGCCTCGACGAATTCGGCTACGTCCACCTCGATCCCCGCGCTGCGAACTCCTGTTGCAGATCATCATCGCCCGAGAGGAGCGTGCCTCGATCGCGTGCGCGTCCAACGCCCCGTTCAGTGAGCGGGGCGAGACCTTCACCGACCCCCGACTGGCAGCAGCCTGCGTAGACCGGCTCACCTTCAACGCCCACATCATCAACACCGGCACCAGTTCCCACCGGCTCCGCACCACCCGAAACAGCCGGAAAGGAGCCGCTCCACGAACAACGACAC
>JBDSLP010000014.1:0-6611 GCA_039916325.1 Nakamurella sp. | reverse complement strand
CCGCGCTGGTCGACGGCATCGTGCGCGGCGAGAACCCGGATTCGCTGGCCTCGCGGGCGGCCGCCCTGGGTTGGGACCCGATCGGGCCGGTCGCCGTTCTCGTCGGAACCGCCCGCATCGGTGGGCGTGACGGTCGGGACGCCCGCCACGTGACGGACTGGGCTCACACCCGCGCGGTGACGGCGCTTTCCGGGGTGCAGGGTGGCCGGCTGGTGGTGGTCCTCACCGGGTGGCCGGCCGAGGACGCCGGACCCGGCACCCCGGGCGGACGCGGGGCCCTGGTCAAGGAGCACCCGTTCCCGGCCGATGTCGAGTCGCTCTTCGGTGACGGGCCGATCGTCCACGGCCCGCCGGCGTCGGGACTGGACGGCGCGGTCCGGTCGTCGGAGGAGGCGTTCGCCGGACTCCGGGTGGCACACGCGTGGACGGGCGGCACCCGGCTCCTGAGCTCAGCCGATCTGCTGGTCGAGCGAGTGCTGGCCGGCGACGACACCGCGATCCGGCGCCTGCGGGACACCGTCTACACCCCGCTGGCGGCGGCGTCCACGCCGCTGCTGGAGACTGTGGACGGCTACCTCGAACACGGCGCAGCCCTGGAGCCGGCGGCCCGGAGCCTGTTCATCCACCCGAACACGTTGCGCTACCGCCTGCACCGGGTGGCCGAGCTGACCGGCTTCGATCCCTGGAACCCACGCGACGTGGCCGCGCTGCGGATCGCCCTGATCCTGGGTCGCCTCCGGCGTTGACGCCCGGCCATCGACCGAGCCGGATCCTGCCGGCGCACATCCACGTCGACCTCGGCGACCCGGGCAGTGTGATCTTTGGCGCTTTCCTGCGGACTTTTTATAGGATCCCTACAAATGACCCCTCGCGACTTGGTGCGTCGCCGTCCGGCGAACCGGCCCGGTCGGTGGTTGAGTGAAGGCCATGTTGGCTGTCGTCGCTCCCGGTCAGGGATCGCAGAAACCCGGAATGCTGGCCCCATGGCTGGAGCTCCCCCACCTCGCCACCCGGATCGATGGGTTCGGTGAGGCTGCCGGGCTCGACCTCGTCCGGTTGGGGACCACCGCCACCGCCGACGAGATCAAGGACACCGCGGTCACCCAGCCGCTCGTCGTCGCCGCCGCCCTGCTGGCCGCCGGCGAGCTCGGCCTGCCGCCGGGCACGCTGATTGCCGGGCACTCCGTCGGTGAACTCGCCGCGGCCGCCGTCGCCGGCGTCCTGGACGCGGATCGGGCCACTTCCCTGGCCGGCGTCCGCGGGCGGGCGATGGCGCAGGCCTGCGGACTCGAACCCACATCGATGGCGGCTGTCCTCGGCGGCGACCCCGACGTGGTGCTCGCCGCGCTGGCCGACCTCGATCTCGTCGGCGCGAACCGCAACGGCGGCGGCCAGATCGTCGCGGCCGGTGCCGCCGCCGCCATCGCGGCCCTGCAGGCAGATCCGCCGGCCGGTACGCGGGTGATGCCGCTGCCCGTCTCGGGCGCCTTCCACACCCACTACATGGCTTCTGCCGAGGCCGCTCTGGCTGACGTCGTCGGTGACCTCACCGCGGCCGATCCGACCTACCCGCTGCTCACCAACGCGACCGGTGACCCGGTGGCCACCGGCTCCGAGTACCTCGCATTACTGGTCCGCCAGGTCACCCGCCCGGTCCGCTGGGACCTGTGCATGGCGACCTTCGCTCGCCTCGGCGTCACCGGGGTACTGGAACTACCGCCGGCCGGCGCCCTGGTCGGACTGGTCAAACGCGAACTCAGAGGAACCGCCACGATGGCTCTCAAGTCCCCGGCCGATCTGCCGGCCGCGGCCGCGTTCGTCGCCGAGCACAGCGCCGGCGGCGCCGCCCGATGACCGCCACGATCGCCCGGCTGGACGCGCCGCCCGGCACCAGGATCAGCGGGATGGGCTACTACCGCCCGGAGCGGGTCGTCACCAACGACGAACTGGCCGAGACGATGGACACCGACGACGAATGGATCCGTACCCGGGTCGGCATCCGGGAGCGGCGCTGGGCCTCGACGGCCGAGAGCGCGGTCTGGATGGGGGCCGAGGCCGGCCGGTCCGCCATCGCCGACGCCGGACTGACGGCCGCCGACATCGACACGGTGATCGTCGCGACCTGCACGCTCCCCAGTACGGTGCCGCACGCGGCCACCCAGATCGCCGCTGAGCTCGGTATCCATGCGCCGGGGTCGTTCGACATCAACGCCGCCTGTGCCGGGTTCTGCTACGGGCTGGCGATCGCCTCGCACACCGTGCGGGCCGCGGCCGGCAAGCACGTGCTGCTGGTCGGCGTGGACAAGCTGACCGACTGGACCGACCTGACCGACCGGTCGACGGCGATCATCTTCGCCGACGCCGCCGGGGCTGTGGTGGTCTCCGGGTCCGAGACCGAGGAAATCGGGCCGGTCTCCTGGGGCAGCGACGAGCACCAGACGCAAGCCATCCGGATCCCCGACCGCAACTCCACGATGTACCAGGACGGTCAGGCGGTGTTCCGCTGGGCGACCACCCAGATCGCGCCGGTCGGCATCCGGGCCGTCGAGCTCGCCGGTCTGCAGCTGTCCGACATCGACGCGCTCGTCACCCATCAGGCCAACCTTCGGATCATCGACGCGATCGCCAAGAGGCTGATCAAGGAGGGCGTCCGCCCCGACGTGGTCGTCGCCCGTGACATCGTGACCACCGGCAACACCTCGTCGGCGTCGGTACCGGTCGCGCTGTGCCGGGCCCGCGACGATGGTTCGATCGGCTCCGGCGACCTGGTGCTCTCGGTCGGGTTCGGCGCCGGTCTCACCTTCGCCGGGCAGGTCTACCGGGTTCCCTAGTCCCCGCCGGGCCCTCGCCACCAGGGCGGCCCGGAACACCTCCCCCAGCGGGCGTCGCCCGACCACTACGATTTCCCAGGCTTCACCCGTCAGGTCAACCGATGAGCTGACACCCTTTACGAAAGGAACACATCGTGGCACACGAGGACACCCTCACCGGATTCGCCGAGATCGTCGAAGAGGTCGCCGGCGTACCCGCCGCGGACGTCACCCCCGAGAAGACCTTCACCGACGACCTGGACATCGACTCGCTGTCCATGGTGGAGATCGCCGTGCAGGCCGAGGACCGTTTCGGCGTCAAGATCCCCGACGACGAGCTGGCCAACCTCAAGACCGTCAACGACGCCGTCACCTACATCGACGCCCACAAGTAGGTCCCCTCAGGTGACCGCTGCGTGCGGTCGCCGCGCTACCGGTGCCGTCCCTTCGCGGTGCCGCCCGCTTTCTCGAAGGAGCTTTCACCATGAGTGCTGACGACGTCGTCGTCACCGGCATCGGAGCCACCACGCCGATCGGCGGGACCGCTCCGGAGACGTGGCAGGCCATGCTCGACGGCACCATCGGTGTCAAGAACATCGACAAGCCCTGGGTGGACAAGTTCCAGCTCACGGTGAACCTGCACGCGCCGCTCGCCGTCGACCCGCTGGAGGTCCTCCCGCGGGTCGAGGCGCGTCGGCTCGACCGCAGCCAGCAGGCCGCGCTGATCGCCGCCCGGGAGGCCTGGGCCGACGCCGGCAGCCCCGACGAGATCGACCCGCTGCGGCGGGGCACCGTCATCGGGACCGGTATCGGTGGGGCGGTCACCCTGCTCGACCAGGACGACCTGCTCGAGACGGCCGGAATCCGCAAGGTCTCGGTGATGACCGTGCCGATGCTGATGCCCAACGGCCCGGCCGCCGCGGTCGGGCTGTGGAACACCTCTCGCGGCGCGGTGCACGCTCCGGTGTCGGCCTGCGCGGCCGGCGCCGAGGGCATCGCCTGGGCCTACAAGCTCATCAAGGAGGGGGAGATCGACATCGCGCTGGCCGGCGGCGCCGAGGGCTGCATCCACCCGTTACCCATCGCCGGGTTCTCCCAGATGCGCGCGATGAGCACCCGCAACGACGATCCGCTGACCGCGTCCCGCCCGTTCGACACCGGCCGCGACGGCTTCGTCATCGGCGAGGGTGCCGGGATCATGGTGCTCGAACGGCGCTCGCACGCCGAGGCCCGCGGAGCCAAGATCTACGGCACGCTGGCCGGCATCGGCATGACCAACGACGCGTACCACATCACCGCCCCGGAACCCGAGGGTGAGGGCTCCATGCGGGCCATCAGGAAGGCGTTGGCGATGGCCGGGCTGAGCCCGACCGATATCGACCACGTGAACGCGCACGCGACCTCGACCCCGGTCGGTGACGCCGCCGAGGCCCGCACCATCGCGAAGGCGATCGGTACCCATCCGGTGGTCACCGCGACGAAGTCGATGACCGGCCACATGCTCGGTGCGGCAGGCGCGGTCGAGGCCATCGCCACCGTGCTGGCCGTCCAGAACAACATCGTCCCCGGGACGAAGAACATCCAGAACCTCGATCCGAACATCGAGATCGACGTCGCCCAGACCACCCGCGAGGTGCAGCTGAACGCCGCGATCAACGACTCCTTCGGCTTCGGCGGGCACAACGTCGTGCTCATCTTCACCAAAGCCTGAGGTCGCGCACAGGTCGCCTTCGCGGCCGTTACCACACCTTTGTTGCCGCTACGGCTGATCGCAGCGACAGTGAACCTGCGGGAACGGCGGCGGTGGTCAGCGACCCGACCGCCGCGGGGCAGTCAGCGCGTCCGTCACCGGATCCGATTCCAGATCGCCTGTGCCGCAGCCTCGTTCGCCGCGGATCCGACGGTGTCCAGCGCCGGCCGCGGTGACCGGGACAGCGCCGCGCGCAGCGCGAAGACCCGGACCGACGCCTCGTTGAGCCGGCTCTCCGGCAGCTGCCCGGTACCGATCGCGTCGGTGATCCCGGCGACCGCAGCGGTCGGACTGGCCGGCATCAGGACGATGTCCTCGCCGGCGGCCAGCGATCGCCAGGCCGCCTCGCCGGTGGAGTAGGCATCGGTCACCGGCGCCATCACCAGCGAGTCGCTGATCGCCAGCCCCCGGAAGCCGACCGGTGTGCAGCCGCCCGACAACGGGACGGCCGGGTCGCCGCGGAGCAGGTCCTGCAGCACCACCTTGGACAGCGAGGTCGGTTCGGAGCCCGGGTCCACCGCCGGGAACAGCGTGTGGCCGGTCATCACCAGCGCGGCCCCGGCGTCCACACCGGCCCGCACCGGGGTGGACGCCCGGGCGTTCCAGGCACCGCAGTCCGCGGTCAGCGTCGCCAACGTGACGTGGCTGTCGGCGGCCACCTCCCCCAGCCCGGGGAAGTGCTTGAGACTGGTGGCGACCCCGGCGTTCTGGTAGCCCTGGACAGCGGCCGCGACCAGCGCCGCAACCCGCGCCGGGTCCGAGCCGAACGAGCGGTCACCGATCCCCGACGAGCCGTTTCTCGGCAGCAGGTCCGAGACCGGCGCGAAGTCGAGGTTGATGCCGACCGCGGCGAGCTCGGCCGCGCTGATCGCGGCGGCGTCGGTCGTCGCCTGCACCGCTGTGTCGAGATCGACGATGCTGCCGAGGTCGCCGGCGCCCGGCAGCTCGGTGAAGCCGTTGATCAGCCGGGTGACGGTGCCGTTCTCCTGGTCGGTGGCGATCAGCAGCGGGAAGCCGGCCTGCCCGGCCGGAACCTGGGCGGCCAGCGTCGCGGTCACCGCGGCGACCTGGGACGGCCGTCCGCCGGACGTCCCGTCGAGCACTCCGCGAGTGCCCAGCAGGTTGACCCCGGCGAGCCCGAGGTCGCCGACCACGGTGCTGTCGACCGCCGCCGCGGACGCAGCCATCACCACCGAGCCGGCCTTGGCGGCCACGGTCATCCCGGCGACCTGCGCGACCGCGCGGCCGATGTCCGCAGCGGTCACCGGTCCCCAGGGCACCACCGCCGTCGCTCCCAGGGCGACGACCGGATCGACCGGGGCCGGCTCCGAGGCGGGCGGGCTCACCGACGGACTGCTCGACGGGACTGTCTCCGACGGCGTCGCGCTCGGCGTCGCCGACGAGATCCCGGTGTCCGGTGGGCTTTCCGAAAGATCGGTGGTGCCCTCCGACGGCAGCGACCCGTCGGAGACGACGAGCGTGGTGGGTGGGGCCACGGTCGCGCTGAACTGCTCGGTGTCCGGGGTGCCACAGCCCGCCGCGAGCGCCACCGCGACGAGCACGGCGCCGGGGGCGGTGAGCCGGGAGCGGCGGGAGCGGGTCATCACCGGCCCGCGACCGCGGCGGTGGTCGGCGCGGGCACCGATGCACCGGCGCCGGCTTCACCGACCGCGGCCTCGGGGGTGGCCGGAGCAGACCCGGTGGCGGCCGGGGCGGCCGCGGCGGCGGCGGTAGCGTTCGACGCCGGCGTCGGATCGGCGGCGGCGGTAGGCGGCGGATCTGCCGTCGTCGTAGCGCTGGTCGAGGTCGTCGTGGAGCTGGTCGGGCTCGACGTGGCGGTGGTCGACGTGGATGTGGTCGGGGTGGCCGTGGTCTCCGAAGCGGTCGATCCGGCCGTCGTCGTCTCCGCCGAGGTACTGGTCTGGACGCTGGTCTCCGCGGTACTGGGGACGCTCGAGCTCTGACCCGCGGTGGTCGACGGGGCGGCGGTCGGAGCTGGGGTCTCGGACGGATCGGTGGATCCGACGGTCGTGGTGGTGTCAGCGCCGGGG
>JBDSLP010000013.1:0-3803 GCA_039916325.1 Nakamurella sp. | reverse complement strand
GGTCCGGAACACTCCGGACCCGCCCCTCGTTTGGTCTGTGCCCAGTAGTACGCCCGGATGTACCGTGGCGCGAAAGGAAGACAGCTGTGGCAAAATTCGTCGATCGAACCGTTCTGCACCTGCAGGCCGGTGACGGCGGCAACGGCTGCGCGTCCGTTCACCGCGAGAAGTTCAAGCCCCTCGGCGGTCCCGACGGCGGTGACGGCGGCAACGGCGGCGACGTCACCCTGGTCGTCGATCCAAGTGTTCACACCCTGCTGGACTTCCACTTCCATCCGCACGCCAAGGCCGGCAACGGCAAGCCGGGTGCCGGTGACCACAAGAACGGCGGACAGGGCGAGTCGTTGGTCCTGCGGGTCCCCGACGGCACGGTCGTCCTGGACGAGGTCGGCAACATCCTCGCCGACCTGGTCGGAGCCGGCGCCCAATTCGTCGCCGCACACGGTGGCCGCGGTGGTCTCGGCAATGCCGCCCTGTCGTCCAAGAGCCGTAAGGCCCCCGGTTTCGCGCTGCTCGGCGAGCCGGGCGGGGACGCCGACGTCGTCCTCGAGCTCAAGTCGGTCGCTGACGTCGGGCTGCTGGGCTTCCCGTCGGCGGGCAAGTCGTCGCTGGTGTCGGTGCTCTCCGCGGCCAAGCCGAAGATCGCTGACTACCCCTTCACCACCCTGCAGCCCAACCTTGGCGTGGTCACCGCCGGCGCCGAGGTCTTCACCGTCGCCGACGTCCCCGGACTGATCCCGGGCGCCAGCCAGGGCCGCGGTCTGGGTCTGGAATTCCTGCGGCACATCGAGCGCTGCGCCGTTCTGGTGCACGTCGTGGACTGCGCGACCTTCGAAGGCGGCCGTGACCCGGAGTCCGACATCGCTGCGCTGGAGAAGGAGCTGGCCGAATACATACCGTCGCTGGCCACCGACTTCGACACCAAGCCGCGGCTGGTCGTGCTCAACAAGATGGACGTGCCGCAGGCCCGGGAGCTGGCCGAGCTGGTGGCGCCCGACCTCCGTGCCGCCGGTTACCAGGTGTTCGAGGTGTCGACGGCGACGCACGAGGGCCTGAAGGAGCTGATGTACGCACTGGCCGAGGTGGTCCGCAACGACCGCGCCGACCGGCCTACCCAGGTCGGCGAGCGCATCGTGATCCGACCGAAGCCGGTCGACGAGACCCATTTCACCGTTCGCCCCGATCCGGAGGAGGCGGGCGGCTTCATCGTGTCCGGCACCCGGCCCGAGCGGTGGATCCGCCAGACCGACTTCTCCAACGACGAGGCCGTCGGGTATCTGGCCGATCGCCTGGCGCGACTGGGTGTGGAGGACAAGCTGGCCAAGCTGGGTGCCCGGCCGGGCGCGCCGGTGACCATTGCCGATGTCACCTTCGAATGGGAGCCCACCACCCTGGCCGGGGTCGAGCTGACCCGGACCGGGCGTGGCACCGATCTTCGGTTGGAGAGCAACGATCGCGTCGGCGCGGCGGAGCGCAAGGCCATGCACCGGTTGCGCCGCGGGCTCGAGGTCGAGGACGACGACCTCGACGAGTACGACATCGACCGGCTTCGTGCGCAGTTGGCTGCCGAGCTGGGGGAGTGAGACAAGGTGAGCGGCACGGCTGAAGTCGCGGAGGTGACGCCGGCGACCGCGAGAACGGTGCCCGCGGAAGCCTCGGCAGCGCGTACCGCAGTCGCCGCAGCACGCACCATCGTGGTCAAGGTCGGCTCGTCGTCCATCACCACCGCGGCCGGTGGGCTGGACCGTCGACGGCTCGACGCCCTGGTGGACGCCCTTGCCGCCCGGCAGCTGGCCGGCTCTCATGTGGTGCTGGTGTCCTCCGGTGCCATCGCGGCCGGACTGGCGCCGTTGGGCCTGCAGCGCCGGCCTCGCGACCTCGCCACCCAGCAGGCTGCGGCGGCCGTCGGCCAGCAGCTGCTCGCCGAGCAGTACGCGGGTTCCTTCGCGCGTTTCGGACTGACGGTCGGACAGGTGCTGTTGACCTCCGACGACGTCGTCCGCCGCGCGCACTACCGCAACGCGCAGCGCACGCTGGCCAAGTTGCTGCACTTCGGGGTGGTCCCGGTCGTCAACGAGAACGACACGGTGGCCACCCACGAGATCCGCTTCGGTGACAACGACCGGTTGGCCGCCCTCGTCGCGCACCTGGTCGGTGCCGACGCCCTGGTGTTGCTGTCCGACGTGGACGCGCTCTACACCGGCGATCCGCGCCTCCCGGACTCGGTCCGGATCGCTGAGGTCGGCGACCCGGCGACCCTCACCGGCGTCCAGATCGTTGACTCCGGAAGCGATGTCGGCACCGGCGGGATGGGTTCGAAGTTGACCGCCGCCCGGACCGCGACCGGGGCCGGCATCCCGGTACTGCTCGCTTCGGCGGCCGATGCCGCCAGCAGCCTGGCGACTGATGCTCCGCAGGTGGGCACAGCCTTCGCCGCCATGCCGCGACGGACCACCTCGCGCTTGTTCTGGCTCCGCCACGCCGCGACATCGGCCGGGTCGATCACCCTCGACGCGGGCGCCGTGGCGGCGATCACGCTGCGCCGGAAGTCATTGCTACCCGCCGGTATCACCGGATACAGCGGTGACTTCGAGTCCGGTGACGTCGTCGACCTCCGTGGCCCCGACGGCCGGATCGTGGCCCGCGGCTTCGTCGGGCACGATGCCGCGGAGCTCACCGCCGTGATGGGTAGGTCGCTCCGCGACCTACCCCCCGAGCATCGCCGCGAAGTCGTGCACGCCGACGACCTGGTGGCGACATGAACCCGATCCCACTGTCGTCCGCTGCCATGCCCCGTCAGGAGGAACTGTCGTGACCGTCTCCGTGGAAACCCCGCCGGGCGCCGTGGCCACCGCCGAGGACGTGCTGGCGGCTGCTCGTCGAGCGAAGTCCGCGGCGCGAGCGGTGGCTCAGCTGTCGACGGCGACGAAGAACCGCATCCTCCAGGCGATGGCCGATGCGCTTCGGACCCACCGTCATCACATCCTGGCTGCCAACGGTTCTGACGTCGCCTCCGCCGAGACCGCGGGCACTGCTGACGGACTCATCGACCGGTTGCGACTGACCGACGCGCGGATAGAGGGGATGGCCACCGGCCTGGAGGACCTGATCGCCCTACCGGACCCGGTCGGGACGACGGTGCGGGGTTCGGTGCTGCCGAATGGTCTTTCCCTGCAGCAGGTCCGGGTGCCGCTCGGCGTCGTCGCGATCATCTACGAGGCCCGACCCAACGTCACCGCCGATGCCGCCGGCATCGCGCTGAAGTCCGGGAACGCCGTGCTGCTGCGCGGCTCGGGCTCGGCGCACCATTCCAACGCCGCCCTGGTCGAGGTGCTCGCGTCGGCCGCCACCGCGGCCGGTCTGCCCGCCGACGCCATCCAGCTGGTCCCGGGCGTGGACCGGGCGTCGGTGTCGCACCTGATGACCGCCCGCGGACTCGTCGACGTCATCATCCCGCGCGGTGGTGCGGGGCTGATCCGGGCCGTCGTCGAGGGATCGACGGTGCCGGTGATCGAGACCGGCGTCGGCAACGTTCACGTCTACGTCGATGCATCGGCCGACCTGGACATGGCCGAGCGCATCCTGCTGAACTCCAAGACCCGGCGCACCAGCGTCTGCAACTCCGCCGAGACCCTGCTGGTGCACGCCGATGTCGCCGCCGTTGCGGTCCCGCGGCTGGTCGGCGCCCTGCAACGCGCCGGCGTCACCGTGCACGCCGATGCCGCCGTCGCCGGTCTGGTCGAGGGCACCGTGCCCGCCGTGGACGCCGACTGGGACACCGAGTTCCTCTCGATGGACATCGC
>JBDSLP010000012.1:0-4419 GCA_039916325.1 Nakamurella sp. | reverse complement strand
GACGGCATCGAGGCCTGCCGCCGGATGCGCGGCGAGCCGGGGATGGCGGGCTCGAAGATCGTCATGCTCACGGCGACGGCGGACGACGCGGCGCGCGTGCGCGCTCGGGAGGCCGGCGCCGACTTCGTCCTGACGAAGCCATTCAGCCCGCTCGATCTGCTGCGGCTCGTGGCCGAGCTGTAGCGCCCGGCGGGCGGCGGCGCGGCCCGGGCCGGGCGGGCCGGGCGAGCCGGGCGGGCCGGGCGAGCCGGGCGAGCCGGGAACATAGAACGGGTACTGGAGCGTTGCAGTGGTGTCGGCGTCGGTTGAGATGGCTCGACGTGGTCTGTCGGACCTCGCGAGTACCGTGTTGGCATCCCGGTCGGACCCTCTCCGAGGGCCGGTGCCCGGGATCATTTAGGGCAAGAAGGAACCAGGGGAGGAATCCGGTGCTGCTCCGAGACGCGCTGGGCGAGACGCTGCGGGATGCTCGCACTCGCCAGAACCGCACGCTGCGCGACGTGTCCACGGCCGCCAATGTCTCCCTGGGCTACCTGTCCGAGGTTGAACGTGGCCGCAAGGAAGCGTCGAGCGAACTACTGGCGTCCATCTGTGACGCCCTGGACGTCGAACTGTCCGACGTCCTGACCACCGTGTCCCGCGCCATCCAGTCCGACACGTCCAAGTACCACGCGGCGACGGCGAAGGCAGGTTCGGTCGCGACCGTGGCGGTTCCCCGAACGGTCACCACCGGCCTCACCCCGCAGTTGCGCATCGTGGTGCCCTACGACACCCGTCGTCAACAGGTCAGCGGCGTCGGTAGCTGACGAAGGAGAAGCCGTCCCGGTCGTCCCGGGCGGTTTCCACCCAGCGCTCCGGGTCGATCGGCGGCAACGTCGTGTCGCCGTCGACGACCTGGTCGATGTGGGTGATCTCGAGCGCGTCCACGCGATCCCACAGCTGGCGGTAGAGCTCGCCGCCGCCCGCGAGGATGACGTCCTGGCCGGCCAGCCGCTCCAACGCATCGTCGGGCGAGGACGCCACCTCCACCCCGTCGTGATGCCAGTTCCGATCCCGGGTGACCACGACCGTGCGTCGACCGGGGAGAGGCCGGCCGATGGCGTCGAACGTCCGTCTACCCATCAGCAGCGTGCGGCCCATCGTGACCGCCTTGAAGTGCTTCAGGTCCTCGGGCAGGTGCCACGGCATGTCGTTGTCCCGGCCGATCACGCCGTTGGCGGCGACCGCGGCGACCACGGTCAACGTCATACGGCGATCGGGGCCTTGATCGCCGGATCGCTGACGTAATCCAGCAGCGTGAAGTGCTCGTAGTCGAATCGGTCCAGCGCGTCGATCCCGTCCGCGATGACCATCGTCGGTAGCTGCTTCGGGGTCCGGGTCAGCTGCAACCGGGCCTGGTCGAGATGGTTGCTGTAGAGGTGCGCGTCACCGAGCGTGTGCACGAAGTCGCCGGGCTCGAGGCCGGTCACCTTGGCCACCATCATCGTCAGCAGGGCGTAGGACGCGATGTTGAACGGCACCCCGAGGAAGACGTCGGCGGAGCGTTGGTAGAGCTGGCAGGAGAGCCTGCCGTCGGCGACGTAGAACTGGAACAGCGTGTGACAGGGCGGCAGCGCCATCGCGTTCACCTCGGCCACGTTCCACGCCGAGACGATGTGCCGGCGCGAGTCCGGGTTGGTCTTCAGCGCGTCGACGATCATCTCTATCTGGTCGATGTGACCGCCGTCCGGCGTCGGCCAGGAGCGCCACTGATGGCCGTACACCGGTCCCAGCTCACCCTCGGGATCGGCCCACTGGTCCCAGATCGAGACGCCCCGTTCCTGCAACCAGCGGACGTTGGTCCCACCACGGAGGAACCACAACAGCTCCACGATGACCGAGCGCATGTGGATCTTCTTGGTGGTCACCACGGGGAAGCCGGCGCTGAGGTCGAAGCGCATCTGGTGCCCGAACACCGACAGGGTTCCGGTTCCGGTGCGATCGGACTTGGCGTGGCCTTCGGCCAGGACACAGTTCATCAGATCCAGGTACTGCTGCATGACGGTGAGCCTATCGGTGGGCGGGCCGCCGATCCGCGCCGCAACGGTCGGGTCGGTGATACTGACGGGATGCTCAGTGTCCCGACCGCCCGTCGGCTCCGTGACGTCGGTGTCCGCTGGACGCCGGCCGAGGGGGATCGTTTCGTCGTCCCCCTTCATGATCCGGACGAGGTCTTCGTCCTCAGCACCATGGTCGTCGAGGTAGTCCGGCGACCGAGCGGCGACGTCATCGGCTTCAACGGCACCACCGAGTGGGCGCTGGATTCGATCGAGCAGTCCGAGGCGGTGTGGCTGCCCCGGGAATCGCAGCTGCGTGACCTGCTGGGCGGCACGTTCCGGGTGCTCCGGGTGGTGCCGGACGGCTGGCAGGTGGAGCTGGAGGTCAACGGGGTGGCGTCGACGGTGCTGCACGCCGACCCCGAGGAGGCCTATGGTTTCGCGCTGTTACGGCTGGTGGAAGGCGAGCGGGAGCAGGTCTGACGGCCGGAAGCGGGTCAGGCGGCGTCGAGGCCGCGACCGTAGGCAACGCGCTGGACCTGGAGCACCCGCAACTGACGACGGACCTGCTGGAACCGGCTCTCGCCGACCGGGAGTCCCACGCCAGTGGACGACGGCGTCGCGGTCTTCCGGGCATCGGCGCCGGAACGGGCGGAAGCGGCCTGAAGCCCGACCACGTGCGTGCTGTCCGACATCCGGGTCTCCGTCTCTCACGGGCGGCGGGCCGCCCGGTACCTGATGGGTGCTGATCTCACTGATTGCTGATGGGAGTTCGTCCGGACGTCCTCATCACGACAGCCTCGCGATGTTCACCTGACTGTGTGCGAGGACTACCCATAGTTACAGAAGGCGGGATCTCGACCGTCTCCAACGGGTGATCCGGATCGTTGCGTGATCGGTCGCCGCCGACCTCAGCTCGGTCCCGACCATTTTGTGGTCGACTGCAAGCCCACCGGCGTCCGCGACACAGACCAGATGTCGGGCCCATGTCGGGCCCAGGTCGGGCCCAGGTCGGGCCCACGTCGTCCCCAGGTCGGGCCCAGGTCGGGCCCAGGTCGGGCGCCGGGAATCAGTCGGGCGAAGAGCGGGGGACACGGTGGCGGTGCGGGACGACAACTGGTTCGACGGCCTCTTCACGACGCACGCTCCGGCGATCCACCGTTTCGTCCTCCGGCGTGCCGCCCGCTCCGACGCCGACGACCTCACCGCTGACGTCTTCGTGACCGCCTGGCGACGCCGGGACGACGTCCCGGCCGAGGCCGAGCTGCCGTGGCTCTACCGCACCGCGGGGTTCGTGGTGGCCAACCACCACCGCAAGCATCGTCCGGTCCCGTTGTACTCCGTCCCCGACGAGGGCGACGCCGAGACGCCCCGGTGGGGTGACGACGCCGATGACGTCCGGCAGGTGCTGTCGGCGTTGTCACCGCGCGACCAACGCATCCTGCTGCTGACGGCCTGGGACGGTCTGTCCGGGGATCAGCTGGCCGAAGTCCTGGGCATCACCCGCGGCGGTGCCGACGCGGCGCTGTCCCGCGCCCGATCGCGGCTGCGAGACGCGTGGAACCAGCTCGATGCGGCCGCGGGCTGATCCGACCGGGCGGCGGCGGACCCGGGCAACAAGGAACGCCCTGTCCGACACATCTGATGAATGACACACCAAGACCGAGAACCACGGTAGGAGAAGACATGTCCGATCACGAGACCCCACAGCCGGGAGAGCGATCCACCGACGAGACGTTCGACCGACTGCGGGCCAGTGACCCCGCCGCGGACGCCGACATCGATCTGACCGCGGTACGTCGGGCGCTGGACGCTCGACTCGACACCCGGGCGGACGAGAGCCCGGTCGTGCCGCTGCGACCGGCGGCCGCGGCCACCGGTCGGTGGCTGCGCATCGCCGCGGTGGCCGCCGTCGTCGCCCTGGTCGGCAGCGCGTCCTTCGTGGTCGGACGGCAGTCGACCGGGGGCAGCCCCGTTTCCGTGGCCGCCGAGAACGGGGCAGGGACCACGGCCACCAGTGCCGTGGCGACCGCTCCGGTACCGCCGCGGTTCGGCGCACCGTCGACACAGCTCCCGCAGCGCGGGAGTACGGAGGGCGCCACCGGGCCGGGGGTGATGGCGGCGACCGACCAGAAGCTCGTCGGTGGGATGTACGGCCGGACACATTTCAACGACGGGGGACTGTCGACCGCGGGCGGCAGCGCCGAGGCCTGGGGGTTCGACGCGTCCCAGGTGGTCAGCGCGGCGACAGCCGAACGCATCGCGGCCGCGATGGGCGTCCCCGGCACGGCGAGTGTCCAGTATCAGGCGTGGTTCGTCGGTCCGCCGGACGGTTCCGGACCCACCGTGAGCCTGATGGGCGACGGCACCGCCTCGATCAACT
>JBDSLP010000011.1:0-8031 GCA_039916325.1 Nakamurella sp. | reverse complement strand
ACGTCATCGCGGAGGAGCCGGTCCTCGAGGACCCCATGGAGCCGCACGCGGAGGACGTCATCCCCGACGAGCCGGACGACCCCGAAGAGGACGAGGATCCCGGGCCGCTGAGCGACGTGGTCGTGCTGCCCGCCGCCGCCACCGCCGGCGCCCAGGTGCGGGCCACCTGTGCCGCGTTGCCGCTGATCGCCGAGCAGCTGGCCGACCTGCGGCCCCGGGCGGTCGTCATCCTCGCCGACGGCCGCGCGGTACACGACGCGGAGGTCTTCGCCGCGCTGGTCGGCGCCCAGGGACCGGTGCCGGTGATCGTGCGCGCCGACCTGCCGCTCTGGGTGGGGGCGCTGGACGTCGTCATCGTGCTGGAGTGCGGCACCCCGACCGAAGCCGCGGGTGCCGCGGTGGCCCGTCGCCGGGGCGCCGCCGTCCTGGTCCGGGGATCGGCGCGCGGACCGTTGGCCGAGGCGGTCCCGACTGCGCTGTACCCGCCACCGATCGGGGTGCCCGAAGCCCTGGCCGGCCCGGGTCGGCTGGCATTCCTGCTGATGGTCGCGTCCTCGCTGGGGATGCTCAAGCCCGGGTTGACCCCGGAGGTCGTCGAGACCGTGGCCGCGCTGCTCGACACCGAGGCGCTGGCGTGCGCACCTCAGACCGACGCATTCGTCAACCCGGCCGTGTCGCTCGCGCAGCAGTGGCACTCCGCCGACCTGGTGCTGGTCGGACTCGACCCGGTCGGGCAGCGGCTCGCCCGGCACGCCGCAGTCACGCTGGCCGAACTCGGCGGAGCCACAGCTTCGGTGTTCGGCGCGCTGGAGATGACCCGGGCGGCCGCGCTGATGGACCGGCTCAGCCGCCGCCGGGACGTCTTCGCCGACCCGTACGACGACGATCCCGGTGCGGATCGGCTGCCGGTCCTGCCGATACTGTTGCGGGTCATCCGGCCCGCCGACGAGATGATGGCCCGGTCCGCGTCGGCGTTCCTAGGATCGCTGCAGCGGGCGTTACCGACCGCGATCCTGCTCGACGGTCCTGAACTGAGCCTCGCGCCCGTGGCCACCGGCCTGCCCGACCAGCCGACCCGGGTCGAACCGGTGGGATGGGTGCGGGAGTGGGCGTCGGTGGCGTTGATGATGGTGCGGTTGGATTTCACGGCGGTGTACGTGGGCATCGCCGAAGGACAGGTACCGCCGCTGGACGTACCAGCCGGCCTGGGGGCGCACGACGGGGCCAGACATCTGCTCGAGGCCGACACCGTCGTCGCCACGTATCGCGATGAGGAGGATTCCGACCGGTGGAGTTGATGCGTAACCGGATTCGACCGTATGCGTGGGGGTCCAGGACCGCCATCGCCGAATTGTTGGGAGAGCCGGTCCCGTCACCCCATCCCCAGGCGGAGCTCTGGCTGGGCGCGCACCCGGGGGATCCGTCCGAGGTGGTCGTGCACGGCGAGCCGCGACGGCTCGACGAGTGGATCGCCGCCGACCCCGAGGGGCAGCTGGGGGCGGCGGTGTCCGGCCGCTTCGCCTCTCGGTTGCCGTTCCTGCTGAAGGTGCTGGCCGCGGACCAGCCGCTGTCGCTGCAGGCGCACCCGACGCCGGCGCAGGCCGATGCGGGGTTCGACGCGGAGGATGCCGCCGGGATCCCGGTCAACCACCCGAACCGCAACTACAAGGACCGGTTCCACAAGCCGGAGCTGATCTGCGCGCTGACCGAGTTCCACGCCCTGTGCGGCTTCCGGGACCCGCAGGTCACCGTCGACGTGCTGGCCGGCCTGAAAGCGCCGCAGATGGACCACTACCTGTTGTTGCTGTCCGGTCAGCCGGACGCCCAGGGGGTGCGGGCGCTGTTCTCCACGCTCATGACGCTGCCGCAGACCGCGCTGAACACGTTGCTCGACGCGGTCCTCGCGGCCGCCGCGGCTCGGTTGGCCGAGGGTTCGCCCTACGCCGGGGACTACCGGGTTCTGCTGGAGCTGGGTGAGCGCTACCAGGGCGACTCCGGGGTGATCGCCGCGCTGATGCTCAACCGCGTCGTCCTGGATCCGGGTCAGGCGCTCTACCTGCCGGCCGGCAACCTGCACGCCTATCTGGAGGGGGTCGGGGTCGAGCTGATGGCCAGCTCCGACAACGTGCTCCGTGGTGGCCTCACCCCCAAGCACGTGGACGTGCCGGAACTGATGCGGGTGCTGGACTTCTCGACCGGTGACCGCGAGGTGCTGGGGGGCGAGTCCGTGGGCGCCCATGAGGTCGTCTACCGAACCGGGGCCGCCGAGTTCGAACTGTCCCGCATCGAGCTGGGCGGCCCGGATGAGGGTGACATCGTGTCGCTGCCGTCGGGCCGGCCGCAGATCGTGCTCTGCACCGAAGGCACCGCCGAGCTCGCCGACGCCGCGGGCGACAAGCTCGTCCTGCAGCGCGGCGAGTCGGCGTGGATCCCCGCGCACGACCGAGGCACGGGCATCTGGGGCGACGGCACGGTCTACCGGGCCACCGTCGGTGCTCTCGACACCGTCTCCTGAGCCGGTGTTCGATTCCGTTCTGGTCGCCAACCGCGGGGAGATCGCCCGCCGGGTGGTCAGGACCGCCCGGCAGATGGGGATTCGGGCGATCGCGGTGTACTCCGACGCCGACGTCGACCTGCCGTTCGTGGCCGAGGCCGACGAGGCCGTCCGGCTCGGTCCGGCGGCCGTCGGGGCGTCCTACCGGGACGTCGACGCGGTCCTGGCCGCAGCCCGGGCGACCAACGCGGCGGCGATCCATCCGGGCTACGGGTTTCTCTCCGAGGACGCCGGCTTCGCGGAGGCCGTGGTCGCCGCCGGGATGATCTGGGTCGGCCCCGACCCGGCCTCGATCACCGCGATGGGCGACAAGATCGCGGCCCGCGCGGTGATGCGGGCGGCAGGGGTGCCGGTGGTACCGGGTTCGTCCGGGGCGGTGCGCACAGCGGACGACGCCGTGGCCGCCGCCGCCGACGTCGGTTATCCGGTGATGATCAAGGCGGCCGCCGGCGGTGGCGGGATGGGGATGGCCGTGGTGGCCGACCCTGACCGGTTGCCGGCGGCGTTCGCCCAGGTCGCGGGGGTGGCGCAGCGGCTGTTCGGCGACCCGGCCGTCTTCGTCGAGAGGTACTTCACGTCGGTCCGGCACGTCGAGGTGCAGATCCTCGGGCTGGCGGACGGCCGGGTGCTGGCCCTGGGGGAGCGCGACTGCTCGGTCCAGCGTCGCCACCAGAAGGTCGCCGAGGAGACCCCGTCACCGGCGTTCAGCGGGCCTGCGGACCCGGTCCGGGCGGCTCTGCTCGATGCGGCCCGGGAGGCCGGGCGGGCCGTCGAATACCGCGGTGCCGGGACGGTGGAGTTCCTGCTCGCAGGCTCAGGCCCCACCGCCGAATTCTTCTTCCTCGAGATGAACACCCGGCTCCAGGTCGAACACCCGATCACCGAGGCAGTGCTCGGGATCGACCTGGTGCAGGCGCAGTTCCGGATCGCCGCCGGTGCCGACGTCGGCTTCGACGAGTCGTCGCCGGTGTCGTCCGGGCACGCGCTGGAGCTGCGGATCAACGCCGAGGACGCCCGGCGGTTCCTCCCCGGGCCGGGGGTCATCACCGCCTGGGTCGAGCCGTCCGGCGACGGGATCAGGGTGGACGCCGGGTACCGGAACGGCAACACGGTGACGCCGCACTACGACTCGTTGATGGCCAAGCTGATCGTGCACGCACCTGACCGCGCGACCGGACTGGCCCGGGCCCGGGCGGCGGTCGCCGAGTTCACCGTCACCGGGCCGAAGTGCAATCTCGCCTTCCACGCCGAGCTCCTGGCGAACCCGGAGTTCGTCGCCGGGACCTACGACACCGGTCTCGTCGACCGGATGCGCGCCTGACCTGTCCCGGGTCGCGCGGGCCGGCCGGCGGCCCGCACCTGGGCGGAGACCGGGCCCGACCAGGCATTGCGCGCCGTCACCGAGGCTTGCAGGTTTGCCGCGCGGGTAAGGCCTGGGTACGTTCGTGATGTTCGCTCCCGGGCCGCCGCGCCGCGGCCGTCGTCCGCCCCGCATCCGCGGGACGTGTTCGGGCTCGGGAACGCGGGTGCACGACCATTCGACAGACGAGAAGTGAGGCCGAAGTGGCATTGCCCCAGTTGACCGATGAGCAGCGCGCCGCCGCCCTGGCGAAGGCCGCGGTCGCCCGAAAGGCCCGGGCGGAGCTCAAGGAGCGCCTCAAGCGCGGGGGAACCACCCTCAAGCAGGTCCTCGTTGACGCCGAGTCCAACGAGGCGCTCGCCAAGCTGCGGGTGTCGGCGCTGCTCGAGTCCATGCCCGGCGTCGGCAAGGTCCGTGCGCAGCAACTGATGGAGCAGTTCGAGATCGCCCCCAGCAGGCGCGTGCGGGGCCTGGGCGAGCGGCAGCGCCAGGCGTTGCTGACCGAGTTCGGCGACTGATCCCCACCCTGACCACCCGCTCGCCGACCCCGACCGCCACCCCGCTCCGGCGGGGCCGGTTGTTCGTGCTGTCGGGACCCTCGGGGGTGGGCAAGAGCACCCTCGTCGTCCGGCTCCGGGAGCAGCTCCCGGAGCTGCACTACTCGATCTCGGCGACGACCCGGAAGCCCCGGGCCGGTGAGGTCCACGGTCGGCACTATTTCTTCGTCGACCACGCCGAGTTCGAACGGATGATCGCCGCCGATGAACTGCTCGAGCATGCCTTCTTCGCGGGAAACCACTACGGGACGCCCGCCGCGGAGGTCGACCGGCGGCTGGCCGCCGGCCAGGACGTCCTACTGGAGATCGAGGTCCAGGGCGCCCGTCAGGTGCGGGGGGCCGCGTCGGTCGGACCGGAGGCGGTGCTGCTGTTCCTGGCGCCGCCGTCGTTCGAGGAGCTGGCCCGCCGGCTGGTCGGTCGTGGCACCGAGACCGCCGAGGTGCGGGCCGCCCGGCTCGATGCCGCCCGTGCCGAACTGGCCGCCGAGACCGAGTTCGACCACACCGTGGTCAACACCGACGTCGATGCCGCGACCGCAGCCTTGGTAGGCTTGATGACTTGAGCCGGGTGCGCGCTCGTCCATGACCGGACGGGTGTCCCGGCGTGCTCGCAGTGTGCAGTGCTGAGGTCTTCAGTGCCTGTAGCGAAGTGCGTGCATCGATCTGTATCGAAAATGCTGTATTGAAATGCACCGAAGACGAACCGGAGTTCACGTGACATCACCGTCCAGCACGCCCGTCGTGGCACCGTCCGCCGCTCAGATCGCGGCCGCCGGCATCACCCTTCCCCCGATCGACGAGCTACTGACCCATGCCAGCTCCAAGTACGCCCTGTCGATCTACGCGGCCAAGCGGGCCCGTCAGATCAACGACTACTACTCCCAGCTCGGCGAGGGCCTGATGGACTACGTCGGCCCGCTGGTCGAGCCGCTGCCCCGGGAGAAGCCGCTGTCGATCGCCCTGCGCGAGATCAACGGCGGGCTGCTCGAGCACACCGAAGGCGAGTGACCCCCGGCGCGTCCGCCGCCGGGCCCCGGGTCGTCCTCGGGGTCGGCGGCGGGATCGCCGCGTACAAATCGGCCGAAGTGGTGCGCCGGCTGGCCGCGCTGGGTGCGCAGGTCACCGTGACCCCGACCGCCGCGGCCCTGCGGTTCGTCGGGGCGGCGACCTTCGAGGCGCTGTCGGGACGTCCGGTTCTGACCGACGTCTTCACCGACGTCTCGTCGGTGGCCCACGTCCGGACCGGCCAGCAGGCCGACCTCGTGGTGATCGCCCCGGCGACCGCGGACCTGATGGCCAAGGCCGCCCACGGCATCGCCGACGACATGCTCACGGCCACCCTGCTGGTGACCCGCGCGCCGGTGCTGATGGTGCCCGCCATGCATTCCGAGATGTGGTCGCACCCGGCCACTGTGGCCAACGTCGCCACCCTCCGGTCCCGGGGCGTGATCGTGCTCGACCCGGCCGTGGGCCGGTTGACCGGCCCCGACTCCGGACCGGGCCGGATGCCCGAACCCGAGCAGATCGCCGAGATCGCCGACGTGCTGTTGCACCGGACCGACGCGCTGCCCCGTGATCTGGTCGCGGTACGGGTGTTGATCTCCGCCGGTGGGACCCGGGAGGACCTCGATCCGGTCCGCTATCTCACCAACCGCAGCTCCGGACGCCAGGGCTTCGCGTTGGCCGCGGTCGCCGCGGCCCGGGGTGCGGAGGTCATCCTGGTCGCCGCGAACACCGCGTTGTCGACGCCACCCGGTGTGACGGTGGTGCCGGTGACCGACGCGCGGTCGTTGCAGGCGGCGATGCGGGAGCATGCCGCGCACGCCGAGGTGATCGTGATGGTCGCGGCGGTGGCCGACTTCCGGCCCGCCGACGTCGCCCACACCAAGCTGAAGAAGACCGCGGACGGCGGCGCCCCGACGCTGCGCCTGGTCCGCAATCCCGACGTGCTGGTCGACCTGGTCTCGCTGCGACGGCCCGGTCAGCTGATCGTCGGCTTCGCCGCCGAGACCGGCGACGCCACCGCCGACGCGCTCACCTACGCCCGGGAGAAGTTGTCCCGCAAGGGATGTGACCTCCTCGTGCTGAACCGGGTGGACGACGGCCGCGGCTTCGACGTCACCGACAACGCGGTCACCGTGCTGGCCGCGGGTGCCGCGGAGCCGCTGGCCGAGGTGACCTTCGGGCCCAAGGCGGTGGTCGCCGCAGCGATCTGGGACGCGGTCCGGCTCTTTATGGGTAGCGGGATGGGTAGCGGTCCGGCCGTCGCGTCGGCTACCGGCTCGGGGACCGGTGTCCCACCCCACCGCCGATGTCCGGTCGGTTGATCCGTCGGTCCGCCGTCCGGCGGCCGTATCGTGGGTCCGCCCGCTTCGGAGCCCCCCCGGGTTCGCTGTTCGTCATGTCCCGCATCAGCCGCCCCCGGGCGTCGATCTCCACCAGGAGCCATCTGTGACCTCCCGCCTGTTCACCTCGGAGTCCGTGACCGAGGGGCACCCGGACAAGATCTGCGACGCGATCAGCGACTCGATCCTGGACGCCCTGCTCACCCTTGACCCGGTCAGCCGGGTCGCGGTGGAGACGATGGTCACCACCGGGCAGGTGCACGTCGCGGGTGAGGTGACCACCGAGGCCTACGTCGACATCCCGACCATCGTCCGTGAGACGGTGCTGGAGATCGGCTACGACTCGTCGGCCAAGGGCTTCGACGGTCGGTCCTGCGGCGTCAACGTCGCGATCGGATCCCAGTCGCCCGACATCGCCAGGGGTGTCGACGAGGGGTACGAGGCCCGGCTGGCCGGTGGCTCCGACGACGCGATCGCCCGTCAGGGCGCCGGCGACCAGGGTCTGATGTTCGGCTACGCGTGCAGCGACACCCCCGAGCTCATGCCGCTGCCGATCGCGCTGGCCCACCGGCTCTCCCGCCGGCTCAGCGCGGTCCGCAAGTCCGGCGCGGTGCCCTATCTGCGGCCCGACGGCAAGACCCAGGTCACCGTCGAGTACGTCGGCGACCGGGCCGTCCGGGTGGACACCGTGGTGCTGTCCACCCAGCACGCCGCGGACATCCACCTCGACACGATGCTGGCCGCCGACATCCGCGAGCAGGTCGTCGAGCCGGAGTTGGCTGTGCTGGGGATCGACACTGCGGGTTACCGGCTGTTCGTCAACCCCACCGGCCGGTTCGTCATCGGCGGACCGATGGGCGACGCCGGCCTGACCGGTCGCAAGATCATCGTCGACACCTACGGTGGGATGGCCCGCCACGGCGGCGGTGCGTTCTCCGGCAAGGACCCGTCCAAGGTCGACCGTTCCGCGGCCTACGCGATGCGCTGGGTGGCCAAGAACGCGGTCGCCGCCGGACTCGCCGAGCGGATCGAGGTGCAGGTCGCCTACGCCATCGGGAAGGTGGATCCGGTCGGGCTGTTCGTCGAGACCTTCGGTACCGAGCAGGTCGATCCCACCAAGATCGGCGACGCGATCATGCAGGTGTTCGATCTTCGGCCGGGTGCGATCATCCGCGACCTGGACCTGCTGCGCCCGATCTACGCCCCGACCGCGGC
>JBDSLP010000010.1:0-5508 GCA_039916325.1 Nakamurella sp. | reverse complement strand
GCAGCCCCGCCGCGGCCTGGGCGAGCTTGGTCAGCTTGTTGGCCGTCCCACCGTGCGCCTCCATGCCGACGGCGTCCACCACCGCGTCGGGGCCGCGTCCCTTCGTCAGGTCGCGCAGCGCCTGCGGGACAGTGTCGACCCCGCCGGGATCGACGGTCTCCACACCGTGCCGCTCGGCCATGACGCGCCGTTCGGACACCGGATCGACACCGATGACGCGGTAACCGAGGTGCACGCCGATCCGGGCCGCGAACTGACCGACGGGGCCGAGGCCCATCACGGCCAGGGTGCCGCCGTCGGGGACGTGCGCGTACTGCACGGCCTGCCAGGCGGTCGGCACGATGTCGGACAGGAAGAGGTACCGCTCGTCCGGGCCGTCGTCACTGACCTTGATCGGGCCGTAGTGCGCCTGCGGGACCCGTAGGTACTCGGCCTGGCCCCCCGGCACGGAGCCGTAGAGCATGGTGTAGCCGAACAACGCGGCGCCCTTGTCGTGTTCGTGCACCTGGGTGGTCTCGCACTGCGACTGCAAGCCCCGGTCGCACATGTAGCAGTGGCCACAGGAGATATTGAAGGGGATGACCACCCGATCGCCGGGCTTGATGTGGGTGACCTCGGATCCGACTTCCTCCACGATGCCCATCGGCTCGTGGCCGAGGATGTCGCCGGGGGTCAGGAAGGGCGCCATGATCTCGTAGAGGTGCAGATCCGAGCCGCAGATGGCCGAGGAGGTGACCTTGATGATCGCGTCCGTCGGATGCTGAAGCGTGGGGTCGGGAACTTCCTCGATGCGAACGTCGCGCTTACCGTGCCAGGTCAGGGCCTTCATGGCACTTCCTCTCGATCCTCACAGGCCGCGAAGAGCTCACGAAAGGGATTGCTGCACAGGCGGCCTGACGACGGAAGCCGGTGGATTCCAGCTGTGTTCAGGTCTATGCCCGAGCCCGTCCCCGGACAATCGGCGGCCGGGTCAGCGACCGATCTCCTGGACCTGTCCGGGGATGAGGCGCCGACGCACCGAGGCGGCGAAGCCGTTCGGGAGCGACAGCCGGACGACCTTGCTCCAGGCCGACGCGACCTGCTTCGGCAGCGGACCGGTGATGTAGGCCAGCCGGTAGTCGTGGAAGAGCTGGCGGACCTTGGGTGCGATCTCCTGGTAACGGTTGCTCGGCAGGTCCGGGAACAGGTGGTGCTCGATCTGGTACGACAGGTTCCCGGTCATGATGTGCAGCGGCCGGCCGCCGCTGATGTTGGCCGAACCGAGCATCTGACGCAGATACCATTCGCCCCGGGTCTCCCCCTCGATGGAGCGGCGTTCGAAGGTCTGCACGCCCTCGGGGAAGTGACCGCACATGATCACCGAGTGGGTCCAGAGGTTGCGGATTAGGTTGGCGGTCGCGTTGGCCCCGACGGTGGACAGGAACGACGGTCCCGACAACGCGGGGTGCAGGACGTAGTCCTTGAGCAGCTGCGCCCGGATCTTGCCCAGCGTCTGCCGCGCGCGGGCCCTGAACTCCGGACTGCTCCGGCGGCGCTCGGACTTCAGGTTCTTCCCGAGCTCGAGATCGTAGGCGGCGATGCCGAACTCGAAGAAGCAGGCGTTGAGGAAGTTCCACAGCGGCTGCGCCAGATTGGACGGATGCCACCGCTGGTCCTCATCGACCCGCATGATCCCGTAGCCGAGGTCGTTGTCGCGGCCGATGACGTTGGTGTAGGTGTGGTGCAGCTCGTTGTGCGAGTGCTTCCACTGGTCGGCCGGCGAGGCGTTGTCCCATTCCCAGGTGGTCGAGTGGATCTTGTCGTCACGCATCCAGTCCCACTGGCCGTGCATGACGTTGTGACCGATCTCCATGTTCTCCAGGATCTTCGCCACGCCCAACCCGGCGGTCCCGACGAACCACGCCGGACGGAACCGCGAGATCAACAGCAGCGCGCGACTGGCCAGCTCCAGCGTGCGCTGGACGTTGATGACCTTCCGGATGTACGCGGCGTCCGACGCCCCGCGCGAGGCGACCACGTCGGCACGGATGGCGTCCAGTCGACGGCCGATCTCCTCGATGTCGTCAGGCGACAGATGGGCGATCGGGTTCTCGGACTTCTTCTGCATCACGGTCATGAAAGGTGTATCTCCTGGTTGCTCGGCGGCGAATCGGTGGATCGGGGTCGGAAGTGGATCAGGTCAGAAGTCGACGTCGCAGGTGCCGGCGGCCGCCGACACGCAGGTCTGGATGACAACGCCGTCACCGGGGGCGGCGGTGGTCACGTCTCCGGTACGCAGGTCGCGGACGGCGCCCTCACGCAGCGGCAGCACGCACGAGAAGCAGATCCCGATCCGGCACCCCGACGGCAGCAGCAAACCCGCCTGCTCGCCGACGTCCAACAGCGACGTGGCCCCGTCGGCGACGAGCTCGGTCCCGGTGCTGGCGAAGCGGACGGTGCCCCCTTCACCGGGCTCGGCGCGCTTGGTCTGGAATCGCTCGGTGTGCAGCTGGTCGTCGATACCCAAGGCCGCCCAGTGTTCCTCGAGCGCATCCAGCAGTCCGGCCGGTCCGCAGGCCCAGGTCTGCCGCTCGGTCAGGTCGGGCACCAGTGCAGCCAGCCCCGCGGTATCGAGCCGCCCCTGGACGTCGGTGTGGTTCTCGAACAGACGCAGCCGACCGGCCGCGGCGAGCGCGCGCAACTCGTCCCCGAAGAGCACGTCGCCGGGGGAGCGGTCGGAGTGCACGAGCACCGCGTCGTCGAGCCGGTCGAGTCCCGACCTGAGCATCCCGACGACCGGCGTGATGCCGCTGCCGGCGGTGATGAAGAGGGTCCGACGCGGGGCGGGGTCGGGCAACACGAAAGTGCCACAGGCCTGAGTCAGGTGGACCAGGTCTCCGGGCTGCAGGTGCTGGGACAGGTGTGCGCTGACCAGTCCCCCGGGCACGGCCTTGGCCGTGACCGAGATGGTCGATTCCGCTGCGGCCGACGACGCCCCGGTGGGCGCGGACGTGACCGAGTACGACCGCCATCGACGGACGCCGTCGACGTCGATACCGACCCGGACGTACTGGCCCGGGATGTGGCTGCGCCAAGCCGCTCCAGGACGCAAAACCACCGTCACCGCATCCTGGGCTTCCGGCCTGACCTCCACCACCCGGGCGCGAAGGTCGGCTCCCCGCCGGAGGGGATGGAACATGTCGAGGTAGTGCGAGGGGTCCCGGGGCGACGCCAGCGAGTCGGCCACCGCCCACAAACGACGCCGGAGCGGACCGCGCGTACCGATGCGCTGGTTTCCGTCCCGGGAGTTCCTCATTTACCCAGTTTCCTGCCTTGGGGGGTAACTTTCATGACCTGACGACGTGAATCTTCGGGTCTGAACTGTTCGGAGAGAACAATTTGACATCATCACCGGCACGTAGGCGGCTGGTCCCTTCACAGACCGTGACCACCGAGCTGCAGCTGGGTGACGCCACCGTCACCCTGCTGCGCACCCGGCTCCCCGATCTGGCCACCCGCATAGTGGCCGCGCTGACCGCCGAGGTGCCGGCCTACCGGAACGCGCTCGCCGGATCGCTGGCCACCACGATCACCTCGGCGGTCACACTGGCCCTCGGCGGCTTCCTGCGGTTGGTCGGCGGATCGTCGTCGGACCTGTCCGCCGACGGGCTCTCGATGGCCCCCGTCCTCACCGGGGCCTATGAGCTCGGTCGGGGTGAGGCCCGCGGCGGCCGGACGATGGAGGCGCTGCTGACCGCGTACCGGGTGGGCGCCCGGGAGGCCTGGCGCGAATTCTCCCGCACGGCACTGGAGACGGGCGTGCAAGCGGTGGGTATGGCCAGATTCGCCGAGCTGGTGTTCGCCTACATCGACGGGCTGTCTGCGGCCAGCGCGGCGGGTCACGCCGACGAGCTCGCCACGACGGGCCGGGTCCGGGAGCGCCACCTCAACCGACTCGCGCTCGGCATCATCAGCGGCGAGCGACTCGATCGCCTCGTCGGACGTGCGGAGCGGGCGGGCTGGCACCCGCCGACGACGTTCTCGGCCGTCCTGGTGCCGGGTGCCCACGCGGAGCGGGCCCTCGCCGCGCTCGACGACCGGACGCTGCGGGTGGACGACGAACTACCGGACCTGGACGAGAACGAGCCCGCCGACATGAGCGTGCTGCTCGTCGCCGACGCCGCCGGGCGGCGGCGGCCGGCCATCCTCCGCTCGTTGGCCGACCACGACGCCTACGTCGGACCCCCGAAACCATGGGCGCAGGCACGGGTCTCCTACCTCCGGGCGCTACGGGCACGCCGACTCGGGCTGTCGACCGAGCGCGGTGCCTGCGACACCGAGAGCCACCTGCCCGCCCTCGTCGTGGCCGCCGACCCCTCGGCGCTGGCCGACCTGCGGACCCAGGCGCTGGCCCCGCTGGCCGGCCTCAGGCCGACCACCGCCCACCGGCTGACCGAGACCCTGCGGGCCTGGTTGATGCACCAGGGCCGTCGGGACGACATCGCGGCCGCGCTGCACATCCATCCCCAGACGGTCCGGTACCGGGTCAGCCAGCTCCGGGAGTATTTCGGTGCCGAGTTCGACGCACCCGAGAACATCGCAGCGTTGACCGTGGCGCTGCTCATCCCGCCGGCAGCGGTCGTCGCGACGGGCACGTCCGATCCGAACGAGGTGTGACCCCAGGGCGGGCGGATTTCACGTCACCGTGAATCCGACCCGGTCGTCGTGGGTGGGGCCGGCCGCGATGACCACCTGGTTGCGGCCCTGCCGTTTGCCGTCGTAGAGCGCGGCATCCGCGCGCGCCACTGCCTGCGAGGCCGACTCGCCCGGTCCCAGCGTCGACACCCCTGCGGTCACGGTAATTCTCGACAGCTCGGTTCCGAGGTGGGTCGGCAGGGACGCGATGCCCGCCCGGAGCCGCTCGGCGACCCAGGCGGCGTCGGCCGGTTCCGCATCAGGGAGGACGACGAGGAACTCCTCACCACCCCACCGACCGACGACGTCGGTGACCCGCACCCGGGCGGCCATCGAGCCACCCACTGCCCGCAGGGCGGCATCACCCGCCGCATGCCCGCCGCGGTCGTTGACCCGCTTGAAATGGTCGACGTCGCACATGATGAACGACAACGCGTGACCGCGCCGCGCACGGCTGTGCTGCTCGTCGATGAAGGCTTGAAGAGACTGCCGGTTGCGCAGCTGGGTCAGCGGGTCAGTGGTGGCCATCAGGTGCAGCGCACCCTGGGTCTGCTGGATGATCCGGTGATACCGCCCCGCCAAGCCGGCCAGGATCAGCAGCGCAGCCAGCAGATTGAAGTAGTAGAGGACCTTCAGCGTCCCGGGGGACAGCACGTGCGGCGGTGTCGTCGTGCGCAAGAACAGGTCCAGGGCGATGTACCCGGAGCCGGCGGCGGCGACCGCGAGGGTCCTGAGCCGCGGCGGCCTGATGGGGCTGACCGCGAGGACCGGCACCGTGAGGAGCAGGTAGAAGTGGAAGCCGCTGTCCCATCCCACGATCATGGTGGCCAGCAC
>JBDSLP010000009.1:0-45171 GCA_039916325.1 Nakamurella sp. | reverse complement strand
ACGTGGGACCGCGGTGAGGAGCTCGCGCAGCACGCCCAGCTCAAGATCGACACCGGCATCGCCGTCTCCTTCGCCGACCCACACAGCCCCTGGCAGCGCGGCACGAACGAAAACACGAACAGCCTGTTGCGGCAGTACTTCCCGAAAGGCACCGACCGCGCCCGGTGGAGCCCACGGACATCACCGCCGTCGCCGCAGCTCTCGACAACAGACCCGGAAAACCCGGGACACACCAGAGTCTCCAACAGAACCAGGGCGGTTCAGGCTTCGGTGGCCTGTGGTTGGTGGTGACGCCGGACGGTAGGGCTGCTGCCGTGGGACTGGTGCGGGTCAGCGGGGTCGACGTCCACTCGGGTCTTGGACCCGACAGCCGGAAGCGGAGGTCAGCGGGCTCAGGAGTCGAAGCCCAGCCCGAAGCGGTCCAGGGTGCGCAGCCACAGGTTGCGCTTGCCCTCGTTCGCGTCGGCCCGTTCGACCGACCACTTGGTCATGTTGATGACGCCGGACCGCAGCGGCTCCGGCGGGAACGGCACGGGCTTGCCGCGCACCGTCTCGAGCTCGGTGATGTCGGTCTTCTTGCCGTCCAGCAGGTCCAACATCACCTGCGCCCCGAAGCGGGTCGCGCCGACGCCGAGCCCGGTGAACCCGGTGGCGTGGGCCACGCGGCCACCGTGGCCCGTCCCGTAGAACGGGAAGAACCGGGAGCAGGTGTCGATGATGCCGCCCCAGGTGTGGCTGAACTTGACGTCCTCCAGCTGCGGGAACGTCTCGAAGAAGTGCTCCGACAGGCGCTGGAACGTCTCCTGGCGCTGGTCGAAACCATCGTCGATCTTGCCGCCGTAGTGGTACACGACGTCGTAACCGCCCCACAGGATCGAGTTGTCCTCGCCGAGACGGTAGTAATGGAACAGGTTCCCGGAGTCGCCGACGCCCTGCCGGTTCTTCCAGCCGATCGAGGCCAGCTGGTCATCGGTGAGCGGCTGCGTGGCGATCGCGTAGTCGTACACCGGCACCACGAACGGCCGGACCCGCTTGAGTAGCGACGGAAACGCATTGGTGCCCAACGCGACCTTGGCCGCGCGGACGGTACCGGCGGCGGTCGTGATCACCATCGTGGAGCCCTCGCGGACCATCGAATCGACCCACGAATTCTCGTAGATCCGGACGCCCAACTCCTCGCAGGCGTCGGCCAGACCCCAGCAGAGCCGGGCCGGGTCGACCATCACGGTCTTGTCCCTGGACCAGACCGCACCGAGGTAGGTCGGCGACTTGAGCTCCGCCCGGACCGCGTCCTGGTCGAGCAGCACGGCGTCGTCACCGAAGTCCAGCATTCGCTGGTAGTCCACCCAGATGTCGGCGAGCTGGTACTCCATGGTCGCCACCCGCAGCTCACCGGATTTCTCGAGTTTGCAATCGATGCCGAACTTCTCGATGGTCTCGACGATGCCGGCCAGGTTCTGCCGACCCAGCCGCTCCAGCCGCGGCATGTCCCGCGGGTACCAGTCCATCCCGTTGGCCTGCCCGTGGGTCAGCGACGCCGAGCAGAACCCGCCGTTGCGGCCGGACGCGGCCCAACCGATGTTCTTGCCCTCGACCACCACGACGTCCCGCTCGGGGTTGCGCTGCTTGGCGATGAGCGCCGTCCAGAGGCCGGAGTACCCGGCTCCCACGACAACCAAGTCAGCGGTTTCCACCCCCGTCAACGTGTCCCGTGGATCGGGGGCATCCACGTCGTCGAGCCAGTAACACGTCGGCTCGGCGTCGGAGAGCGCGTTGAGGGCCAGCCGGCGGTGGGCCGAGCTGTAACGGCGGGAGTTCATCGGAACGCTTCCTACTTCGTGGTGGTGACCTGCAGGTCGGGTGACCTGTCAGTGAAAACTGTACGGTGCCAGGACTTCCGGGCGCGGTCGGTCAGGTCCATGGCGACGTGCTTGACCGCCGTGTACTCGTTGAGGGAGTACATGCTCATGTCCTTGCCGAAGCCCGACGCCCCGAAGCCGCCGTGCGGCATCTCGGAGAAGATCGGGATGTGATCGTTGATCCAGACCGTTCCCGCACGCAGCTCCCGCGCCGCCCGCAGCGCCCGGTGCACACTCCCAGTCCACGCCGAGGCGGCCAGCCCGAACGGGCTGTCGTTGGCCAGCGCGAGCGCCTCGTCGTCGTCGGTGAACGGAATGACCGTCAGCACCGGGCCGAAGATCTCGGCCTGCACGACCTCGCTGCGCTGGTCGGCTCCGGTCACCAGTGCGGGCCGAGCCCAGAACCCGCCGGCGAAGGCGCCGCCTGGCAGGGAACCGGGCGCGATGACCCGCGCCCCGTCGGTCGCGGCGCGGGACACGATGCCCGCCACCTTGTCCCGGTGGGCGGCGCTGGACAGCGGGCCGAGATCAGTGTCCGGATCCCGCGGGTCGCCGAGTCGGATTCCGGCGAACAGGTCCGCGACCCCGGCCACGAACGCGTCGATCAGCGATACGTGCACGTACGCCCGGGTGGCCGCGGTGCAGTCCTGTCCGGTGTTGACGACGCTGCCGGCGACCGCGCCGTGCACGGCGGCGGCCAGGTGCGCATCGCCGAAGACGACGAACGGCGCCTTACCGCCCAGTTCCAGATGCACCCGCGCGCCGCGCTCGGCGCACCGGGCCATCACCCGCCGACCGACGCCGGTGGAGCCGGTGAAGCTGACCATGTCGACGTCGGTATGACCGACGAGCGCCTCCCCGGCGGCCGCACCGGTGCCGGTGACGACGTTCACCACGCCGTCCGGGATCCCGGCCCGCTGGGCGGCCCGGGCCATCAGCACCGCGGTCAGCGGGGTGATCTCGGCCGGCTTCAGCACGATGGTGTTGCCGGCGGCGATGGCCGGCAGGATCTTCCAGCCGGCCATCTGCAGCGGGTAGTTCCACGGGGCGATGGAGCCGACGACCCCGACCGCTTCACGCCGGATGCTGCTGGTGTGATCGGGCGAATACTCGGCTGACGCCGAGCCCTCCAGCACCCGGGCGGCGCCGGCGAAGAACGCGGCGTTGTCGATGGTCCCGGCGACGTCGAAGTCGGTCGAGAAGCGCAGCGGTTTACCGGTCTGCGCGGTCTCGACGTCAGCGAGCTCGTCCGCCATCGCGGTCAGCGCGGCGGCCAGCGCGTGCACCGAGGATGAGCGCTCCCCCGGCGTCGCCCGCGACCAGCCGGGGAACGCTCGGCGGGCGGCCGCGACCGCGGTGTCGACCTCGGCCGCGCCGGCCAGCGCGAACTCCGTGATCGGCCGACCGGTGGCCGGGTCGAGCACCGCGAACGATTCGCCGGAGCCCGGGACCGCGGCGCCGTCGATGACGTTCAGCGGACCCACCTCCAGCGCGCTGCGGGTCAGGGTCATCGTGCGGCCTTGGCCCGGCGGGCGCCGATGAAGCGTCCGATCACCACGACGAGCAGCGCGATCAGCAGCATCGCGGTGCCGATGACGTTGATCTGCGGTGGCAGCGCCTTCTTCGACGCCCCCCAGACGAACATCGGGAAGGTGACCTCGGAGCCGGAGTTGAAGTTGGTGATGATGAAGTCGTCGAAACTGAGCGAGAACGACAGCATCGCCGCCGACACCACTCCCGGCAGGATCAGCGGCAACGTGATCCGCATGAACGTCTGCACGCGGTTCGCGTAGAGGTCCTGCGCCGCCTGCTCGAGCCGCGGGTCCAGTCCGATCAGCCGGGCCTTCACCGTCACGATGACGAACGACAGGCAGAACATCGTGTGGGCGATCCAGATGGTGACCTGACCCAGCGGGATACCCATGTTGACGAAGAGCACCAGCAACGACGAGCCGACGACGACCTCCGGAGTGGCCATCGGGACGAAAATCAGCACGTTGGCGAAACCGCGCCCCTTGAAGCGGTGCCGCACCAGGCCGAACGCCGCGATGGTTCCCAGGACGGTGGCCGCGATCGTCGAGAGCACCGCGATCTTGAGGCTGAGCAGCACCGAGTCACACATCCCCGGGACCTGGCAGATGTTCTTCCAGGCGTCGAAGGAGAACTCGGTCCAGGTGTAGTTGAACGACCCGGCCGGCTTGTTGAACGAGAAGACGATGACCACGAAGATCGGCAGGAACAGGTAGAGCAGGCCGAGCGCGCCGACGAAGACGATCAGGTGGTCCTTGAACCAGCGGCTTCGCCCCGGCTTCGTGGCCTCGGTCGGGGTGGAGGGTGCCGGCACCCGGTTCAGGGTGGCGGTCATACGAGCTCCTCGGTCCCGGCGCGACGGACGTAGTAGACGACGAGCAGCACGATCGCGGCCATCAGCGAGATCGACAACGCGGCGGCGTGCGAGTAGTCGCGGATCCGCAGGAACAACGCGTCGATGGCGTTGCCGGCCATCGACTCCCGCATCGATCCGAGGAAGGTCGAGTTGACGTAGTCACCCGCGGCCGGGATGAACGTCAGCAACGTCCCCGAGACCACCCCGGGCAGCGACAGCGGCCAGGTGACCTTCCAGAATCCGGCCCAGGAACTGGCGTACAGATCCCCCGCCGCCTGCAGCAGGCTGACGTCCTGCTTCTCCAGCGAGGCGTAGATGGGCAGCACCATGAACGGAAGGAAGTTGTACGACAGACCAATGATCACCGCGAGAGGCGTGGCCAGGATCCGACTGTCGGAGGTGATGCCGACGAAGTCGGTGATAGTCAGCAGCCCGATGGAGCGCAGGAACCCGGTCACCACACCGCCGTCGGACAGGATCGTCGTCCAGGCCAGCGTGCGGATCAGGAAACTCGTGAAAAACGGCGCGATGACCAGCACCAGCAGCACCGAGCGCCACCGACCCGCCTTGAACGCGATCATGTACGCGATCGGATAGGCGATCAGGATGGTCAGCACCGTGGCGGTCGCGGCGAAGACGAAGGATCGCAGGAACTGGGGCCAGTAGTCCGCCCAGACGTCCACGTAGTTGGAGAACTGCCAGCTGAAGGTGAAGCCCTCCTCCAGACCGCCGCTCTGCAGCGAGGTGTTCACCAGCGTCAGGATCGGCAGCAGGAAGAACACCAGCAGCGCCAGACCGGCCGGCAGCAGCAGGAAGTAGGGCGTCAGCTTGTTCCCGCGGCCCGGTTCCGGGGGCGGCGCGGCGGCTCCCCCGGTGGGCGGGACATGGGCCAACGCGGTCATCGAGCCACCCCCGCCGGGTGCCGGCTCACGAGGCTGGGGCTCATGACGCGATCTCGGCGGCGTGCTCGACGTCGGCGGCGTCCTTGTCCAGGGCGAAGGTGTGCGCCGGGTCCCAGTGGACCGAGACTCGTTCACCGACGGCTCGCAGAGTGGTGGCGGTGTTCTGCGAGAACACCGACAGCTCCTCGTGAGCCGGCGTGCGGATCAGGTACTGGGTCGAGACCCCGATGAAGGAGGCGTCGACGATCATTCCGTCGATGACGTTGGCCGTCGCCGGCGCCTGCCCCTCGTCGGCGATCTGGATCTTCTCCGGCCGGACGCCGACCTGGACGTCGGGACCTTCGGAGTGCGCCCGGGCCGCCGGCATGGCGAGCCGGAACCCTTCGCTGTTCAACGTGATCACGTCGCCCGCACGACTGACGATGGTGGCGGGCAACAGGTTCGACTGACCGAGGAAGCCGGACACGAACGCCGTCGACGGGTTCTCGTACAGCTCGACCGGTGAGCCCATCTGCTCGACCTTGCCCTTGTTCAGCACGGCGATGGTGTCGGCCATGGTCATGGCCTCCTCCTGGTCGTGGGTGACGTGGATGAAGGTGATGCCGACATCGGTCTGGATGCGCTTGAGTTCCAGTTGGAGCTGGCGACGCAGCTTGAGATCCAGGGCGCCGAGCGGCTCGTCGAGCAGCAGGACCTTCGGCCGGTTGATCAGCGCACGGACCACCGCGATCCGCTGCTGCTGACCGCCGGACAGCTGGGTGGGCTTGCGCTTGGCGAGGTGCTTCATGTCGACAAGTTCGAGCATCTCGTTGACCTTGGCGTCGATCCCGTCCACCTTGCGGCGACGGAGTCCGAACGCGATGTTCTCGTAGATCGTGAGATGCGGGAACAGGGCGTAACTCTGGAAGACCGTGTTGACCGGACGCTGATAGGGCCGCAGCGCAGCGATGTCCTGCCCACCGATCTCGATGGAGCCCGCGGTCGGCTCCTCGAGGCCCGCCACCATTCGCAGCGTGGTGGTCTTACCGCAGCCGGACGGGCCCAGTAGGGCGAAGAACGAGCCCTCGGGGACGTCGAGATCGATCCCGTCGACCGCCGTGAAAGCGCCGTAATGCTTGTGCAGGCCGCGGATCCGCAGGCTGCCGCCGCCGGTGAAAACGTCGGTGCTCATGTCTCGACTCCTCTGCGCTCCGGGCCTGGCCCTGTCGTCGACTTCGGTACTGGTCATCGTTTCCTCACGCACCCGTCAATGTGGCGAAGGCCCGGTTGCACCGGTTCTCTTCTTCTTCGGTCAGTGCCATGAAGACCTTGGCCTTGGCCAGGGTCGCGTCATCGGGGAAGACCAACGGATCCTGCAGCAACTCCGGATCCAGCTCGGCCATGGCATCCTTGACCCCGACCACCGGTGAGATGAACGCGATGTAATCCGCGGCCGCGGCGGCGATCTCGGGCTGGAAGTACCAGTCGATGAGCTTCTCGGCGTTGGCCTTGTGCGGGGTGCGGATCGGGATCACGAAGTTGTCGCTCCACAGCGTGCATCCGGCGTCGGGGATGACCAGTTGCAGGTTCGGACTGTCGGCCTGCAGGCTGATCACGTCGCCGGTCCAGCCGACGCAGGCGATGACGTTGCCGACTGCGAGGTCGGCGCCGTAGTCGTTGCCGGTGAAACGCCGGATCTGGCCCGAATCGACCGCCTTCTGGAGTTTCGCGATCGCCCGGTCGAACTGCTCGAAGGTGAAATCTTCGATGTCGAAGCCCATGTCGAGCATCGTCAGACCGACGGTGTCACGCATCTCGGTGAGGCAGGTGACCTTGCCCCGCAGGGTCGGATCGGTCAGCATCTGGTCCATCGACGCCACCTCCTGGCCGCCGAAAGCGTCCGGATTGCAGGCGATCCCGGCGAGGCCGGACTGCCAGGTGAGACTCTTCTTGCGGCCCGGGTCGTAGGAGATGTCCTTCAACGTCAGGTCCAGGTTCGCCGCCGCGTTCGGCATGTTGGCGTAGTCGAGCTCCTGGACGAAGCCGAGCCGGATCAGCTTGGCAGCCATCCAGTCGGTGACCACGAAGGTGTCCGCGGCGATGGCCTGACCGCCGGTGATCTGCGGTTGGATCTTGGCGAAGTACTCGTCGTTGTCGTTGACGTCCTCGATGTAGGTGACGTTGATCCCGGTGGCTTCGGTGAAGGCAACCAGGGTCGGGCGGACCGAGCTGTCGGTCTCGTCGATGTCGATGTAGAACGGCCAGTTCGACCAGGTGACCGTCATGTCGGTCGCCGACGAGTCCCGCACCGGGTTCCAGCTGCCGACCCCGATACCCGGGGTGCTGCACGCCGCGAGAAAGGCGGCCGCGCCGCCCATTCCCATCGTCGACAGGAACGAGCGTCGGGACAGGCCGGGCCGTACCAGCGACGAAGTGCCGGGCAGCGTGAGGCGGGTCGTCCGCGGGGCGGTGATCCTTCCCGGGCGGGCCGTGGGCCCGGCGGTCATCCGCGGGTCCTGACTGCGGGCATGGGTGCCTCCTCGATAGGCGTCGGTACCGGCGTCGCGGCCCGGGCAACGTATCACCCGGTTGCCGAGGACACCAGGGTTGACCTGCGGAATTCATGTTTCAAGATCGTTTCGTCAACGGTTTCCGTCTTCGATCTTCGTTTTGACAACTGAAACACTTGCAAAATGCGACAGGTCGATGTCACCATGGGCTCATGTCGTCGTCGCCCGTACTGCACGTCCCGGACCGGGCCGGCAGCACCGCCACCGCGCATCCGCCGCTGGACGCCACTTCACTGGCGATCATCGAGCAGTTGCAGCAGGACGGTCGACGGCCCTACGCCACCATCGCGGCCGCGGTGGGACTGTCCGAGGCGGCGGTGCGCCAGCGGGTGCAGCGCTTGGTCTCCTCCGGCGTGGTGCAGATCGTCGCGGTCACCGACCCGATGTTGGTCGGCCTGCACCGGCAGGCGATGGTCGGAATCCGAACGGAGGGCAGTATCTCCGCAGTCACCGACGTCCTGACCGCGATGCCGGAGGTCGACTACGTCGTCGCCACCGCCGGCTCCTTCGACATCCTGGCTGAAGTCGTGTGCGCCGACGACAACCATCTGCTCCGTCTCGTCAGTGACCAGATCCGGGTCATCCCGGGCGTGCGCAGCACCGAGACCTTCGTCTATCTCAAACTTTCCAAGCAGACCTACACCTGGGGAACCCGATCCTGATGACATCGACCGACCACGTCACTGATCACCTGTGGATGCATTTCACGCGGATGGCGTCCTACGACCACGCCCCCGTTCCCGTCATCGAACGCGGCGAAGGTGCGTACATCTTCGACACCCACGGCAAGCGATACCTGGACGGGTTGTCCGGGCTGTTCACCGTCCAGGTCGGCCACGGCCGCCGGGAGCTGGCCGAGGCGGCCGCCAAACAGGCCGAGAAGCTCGCGTTCTTCCCGATCTGGTCCTACGCCCACCCGACCGCGATCGAGCTCGCCGACCGGCTCGCCGCACTCGCTCCCGGCGACCTGAACAAGGTCTTCTTCTCCACCGGTGGCGCCGAGGCGGTCGAGACCGCCTGGAAGGTCGCCAAGCAGTTCTTCAAGCTCACCGGAAAACCGGGTAAGTACAAGGTGATCTCGCGCGAGATCGCCTACCACGGCACCACCGCCGGGGCGTTGTCGATCACCGGCATCCCCCCTTTCAAGCTGGCGTTCGAGCCGCTGGTGCCCGGCACCTTCCGGGTGCCGAACACCAACTTCTACCGCGCACCGGACCACCTGGCCGACGACGAGAAGGCGTTCGGGCTGTATGCCGCCAACCGCATCGAGGAGGCGATCCTCGCCGAGGGAGCCGACTCCGTCGCCGCGGTCTTCCTCGAGCCGGTGCAGAACGCCGGCGGCTGCTTCCCGCCCCCTCCCGGCTACTTCCAGCGGGTACGCGAGATCTGCGATCAGTACGACGTTCTCCTCGTCTCCGACGAGGTGATCTGCGCCTACGGGCGACTGGGCACCATGTTCGGAGCGCAGAAGTTCGACTACCAGCCCGACATCATCACCACGGCGAAGGGTCTGACGTCCGGGTACTCCCCGCTCGGGGCGACGCTGATCTCGGACCGGATCTTCGCCCCGTTCGCGAAAGCCGATGTCACCTTCGGCCACGGGTACACCTTCGGCGGGCACCCGGTGTCCTGCGCGGTGGCGCTGGCCAACCTCGACCTGATGGAATCCGAGGACCTGCTCGGCAACGTGCTCCGGAACGAGAACAACTTCCGCCGGACCCTGGAGAAGCTCGAAGACCTGCCGATCGTGGGCAATGTCCGCGGCGACGGGTACTTCTACGGCATCGAGATGGTGAAGAACCAGACGACCAAGGAGACGTTCACCGACGCCGAGAGCGAGCGGGTCCTCCGCGGCTTCCTGTCGCACGCGCTGTTCGAGGCGGGGCTGTACTGCCGTGCCGACGACCGCGGCGACCCCGTCATCCAGCTCGCCCCGCCGCTGATCGCCGACCAGGCGATCTTCGACGAGATCGAGCAGATCCTCCGCGGGGTGCTCACCGAGGCGTGGACACTGCTCTAGTGCCGCTCGCGCCACTGTGGTGGGACGGGGTCGTGCGGTCGTCGCGGGCTCCCCTGCCCGGCGACTCGACGTGTGACGTCGCCGTCGTCGGTGCCGGTTTCACCGGGCTGTGGACGGCGTTCTACCTGCACCGTGTGGACCCGTCGCTACGGATCGTTGTCCTGGAGCGGGAATACGCCGGTTTCGGGGCGTCCGGCCGCAACGGCGGTTGGGTGTCGGACCTCTTCCCGATCTCCAACGCCGGGTTGGCCCGGCGGTACGGACGACCGGCGGCGCTGGCGATGCGGAGTGCGGTGCGCTCCGCCATCGACGAGATCGCCGTCCGCGCCGACGAATTCGCGCCCGACGCTCACGTCGGCCGGGGTGGCGAGCTGCTGTTCGCCCGGACCCGGGCCCAGGCGGTGCGGGCGCACGCCGCCGTCCGGGAGTCCGACGCCTGGGGTGACGATCTGCGATGGCTCGCTCCGCCGGAGCTGGCCGAGACAACCGGCGTCGAGGGTGTCCTGGGCGCGACCTTCACTCCACACTGTGCGGCGGTGAACCCGGGTGCGCTCGTGCGCGGGCTGGCCCGGGCGGTCGAGAACGCCGGTGTCGCGGTGTACGAGCGCACCGCGGTGACGGCGATCGAGTCGGGCCGGGTAGTGACCGACCGCGGAACCGTCAAGGCCGATGTGGTGGTAAGGGCGACCGAGGCGTACGGCGCCGGGTTACCGGGGGCGCGCCGGTCGGTCGCGCCGGTGTACTCCCTGGTCACGGCGACCGAGCCGATGCCGGGCGATGTCGCGGCCGCGGTCGGGTTGGCCGGTCGGCCGACGTTCGGTGATCACGGAAATCTGGTGATCTACGGACAGCGGACCGCCGATCACCGGCTGGTGTTCGGCGGCCGCGGGGCGCCCTACCACTTCGGATCGGCGATCCGGCCGGAATTCGACGCCGACCCCCGGGTGTTCGCGGCGTTGCAGCGAACGTTGGTCGAGCTGTTCCCGGTGCTCCGCGACATCCGGTTCACCCACTCCTGGGGTGGACCCCTGGGCATCCCGCGGGACTGGCACGCGTCCGTCGGCTTCGACCGGGCGGCAGGGTTCGCGTGGGCCGGCGGCTACGTCGGTGACGGGGTGAGCACCAGCAACCTGGCCGGCCGGACGTTGGCCGACCTGATCAGCGGGACACCGTCGGAGCTCACGACCTTGCCGTGGGTCGACCACCGCTCGCGGCGGTGGGAGCCGGAGCCCGCGCGCTGGGCAGGCATCAACGGTGGGTTGCAGCTGGCGAAGCTGGTCGATCGGCGGGAGGCGACGATCGGGCGCCCCTCCCGCCTCGGGGCAGTACTCGGGAAGCTGACCGGCGGCTGACCGGCGGCTGAGCGTCGGCTCACCGGGGGATGCCGTGGCGGCCGATATGCTCGCTGACGCCCGACCACGGCGCCTGCCGTGCGGTGCTGACGAGAGGACCGACCGACCGTGCCCCGACCGTTGGACGACGAGGACACGGACGGCGCCCGCGGTGGTCGGCTCCGCCGCTGGGGACGGTCGCTGATCAACCGGGGCCACGACGACGACCCTGTTGTCCAGGATCTGCCGCCGGAAGAGGCCGAGCATGAGGCAGCCGAGCGCGACGCAGCCGAACGCGACGCAGCCGAACGCGACGCGGCTGCCATCGCCGCACGCGAGCAGGTCGAACGCGACGCGGCTGCCACCGCCGCACGCGAGCAGACCGAACGGGATGCAGCTGCCATCGCCGCATGCGAGCAGACCGAACGGGAGATTGCCGCACGCGACGCAGCCGCACGCGAGACCGCTGAGCGTCAGGCCGGTGCCGCCGCCGGCACGCCGCTGCCCCACGTCCCGCTGCCCCAGGCCCCGCCGCTCCTCATGGAGCGGCCCGCGGCAGCGCTCTCCCACGAGTCGGTGCTGGAACCGTGGGTTCCCGGTCCCAGGGGCGGCCGCATCGTGCTGGACAAGCTCGAGGTCGCCACGAACCGCCGGCAGGTCAACGCGGCACTGGTCGAGGGCATCAACGCCGAGGGTCCGATCCACATCGAGCGGTTGGCCCGGCTGATCGCCGCCTCCTTCGAGATCCGGAAGCTGTCTCCGAGTCGGGTCACCGACATCGCCGCGGTGATCCCGAAGTCGACCGTGCGCACCGAGGACGGCACCGTGTGCTGGCCGGCCCGGATCGACCCCGCCGCCTACGAGGGCTTCCGCAGCTCCCCCGAGCCGGAACTCCGCCCGACAGAACACATTCCGCGTCACGAGCTGGCCAACGCGATGCGGGACGTGATCGAGCTGCAGGGTCCGACTCCGACAGCCGAGCTGTTCGGGATCACCCGACGCATCTTCGGCGGTAAGCGCGTCACCGCGAACGTTGAGGCCAGGATGACCTCGGCCCTCGACGAGGCCGTCTCCGAGGGCCGCCTGGTGCGCGACGGGGACCTCGTCGACATCAGTTGATCGAAGGAACGGTCACGCCACCCCGAGAGCCGAGCGTCCGTGGTCCCAGGGCTACGACCACGGGGCATCGGGCGGTCGGCTCCGATAGCGGTGCCCGGTCGGCGTGCTGACGAGAATGCCCCCGTCGGCATCGGTCTCGGTGGTCCAGCCCGGCTGTTCCTTGATCTGATTGCAGGCGGCACACCGCCCGGCGCCGTTCGTGATCGCAGTCGGGCCGCCGGCAGCGTGCGGTCGGGTGTGGTCAGCGTGCTGGATCGGAGCGCCGCACCAGGGGGTGCGGCAGACCTGATCCCGGGCGATCAGCAACTGCCGGGCGGTGTGGCTGAACGATCGCCGGCGCGTGTCGGCTCCGGTCAATCTGCCGGTGCCCGCGTCGGCGTAGAGCCGGCGAACCCACGTCCTGGTGTGTGGATCGGCCCCTCTGACCAGATGCCGGGCGAGCGGGGCCGGGATGGGCCCGTATCCGGTGAGGATCGCCGGCTCCATATCCCCGTCGAGCAGGGTGCGGTCAGTCATCACCAGCTGGATCTCGATGTTCACCCCGGCGGGGACGGCCGACAATCCGTCGGTCAACGTGCTCGACGGCTCGACATTGCCTCCTGCGGAGGCAGTCTCGTGCGCTTCGTCGGCGTCGTGCGACACCCCGGACTCTGTGGAGGGGCACGCCGTCGATCGGCTGGAACGGACGACTCGCGCCACCAACTCATCTGCCATCAGCGCGCCCTTGCCGCGAGGATCGCCGACAGCGGTCGCCGACGCGGCGTGCCGGGTCAGGGCGGCGTACGCGGCCACTCCGTCGGCGACCGGAAGAAGTGCGGTCAGGTAGGTCATCGTGTCCGGAGCGGGCCGCAGGGTGACGCATCGGTCGCCGTGCGCCTTCCGGATCCGCCGGACCGCCTGCTCCGGATCGAGCCGGTACCCGATCCGAGCGGCAGCACCCCGGGCCTGCGCCGGAGTCATGGTCCCGAACCGCGCGGAGAGTTCGGCGTCGACGACCTGCCGGTGCTCACGTGACAGCCCCGCCGTCTCCCCCGCGACGAGGGTGGCCTGGTACTCGTCGACCAGACCGTGCCGCAGCGCGCCCAGCAGGTGCGGCATCTCACGGGTGAGGACCGCGGCGAGCCCGACGAGCCGGGCACCGACACGGGGGTTGACCCGGCGGGCGAGGCCGATCTGCGCACCGATGTCGCGCCGGGCCTTGTCCCGTACCGACTCCGTCGCAATACGGGCCAGGTCCGCCTCCCGCGAGAGGGCGAACTGGGCGGTCAGCTGCGCCTGAGCCGCCGATGCCACCGACTTCAACGTCTCCAGCAGCCGGATCTGGGTGATCCGCTCCACGTCGGAACCCCCGCCGTCGGACCCGCTGCCCGACCCACCGTCACGGAGCGAGCGGATCATCTGCGCGATACCCGCCGTTGTCACCGGCAGCGTCGCCGCCGGCGTCACCGTCACGCGCATCGGCACGGCGTCTCCAGTCCGATGGAGACTGGATTCAATGGGAACATGTGTTCGATTTTACCGCGACATGGCCCCCATAGCAACCTCTTTGGCCAGGTCAGAGGTAGTCATCCCGGCCACGGGAGGCTAATGATCAGACGACATCACGCCGCCGGAACAGCCACACCGACACCCCGAGAACCACGGCCGCGTAGACCATCAGCACGACGCCGCCGTGCAGGTTCGACACCGGGATGGGTGCGGGTGACACATAGCCGGCCTGCGCGTCGTACACCGCATCCCCGAACACGGTGATCCCACCGCTGGTGACCCAGGCCGCGACGCTGACCGTGAACTGATACGGCTGCAGTCCGGGGCTGATCCCGGCGGCCACCTGTTCGACGATCACGAAGAACACGAACGCGACCCCGAATGCCGCCGCCGTGTTGCGCAGCAGGTTGGCCAGTCCGAATCCGAGCAAGGTCACCGGCACCACCAGCAGCGCGGCCCGTAGCGACTCCTGCAGGGCCGTCGGCCAGAACTGGTCCGCGTCGGACCCCAGCGACGAGACCGGTACTCCGCGCTGGGTGATCAGCAGCTGCGCCGACAGCAACCAGATCGCCTGCGCGACGAGGGCCAACACGGTCACCGCGCCGATCAGGGCGAGCAGTTTCGCCCCGAGCAGGCGCAGCCGTCGCGGCTCGTAGAACAGCCACGCCACGAGGTTGCGACTGGACCACTCGGCGCCGATGAATGTCGCCCCGAGGATGAACCCGGCCATCGCGACCGCCACCCCGACCGCCAGCGAGTAATAGGGGACCTGGGTGGGAGTGAACGGGCTACTGGCCAGGAAGTAGTCGATCGGATAATCGGCGGGAGTCGGTGCGACACCGCAGAACCCGGACGTCTCACCGCCGGCGATGCACTGGTCGACACTCGCCCGGATGTCGGCGATGTTCTGGTCCCGAGCCACCGTTGCCTCGGCGATGTCCTGCGGGGTCGGCTGCGCGTGGGCCGACCAGAGGAACACCATCGCGGCCAGGTAGCCCAGCACCGACAATGCCAGCAGCGCCTTCGTGAACCGGCGGGCCCACAGCCGTTGCCACTCCGTCCAGAGCAATCGGGGGAACGTCGGCGCCGCCCCCCTGTCGGGCGGCCCGGCGCTGGTCGCCACGCTGGTCGTCGCCGCGGTCATGCGGCCACCTCCGACCCGGTCGCGCCCTCGGCGGTCAGGCTCAGGAACACCGTTTCCAGATCCGCCGACACCGGGGACAGCTCGGACAGGTACAGCCCGGCGTCGCTGAGCACCCGGGTGATGTGGGCCGGATCAGCCACGCCGCCGACCCGTAGCGCGTCGTCAGCCTGCGTGACCGTGAAGCCCCGGGCCCGCAGCGCCGCGGCGCCCGCCGCGAGGTCACCCAGTCGGACCCGGACCTCCCCGCTGCTTCCGGCGGCCAGCAGGTCGGCCACCGACCCGGACGCGATGACCGACCCGTGCGACATGATGGCGACCCGGTCGCACACCTGCTGCACCTCGGCGAGCTGGTGCGACGACAGCAGCACCGTCCGCCCGGTCGCGCCGAGCCGGCCGATGAGCTCGCGGACCTCCTTGATCCCGGCCGCGTCCAGACCGTTTCCGGGCTCGTCCAGGATGATCAGCTCGGGGCTCTTGAGCAGCGCCGCAGCGATGCCCAGCCGCTGCTTCATCCCGAGCGAGTAGCCCTTGACCCGGTCGTCGGCCCGGCCGGCGAGGTCGACGAGCTCCAACATCTCGTCCACCCGCGTCGACGGCAGCCGGGCCGCCGTCGCCAGCAGGTCCAGATTGCGGCGCCCGGAGAACTGCGGGAAGAACAACGGCGTCTCGACGAGTGCCCCGATCCGCCCGATGACCTGCGGCAGGTCATGCGGAACCGGCCGATCCAGCATCGTCATCGTGCCGCTGTCCGGTCGGGCCAGTCCCAGCAGCAACCGGATCGTGGTGGTCTTCCCGGAACCGTTCGGCCCCAGGAACCCGAACACCCCGCCGGCCTCCACGGTGAGGTCCAACCCCCGGACCGCCTGCTCGGGCGGCTTGTTCCATCGCCGATACGTCTTGTGCAGCCCTCGGATCTCGATCACGGCCATCGGTGCCCCCTCGTCGCGCTGGACCCACTATCGCAGCGACGACCGGCGCGGGCCTGTTCGACCCGCGGGACGCTGACCCGGCACAGTGGACCCATCAGGAACGGGATCGGAGGCGACATGGGGGGCCTGACCGGCCGGCTGATCGGCGCTGCGGTGCTGACCGGATTGCTCGCCGGGGCCGGGGGTATCGCGCTCACCCTGATGTTGCACGGTGTGCAGCACCTGGCGTTCGGCTACACCGAGGCGACCTTTTTGATCGGGGTGGAGCGCGCCTCGGCCGCCCGTCGGGTGCTGGCGATGACCCTCGGTGGGTTGATCGTCGGGCTGGGGTGGTGGTGGCTGCGGGCCAGGGCCCCGATGACGACATCCGTGCGTGACGCGCTGGACGATCCCACCCGGTCCCTGCGGCTGCCGCGCACCACCGCCGATGCGGTCCTCCAGATCGTGGCCGTCGGGTTCGGGGCGTCGCTGGGCCGGGAGGGCGCTCCCCGGCAGGTCGGGGCCGCCCTGGCGGGGAGGCTCGCCCAGCGACTCGACCTGACGGTCCCGCAGCGGCGCACCATCCTGGCGTGCGGGGCCGGCGCCGGTCTCGCTGCGGTCTACAACGTCCCGTTGGGCGGGGCGCTGTTCACCCTGGAGATCCTGCTCGTCTCCATCGCGGTGAAAGACCTCGTCCCTGCGCTGCTGTCGTGCACCATCGCGGCCGCGGTCGCCTGGCCGGTCCTGGCGGATCCGTTCACCTACCTCGTCGCCCCGCAGCAGATGCACGCTGCGGTGCTGGTCTGGTCGTTGCTGATCGGCCCGGTCGCAGCCGTCGTCGGTCGCGGCTTCCACCGGTTGACGGCAGCGGCGCGACCGCTCGCCCCGAGTGGCTGGCGTCTGCCGGTGACGACCACCCTGGTGTTCGCCGCGGTCGGTGCGCTGGCCATCCCGTTCCCCCAACTCCTGGGCAACGGGAAGGGGCCGACCCAACTCGCCCTGGACGGGAGTCTCGGCGTCGGCGTCCTGATCGCCCTGTTGCTGCTCAAACCGCTGGTCACGGCAGGCTGCCTGGCCAGCGGCGCCCAAGGTGGACTGTTGACGCCGGCGGCCGCCACCGGCGCCCTGCTCGGCGCGCTCACCGGCGCCGGCTGGTCGGCCCTGTGGCCCGGCGCCCCGATCGCCGCCTACGCGATGATCGGGGCGGCTGCGGTGCTGGCCACCACCCAGCGGGCGCCGCTGTGCGCGGTCGTCCTCGTCCTGGAGTTCACCCGGACCGGTCTGGACCTGCTCGTACCGATGCTGCTCGCGGTGGGTGGCGCAGCGGTGACGTCCTACCTGCTGGGCCGGTCCCGTCCCCACGCGGTCAGCGACTGACCGGTGCCGGGGGCAGGAACAGCGCTCCCCGCCGGCTGCCGTGCGCGAACGCCTGCAACCCGGCGGCTTCCGGACCGGGCAGGGCGAGGTGGGCGACGCCCCCGAGCAGGTTGACGGCGGTGATCGACTGACCCAGCGGACCCAGCACGATCAACAGGGTGGGCACCATCCGGGCCGGCCCCGCCGGGTGGGGGAGCAGCAGGGCCCCGGTCGACGCCGACACCATCGGCGGGACCACCGACATCAGCCACCCGCCGAATGCCGCCCGCACGGCCAGTTCTCGTCGGGTGATCAGTAGGTAGGGAACAGCCACGGCGCTGACCAGACCACCGATGGTGCCGATCACCCAGAGCACACCGTCGATCGCCACCGCGGCGCCCGGCCCGACGAGATCCGGTCCCACCAGCAGGGTGGCGGCACCGACGGTGAGCATCGCCATCGGCGGCGCGCCGTAGAAGTGCCCCATCACCGGATCGGTCACGTGACCCCGGGCGACCTCGGGGTGATGACGCCAGTGCAGCACGGTGGCGACGGTCAGCGCCACCAGCAGGAACGTCGCCAGCAGCCACATCCCGGTGGCGACGGCACGCAGTCCCGGAATCCGCACCGGCAGCGACGTCGCGGCCACCGCCACGATTCCGGTGCCCATCACCGAGGCGTACCAGTTCGGGGTGAGATGGGCGATCAGCTGCCGCGGGTGTGCCAGATCGGGCAGCAGTCCGAAACGCGCCCAGCGGTGTGCGGCGACCACCCGGGGCAGGGCGGCGAGAGCGATGGTCATACCTCGAGGGTGCCGTCGACCGGCCTAGGCGGGTAGGGGTGCATGTCTTGTGCCGCTACAAGTCCAGCTTGTGACCCGCGGCGCCGGCCGTAGAGTGCGGCCATGCTCAGCGCCCGGATGCCCGACCTCGACGCCCTCCAGGTGCTCCTCGCGGTCGCGCACACCGGCAGCCTGAACGCCGCGGCCCGCCAGGTCGGGGTGAGTCAGCAGGCGGTGTCGGCCCGGATCGCCGCGATCGAGGCGCAGGTCGGCGTGCCGCTTGTCACCCGGACCCCGCAGGGGTCGACGCTGACCCCGGCGGGGGTGACCGTCACCGCCTGGGCCGACCGGCTGGTCCGGATGGCCGCCGAGTTCGACGCCGGCCTGGCCGCGCTGCGCCAGGACCGTCGGGCCCACCTCCCGGTCAGCGCCAGCCTGACCATCGCCGAGCAGCTGCTCCCCCGCTGGCTGGTCGCCTTCCACGCCGCCACGCGGTCGCACGGTCAGCCGGCCACCGAGGTCACCCTGACCGCCACCAACAGCGACCAGGTCCTGACCGGGATCCGCGACGAGAAATCCGACCTCGGCTTCATCGAGGGGCCGTCGGTACCCCGCGGCATCCGGAGTCGGGTGGTCGGCCACGATCACCTCGTGGTGGTCGCGCGGCCGGACCATCCGTGGGTGCGCCGGGGTCGGGCGATCACCGCAGCGACCCTCAACCACACCCCACTGGTCAGCCGCGAGGAGGGCTCCGGCACCCGGGACGCGCTGCTCACGACGCTGCGGCAGGCCCTGGGACCCGTGGAACCGGCTCCCGCGGTGATGGCGTTGTCCACCACCTCGGCGGTCCGGGCGGCGGTGCTGGCCGGCGCGGGTCCCGCGGTACTCAGCGCCCTCGCGCTGACCGACGACCTGGCCACCGGACGACTGCGCGCCGTCGCGGTGGCTGATCTCGACCTGTCCCGGACGCTACGGGCGGTGTGGCTCGGTCCGCCGCAGCCGCCTGCGGGTCCGGCGCGAGACCTGTTGAGCCACATCCTGGCTCACCACCAGGGCGGCTAGAACCAGCGCTCGAGAACCTCGGCCACCGCGTCATGATGATGCAGACCGATGACCTCGTTCGCCACCGCGTGGACCTCGGTGTGGCCGTTGCCCATCGCGACGCCGTGCCCGGCCCAGCTGAGCATCTCGAGGTCGTTGGGCATGTCGCCGAACGCGATGACCTGAGCCGGGTCGATCCCCCAGGACAGCGCCAGCCGGTCCAGGGCGCTGCCCTTGTTGACCCCGGGTGCGGCGACCTCGATGAGGCCGTCGTCGGTGGAGTACGTGACGGTGACCCGGTCACCGGCGGCCGCGCGGGCATGCGCGGCCAGATCGGCCGAGCCCTGGGTACCACGGACCAGCAGCTTGGCCACCGGCTCGGACAGCAGGTCGGCGCGGGTGGTGCGCTGGAAGATGCCATCGGCCCACGGGTGGTCGTAGTGGTGCTCGGCGAAACAGGAGCTGAGCTGGGTGCCGGCCCGCTCGACGGCCAGCGAGAAACGCGGCTCGAGGCGTTCCAGGTCGGTCACGAACTGCCGCATCGGGGTGGGCGCCAGCAACGACGACGAGATGACCGCGTCGGCGGCGATGTCGTAGACGATCGCCCCGTTCATGCAGACGGCGATGCCGGTGAAGCCGGCCTCGATGACCGGCCCGAGCCACCAGACCGGGCGGCCGGTGGCGATGACCACCCGCACGCCGGCCGCGTCGGCCCGTCTCAGCGCCGACGCCGTGCGCTCACTGACGACGCCCCGGTCGTTCAGCAGGGTCCCGTCCATGTCGGACACCACCATCACCGGAGCACTCTGCACCTGGCCATTGTGCCTTGAAGCCGATGACCACCAGACCAACGGACGGTGAAGCCGCCCCGTGGTCAGTACCGCTGGGCCCCGGTACCACGGAACTGAGCATACGGATCGTCGACCGGGACGATGACCTTCCCCAGCGGTAACAACGACACCGGGATCAGCTTGAAGTTCGCCAGCCCCAGCGGGATGCCGATGACCGTCAGGCACAGCGCCACCCCGGTGACGAGGTGCCCCAGCGCCAGCCACCAACCGAAGAGCACCAACCAGATCACGTTGCCGATCAGCGACGCCGGCCCGGCGTCGTCACGGTCCACGACGCGGCGGCCGAACGGCCACAGCGCGAAACCAGCGATCCGGAACGCGGCCAGCCCGAACGGGATGGTGATGATCAGGACGCACGCCACGAGACCGGCGACCACGTAACCGATGGCCATCCAGATGCCGCACAGGACCAGCCAGATGACGTTCAGGATGAGGTTCACCGGTCCATTGTCCCCGAGCCGGCGCCTATGTCACCCCGGCGGCCGCCAGCCCCGCCCAGATCCGGTCCCAGGTCAACGGCAGCGAGGTGAACCGCACTCCGGTGGCGTCGGTGATCGCGTTCACCAGCGCCGGCGCGACCGGATTGTAGGGAGACTCACTCATTGACTTCGCCCCGAACGGCCCGAGCGCGTCCGACGTCGAGGCGAAGTAGACCTCGGTGTGCGGCAGGTCGACGAACTGCGGGATGTGGTATTTACGCAGGGTGTCGGTGACCACCCGGCCGGTCGCGTCCAGGCGCATGTCCTCGTACAACACGGTCCCGATGGCCTGCGCGACGCCGCCCTCGATCTGACCGCGACACTGGGCCGGGTTCATCACGAAGCCGGCGTCGGCGGTCTGGACCGACTGCAGGATCCGCACCTCGCCGGTCTGGACGTTCACCGCCACCCGGAAGGCCTGCACGTTGAACGCGATGGACCGGCCGGAGCCGTCGTCCCGGCCGCGACCGATAAGCCCGGCGACCGCCCCGGGAGCGACCATGATCCGGGTCCGCAGGTCCTCGGCGGCTCGCAGCACCGCGTGCCCGGCGACCGAGACACCGGTGGACCCGTACGCGCCGGTGTCGTGCTCGACCGCGTCGGTGTCGGACGGGATCAGCCGGATCCGGTCGATCGGCACGCCCAGCACGGACGCGGCGATCTGGGTGTGCACGGTCGCCGTCCCGTTGCCGAACTCGGCCGTGCCGACCCGCACGGTGAACAGGCCGTCCGCCTCCGCGGTGACCGAGGCGTCCGCGAAATGCCCTCGGGGCGGGATGGTGTCGATCATCGCGAACGCCATCCCGGTACCGACCCGCCACTGCGGGCCGGCCGGCGGGCGGACCCCGTTGCCCCGGTCCAACGCCGCCCGCGCCAGGTCCAGGCACTCGTCGGCACCGTGCGAGCCGTAGCGGACGTCGTGCGGTTCGGGGGTGGTGGACAGCATCGGATCACCCGGCCGGACGACGTTGCGGCGGCGCACCTCGTACGGGTCCAGGCCGAGGCGACGGCAGATCTCGTCCAGCGCCCCCTCGACGGCGAAGACGATCTGGCCGAGGCCGTACCCGCGGAACGCCCCGGACGGCGGGGTGTGGGTGTAGACGGCCGCCGCGTCGACCTTCTTGTTGGCGCACGTGTAGACGGTCAGCGACTCGTTACAACCGTGGAACATCACGCCGATGGCGTGGTTGCCGTAGGCGCCGGTGTTGGTCAGCACGTCTACAGCGATGGCGGTCAGGTCGCCGTCCGCGGTGGCGCCCATCTTCACCGCGATCCGCATCGGGTGCCGGCTGGGCGAGCCGGTGAACTGCTCGGTGCGGGTGAACTCCAGCTGCACCGGACGGCCGGTCTTCATCGCCCCGAGCAGCACGATGTCCTCGGTGAGCAGTTCCTGCTTGGCCCCGAAACCCCCGCCGACCCGGGCCGTGATGACCCGTAGCCGCCGGCGGTCGAGACCGAAGATGTGACAGAGCTCGTCGCGGACCAGGAACGGCACCTGCGAGCTGGTGCGCACCGTCAGGCGGCCGTCCGGCGTCGGCCAGGCGATCGCGCCGTGGGTCTCCAGGTGAGCGTGCTGCACCCGGGGCGTGGCGTACACCTGGTCGACGATGACCGCTGCGTCTGCGAAACCGGCGGCGACCGAACCGATCTCGGAGTGCACCTCGGCCGCGATATTGCGGGTGCCGTCGATCATGCGGGACGCCGCCGGGTCCTTGTCCGCGTGCACCTTCGGCGCCGCGGGATCGCGGGCCAGCTCCGGGTCGAAGACCGCAGACAGCACCTCGTAGTCGAGAACGATCCGTCGGCAGCCCTCCTCGGCAGCGGCGACGGACTCGGCGATCACCGCGGCCACCCGCTGCCCGACGAACCGGACCACGGTGTCCAGGACCCGGTGGTCGTCGATGTCGTCGAGCCGGTTCTCGTGCCGCCCCGTGGAGAACAACACGTCCGGTGAGTCCTCGGCGGTCAGCACGGTGACCACACCCGGCACCTGGAGCGCTGCGGTGACGTCCAGGGACCTGATCCGGGCGTGCGCGTGCGGACTGCGCAGCAGCTTCGCGTGCAGCAGGCCCGGTAGCGCGAGATCCAGGGTGAAGGGCTCGGTCCCGGTCACCACCCGGATGCCCGCCGGCGCGGCGACGGACTGACCGACGGCCGGGGCCGCCGCGTCGGACTGCACGTTCACCACACCGCGGACAGCATCCTCGATGGCCCGGTACCCGGTGCAGCGGCAGAGGTTTCCCTTCAGCTTGCGTGGCAGGTCGTCGAAGTCCGCGGCCGTGAAGGTGGAGGCGGTGACCACCATTCCGGCCGTGCAGAAGCCGCACTGGAAACCCTGGGCGGCGACGAAACCGGCGGCGACCGGATGCAGTCCGTCGGCGCTGAGGCCGGTCGCGGTGGTGATGGCGTGACCGACCGCCTGGTGGGCGGGGAACACGCAGGAATGGACGGGCACGCCGTCGACGAGGACCGAGCAGGCGCCGCAGTCGCCGGCGTCGCAGCCCTTCTTCACCCCGAAGTGGCCCTGCTCCCGGATGTAGGTGCGTAGGCACTGCCCGGGCCGCGGGGCGACGGTGGCGAGCCTGCCGTCGATCTCGACGACCGGCCCGGCGACGGCCGGCTCGGTCCCAGGTCGATGGACATCGGTGCTCACGCCAGCTCCGCGATGACCTCGGCGGCCAGCACCCCGGTGATGTGGCGCCGCCACGCGGCCGCGCCGTAGACGTCGTCGACCCAGTTGCCCCGGACGACCGCGTCGATCCGCTCGATCAGGTCGGCGACCCGACCTCGGGGGACGCGCATGGTGTACGGGCGCTGCGTGCTGGCGCTGATCGTCAGCGCCAGTGAGTGGCCCCGGGGGCGGGCGATGATGACCGCGGACGATCGGCCGAGTGGCGCGAGCGCGAGCGTACGGACGGCGTAGCGCTCACGGACGGCGGCATCCGGTAGCAGGATCTCGCGCAGCACCTCGCCGGGCTGCAGCACGTTGACAGTGTCACCGATGACGAAATCGGTGACCGGGAGCCAGTACTCACTCCCGTCGGGGCGCCAGACCAGCACCCGCCCGTCGGCCGCTGCGGCCAGCGAGATCATCGACCCGGCGGGGTAGGACACGCACAGGTTTCCACCGACGGTGCTGCGATTCCAGATCTTGAACGAGGCCAGGAACGCGTCACAACACGCGGCGACCAGATCGGCCAGGTGCGGCCACTCGGTCGGCGGCTGGAAGGCGCGGAGTTCGGCCACCGTGCAGGTGGCGGCGATGTGCAGACCGTCGGACCGGACGACCAATGGCGTCCAGTCGAGCTCGGTGAGGTCGATCAACCGACGCAGGCTGTCGTCGGTGTCACCGTAGAGTGCGGTGCCGCCGGCCAGGTAGGCATCCCCCGGACGCGGGTCGGCCAGGTCGGCGCGGCCCCGGGCGACCAGCACCTCGGTCACCGTCGTCAGATCCATCGTCTCCCTTGCCGTTCAGCGTTGCGTACCGGCGTCCGGTCCCCACTGTGCCAGGACCGCCGACTCGATGATCGTGGCGACTTCGTACAGCACGATCGAGATGGTCACCGAGCACACCACGATGGCCCAGACGCCCGTCTTGTTGGCGCCCTGGTAGCGGTTCAGCAGACCACCGAAACCCTCGTTGCCCGAGAGCCATTCGGCCAGCATCGCACCGACGACCGCCCCCGGAACCGAGATCCGGACGGCGGCGAAGAAGTGGGGTAACGCCGACGGGATGCGCACCTTGAACAACGCGTCCCGGTCGCTGCCGCCGTACACCGTGACCACGTCCAAGGACTGGGGGGACGCCGATCGCAGCCCGATGACGATGTTCACCAGGGCCGGGAACAACATCACGATCGCCCCGATCGCGGCGATCGCGGCCTTTCCGCTGAACATCATCAGCAGCACCGGGGCCATCGCGACCAGCGGCACCGAGCGCAACAGCATCGCGATCGGCATGAACGCGAACTCCACCGGCGGCACCAGTACGAACAGCGCCGCGATGACCAGCGCGATCGTGAGCCCGGTGCAGAAGCCGATGGCCGCGTCGAGCAGCGTCGTCCCCAACGCACCCCAGAGTTCGGAGCGGGCCGCCTCGGCGGTGAGCGACTGCGGCCTGATCCCGCGCGCCGACGGCGTCCGGGCGAACAGGTATTCCCACACGTTCGCCGGCGTCTTCCCGACCAGCGGGTTGACGTCGAAGACCCGGAACAGCGCGATCCAGATCAGACCCAGGCCGATCAACGCCGACACCAGAACGGTCACCGAGGTGAGGGCCCGATGGGCGACGATCTTCAGGGCGGAGGCGGACCCGTCCTGCGCCGCGAAGGCCGTCGCCGAACCGGCGGGATCGATGACCGCGGTCATGAGCCACCGGCCTTCCCGGCGGACCACGGGGTGACGAACCTGGCGATGACGCCGACCAGGAAGTAGGCCAGACCCGCGACCGCACCACTGATCAGGGCCAGGAACCACAGCGTCGGGACGTCACCGATGGCCTGGGCCGAACGCAGCAGCTTGCCCAGCTTGTTCTCGCCACCGCTGCCGAGGTACTCGGCCAGGATGGCGCCGAGGAACGCCGCCGGGGCGGCGATCCGCAGGGCTCCGAACACGCTCGGCAGGGCGGCCACCAGCTGCACCTTGCGCAGCCTCGTCCAGCGGCCACCCCCGTAGGCCCGGATCAGGTCGAGGCTGGTTGTCGAGGCGGCTCGGAACCCGAGCACCGTGCCGACCACGGAGGTGAAGAAGACCGACAGTGCGGCGAGGGTGACCGAGGGGACCTGGGGGTTGTCCAGACCGGCCACGATGACCAGTACGGGGCCGATCGCGACCAGCGGGATGCAGTAGGTGACGATCGCGAGCTGCGTCACCACCTGCTCGAGTCCGGGCACCAGCAGGACGAGAGAGGCGAAGAAGAACGCGGCCAGGTTGCCCCACAGGAAGCCCCACGCAGCCGACCCGAGCGTCACCCTGAGGTTCGTCCAGAGCGAGACCCACTGGGCGCCGTCGAAGAAGCGGGCCGACACCGAGAACGGCGTCGGGATCGCGCGGCTGCCCTGGAACAGGGTCTCGGAGGCGATCCACCAGATCACCAGGATGATCCCGATCCCGGTCCCGGCGCCGACCCAGGACGGCAGGCCGGTGACGCGGCGAGCCAACGACGTCCGGGTCGGACCGGAGGCGCCGGCCGGCGGCAACGGGTCGAGAGAGGTGGCCTGCGGGGAGGCCATCAGTGATCGTCCGACCCGGCGGCACCACGACCGAACAGGATCTCCGACAGCCGGTCGTGGTAGCCGTGGAACTCCGGGGTGCGCATCATGTCCGGCGTCCGCGGGCGGGGCAGGTCGATCGGGACGACCTCGGCGATCCGGCCCGGGCGCGGACTCATCACGGCGACGACATCGGACAGGAAGACCGCCTCGGAGATGCCGTGCGTGACCATCAGCGTGGTTGCGGGTTTCTCGGTCCAGATGCGCAGCAGCTCGACGTTCAGCCGCTGACGGGTCATGTCGTCCAACGCGCCGAAGGGCTCGTCGAGCAGCATGATGCTCGGCTTCACGGCCAGACACCTGGCGATCGCCACCCGCTGGCGCATCCCGCCGGAGAGCTGGGCCGGCTTGGCGTCCTCGAAGCCCGTGAGCCCGACGAGACCGATCAGGTCGTCGACGAGCCCGGCTTCCGGCGTGATGCCGGCGACCTCCAGCGGCAGCTTGATGTTGCTGCGCACGGTGCGCCACGGCAGCAGCGCCGCTTCCTGGAAGGCGATCCCGAGCTGGTGGGTGCGTTGGATCTCCAGTGTCGACAGCCCGTTGACCAGGGCGATCCCCGAGGTCGGGGTGTCCAGACCGGCGAGGATCCGCAGGATGGTCGACTTACCGCAGCCGGACGGCCCCAGCAGCGCCAGGAACGAGTTCTTCGGGGTGCCGAGATGGATGTCGGACAACGCATTCACCGTGGTGCGGCCCATCGTGAATGTCTTGGACAACCCCTGCAGGCTGATCCCGGTCGCGGACTTCGGGTCGTACTCGGGCCAGTCGGCCGCCGGGATGGAGACTGGATCCGCGGTGGGATGCGTCATCGGTGGTGCCCTTCCTTCGTGTCACCGGTGGGCCGGGGGAGGCCGGGGGCGCCGCGCGGCACCGTCGGAGAACTACCCGGGTGGTGCGAGACGGTCATCATCCGCCCCGCACCACCCCGATCGCCAGCAGCTCAGGCGGTGATCAGATCGGGGTAGGACGCGTAGACCTCGTCGAGCAGGCTGAGGTCGAACAGCTCCGCGGCGGTGATCTCGTAGCCGGTGAGGGCGATCGCGTCGACGATGTTCTGCTGCCTCTGCTCGGTCAGCGTGAAGATGCCGTTGGCCTTGGTGTCGGCCGAGACGATCAGCTCGTTCTGTGCTGCGGCCTGCTCGACCTGGTCCGCCTCGACCAGGCCCAGGTCGGCGCCGTAGGTGGTCACGGCGAGCTTGGCGGTCCCCGCCGGGTCGGCGACCGAGTCGGTCCACCCCTTGATCTCGGCGTACAGGAAAGCCTTGAGCATCTCGCGGTCGTTGTCGATGGTGTCCTGCAACACGGTGAAGGTCTCCGCGGTCAGCGGCAGACCGTTGTCGGCGAAGACCAGCGTGACCGGGGTGAAGCCCTTGGCCTTGGCCAGGAAGGGCTCGTTGGTCACGTAGGACATGAAGCCGTCGACCTGGTTGTCGTAGAGCGGGGACGGGTCGAACTGCACCGGGGTGATGGTCATCTGGTCGGCGGTGAGGCCGTTGGCCTTGAGGAAGCCCGCGAAGATCGACTGGTTGGTGCCGGACTGCACACCGATGTTCTTCCCGACGAGATCGGCCGGGGTGCTGATGGGCTTGCCCTCCTGAAGCGAGAGGATGCAGAACGGGTTCTTCTGGTAGGTCGACCCGATGATCTTCAGCGGTGCGCCGGAATCGAGGAGGTAGCGGGCGGTGGCGTCCGGGGCGGACAGGCCGATCTCGACCTCGCCGGTGGCGACCAGCTCGTCGGCGCTGGGCACCGGTCCGGTGACGAGCGCGACCGAACTGAAGCCCGCTTCGGTGTAGTAGCCCTTCTCGGTGGCGAAGAATTCGCCGCCGAACTCGTAGTTCTTGATCCAGGACAGCTGGAGCTTGATGTCACCGTAGGTACCGGCCGGCGCCGGCGTCATGCTGCCGCCATTGGTCATGGAACCACCTGCAGACGACATCACCTCGGTCGCCGAGGTTGCCGCCGAAGTTGCCGCCGAGGTCGACGACGAGCCGGCTGCGGAGGTGGCCGACGAGGCGGAACCGGCCGCGGTGTCGGTGCCACCGCCGCAGGCGGCGAGGAACCCGCCACCGCCCAGGGCGGCGGCGGACAGGCCGGCCACCCGGAGGAAGCTGCGGCGCGACACCGGGCTGCGGTCGTCGGGACGGATCAGCGGGTGGGTCATCGATCACTCCATCAGGAAGGAAGGGAAGCCGAAAGGCCTGCATCTACTGGATGCTCCCGGATGCGGAGCACGGCCAGTGGACCATCGCGCAGAGTCGTGAAGTTCGTGTAACGACGGTATTGCCGCACGTTGACGGGGGCCTGCTCGGGGTTGTGAGAAGCCCGATGGTAGCGCTGCGCGCGCGCCGGGTCGCCGTACGTCTGCTTCACCGGTCCGCAATCACCGGGGTCAGCTGCCCACGCCACATCCGGAACAGGCCCGGGGCGCCCGAGCGGTGCAGTTCTCCCCCGAGGAACCGGGCCACCGCCCCCGCCCCCGCCAATGGGAAGAGCCGCACGGCAGCAGGGGACGACGACGGTGGACGACAGCCGAGCAGGCCGACGGTGTCCAGCACCCGATGCGCACCGAGGATGCCGACGCGGGCCCGGGATCGCCGGTCCGTCAGATCGAGATCCTCGGCCAGCAGCGGCCCACCGCCGTGGGTCACCCGGGTCCGCGAATACAGCGCACCGCCGGCTTCTCCGGACCGGCCCAGGACCAACGTCTCCCGCAGCAGCGCGACCCCGGTCGGCGCCAACGTCACGGTCGTACTCCGGGTGACGTCGGCGCCGTCGGCGACGACGAAGGGCTCGGCCTTCCAGACGAGGGACGCCCCGTCGGCGACGGTGATCTCGACCGTCCACGACGACGCCCCCCCGCGCCCGTCGTAGGCGACCGTGCCGGCGGTGTCGACGATCTCCAGATGACAACCCGCCCCGACCGCGATCCCGATCCGGACGTGGTCACCGGCCAGCAGCAGCGCGGTGGTGCCGACGAGCGCGATGCGGGCGCTGTTCCCGCCGGACCGGAGGGTGCGCGGACTCAGGTGGGTGGACAGCAGGGTCAGCTCCGGGCGGCCGCCGGAGCCGGCGCGGATGCCGACGGAGGTCACGTCCGGGTGGCCGCCGCTTCATGCGTGTGGGGGTGCGGGTCGTGCCCATGGCCCTGCTCCTCCGTCGCATGGCTGTGCCCATGGCCCTGCTCCTCCGTCGCATGGCTGTGCGGCGCCATCGGGCCGGGGTCCTGTGGGACGTGCTCGCCGCAACGGTGCGCGGCGAGCATCGCCTGCACCCAGGCGGTGAGCGCGTCGATCGAGACGCGGTCGGTCCGGGACAGCCCCAGTACCGGTCGGCCGTCGCGGGCGGCCTCGCCGTCGGCGATCATCTGCGGCACGTCGACCCCGACGTAGGGCGCGAGGTCGGTCTTGTTGATCACCAGCAGATCGGCGCGGCCGATCCCGGGGCCACCCTTGCGGGCCACGTCGCCGCCGCCGGCCACGTCGAGCACGAAGATCTGCGCGTCGACCAGGGCCGGGGAGAACGTCGCGGTCAGATTGTCTCCGCCGGACTCGACGAGGACGACGTCCAGCGGCGAGAAGTCGCGCTCGAGGTCCTCGACCGCCAGCAGGTTCGCCGTGACGTCGTCGCGGATGGCGGTGTGCGGGCAGGCGCCGGTCTCCACAGCCCGGATCCGCTCGGGGTCGAGCACCCCGGCGGAGCGCAGGAAGCGGGCGTCCTCGTCGGTGTAGATGTCGTTGGTGATCACGCCGAGCCGCAGCTCGGCGGCCAGCTCCGAGCAGATCAGCGCGATCAGCGAGCTCTTGCCGGTCCCGACGGGGCCGGCGATGCCCAGACGGAGCGAGCGGGCGGGCTGGTTCTCAGGCACGGAACAACCTCCGGGTCGTGGTGGCATGGAGTTCGGCCCACTCCTCGATTTCCGGGGCGGCCAGGGCGGGGATGTCGTCGATGGACGTCAAGGAGGCCAGTCGGACGGCCAGCCGGTCGATCAGGGGCTGGGACTGGAGGACCCAGCGGGTCGTGCGTACCGGGTCGACCGGCTCGATCTTGAGTACTGCGGCGGCGACGGTGGCGGCGTCGTCGTTACCGATCAGCCGGACCAGCTGCGCGGCTGACAGACCGCAGGCCGCCGCGGTCACACCGAGAACCACGGCCCGGCAAGGCGTTCGCCGCTGCTCCAACGTCGCGAGCCCCGGGGCGGCCGGCCACAGCGACCGGAGCAGCCGCAGGTATCCGCGGGCGGCCAGCGCCGAAGCCTCCCGGAGCGCCGGGCTGATCGTCCGGGCCCGCCAGGCGTCGTCGACATCACCGAGCTCGGACAGTCGCCCGGTGAGCGCGAGATACCGCGCCACGACAGCGGTCCCGGCTTCGACTGCGGTCACCGTGGACAGCCGGGCGGCGATCAGGTCAGGAACCTGCTCGACCGAGACCCCGTGCCGCATCGCCGGTTCCACACCGGCGGACTGGGTGTGCGCGCCGGTGGGCAGCCGAGCGTCGGCCAGCAGCATCAGCATCAGCTCGGCTGCTCCCTGGTCCTGATCACGGGTGCCGACCATCAGAACATCGAGTACAGCTGGGCCAGCGGCAGCTCGGTCGCGGGGGCCGGCACAGTGAGCTCGTCGTCCACCCAGATGTCGAACGTCTCCGGGTCCACCCGGATGTCGGGCAGCACGTCGTTGTTGATCATCTGGGCCTTGCCGACGCCCCGGGTCGGCTTGACCCCGTACAGGCGGCGGCGCAGACCGAGTCGGCCGGCCAACCCGTCGTCCACCGCCGCCGGGGAGACGAACGACACCGACAGATCGGCCCCGATCGCGTCGCCGAAGGTGGGACGCATCAAGACCGGCTGCGGGGTCGGGATGGAGGCGTTCGGGTCACCCAACGCCCCCCAGGCCAGCGCACCCCCCTTGATCACCACCGCCGGTCGGACGCCGAAGAACTTCGGCTCCCACAGCACCAGGTCGGCGAGCTTGCCCGCCTCGATCGAGCCAATCTCGTCGTCCAGGCCGTGCGCGATCGCGGGGTTGATCGTGTACTTCGCGACATATCGCTTGGCCCTGCGGTTGTCGGCGACACCGCCGAGAGAGCCGCGGCGCAGCTTCATCACGTGCGCGACCTGCCAGGTGCGGGTGATGACCTCGCCGATCCGGCCCATCGCCTGCGCGTCCGACGAGGTGATCGACATCGCCCCCATGTCGTGCAGGATGTCTTCGGCCGCGATGGTGGTGGCCCGGATCCGGGATTCGGCGAAGGCCAGGTCCTCCGGCACGGTGGGGTTGAGGTGGTGGCAGACCATCAGCATGTCGAGGTGCTCGGCGATGGTGTTCACCGTGTGTGGCAGCGTCGGGTTCGTCGAGCCGGGGATGACGTTCGGCAACCCGGCGATGGTCAGGATGTCCGGGGCGTGCCCGCCGCCGGCGCCCTCGCAGTGGAAGGCGTGGATCGACCGGCCGCCGATCGCCGCCACCGTGTTCGCAACGTAGCCCGCCTCGTTGAGCGAGTCCGAGTGCAGGGCGACCTGCAGACCCCAGTCGTCGGCGGCGGTGAGGGCCGCGTCGATCGCGGCCGGAGTGGAACCCCAGTCCTCGTGGACCTTGTAGCCGCCGGAGCCGGCCAACGCCTGTTCCCGCAGCGCCGCCGCCGACACCGTGTTGCCCTTGCTCATGATGAGGAAGTTCATCGGGAAGCCGTCGAGCGAGCGGTGCATCCGGGTCAGGTGCCACGGGCTCGGCGTGACCGTGGTGGCCTTGCTGCCCTCGCTCGGGCCGGTACCGCCGCCGGCGATGGTGGTCAGCCCGGTGGCCAGTGCTTCGTGGATCTGCGACGGCGACAGGAGGTGCACATGCAGGTCGATGCCGCCCGCAGTGAGGATCTTGCCCTCGCCGGAGATGACGTCGGTACCGGGCCCGATCTCCAGATCGGGGTGCACGCCGTCGGCGATGTCCGGGTTGCCGGACCGGCCCAGCGCGACGATGCGACCCTGGCGGATCCCCACGTCGGCCCGGACGATGCCCCAGTGGTCGAGCACGATCGCGTTGGTGATGACGGTGTCCAGCGCGCCGTCGGCACTGGTTCTCATCCCCTGCGCCATCGACTCACGGATCGACTTCCCACCCCCGAAGACCGCTTCCTCGCCGCCCGCCGTGTAATCCTTCTCGATCTCGATCCACAGGTCGGTGTCGCCCAGACGCACCTGATCGCCGACGGTCGGCCCGTAGAGCGCGGCGTAGTCGGCGCGGCTGATCTCAACCATCGAGAGCTCCTGTCCCACTCTTGATCTGCAGGCCGGGCACGACGCGACGGCCCCGGAACGCGACAGCCGTCACCGTCCGGGACGCGCCCGGTTCGAAGCGCCGCGACGTTCCGGACGGGATGTCCAGCCGAAAACCGTGGGCGGCGGCCCGGTCGAAGTCCAGTGCGGTGTTGGACTCCGGCAGGTGCAGGTGGGACCCGATCTGCACCGGACGGTCGCCGGTGTTGACGATGACCAGCTCGAGGCGCTCGGCGTCGGTCCGGTCGGCGTTGAGCGTGATGGTGCCCTCGGCGGTGCGGATCGCACCGGGGCCGGAGTGGGAAACAGAAGCCATGTCAGAACTCCCTGTGGTGGATTGTTCGGCGCCTCATCGCTGCGGTCCTCGCTCGTTCCTCACTCGTGTCCTCGCTTGATCGTTGCCTCACGTCAGGAGATGGGCGAGTGGATGGTGACGAGCTTGCGCCCGTCCGGGAAGGTGGCCTCGATCTGGACGTCCGGGATCATCTCGGCGACGCCTTCCATCACCTGGTTACGGGTGAGCACGGCGCGGCCCTGTTCCATCAGCTCGGCGACGCTACGGCCGTCGCGGGCCCGCTCGATCACCCAGGTCGTCAGCAACGCCACGGTCTCCGGATAGTTCAACCGGACACCGCGGCCGAGCCGGTCACGGGCGACCATGCCCGCCACGGACAACAGCAGCTTCTCGGTGTCGGCCGGTGTGAGATGCACGGGCGGTCCTCCTGGGTCGAACTCGGGTGTTCAGGAACGGGATGTCAGCGGGACATCGCCACGCAGCGGAGACGGTGACCGCACCCGCAGCACCGCTTTCCAGCGACGCGGCGGTCCAGCTGTCAATCGAGTCCCGACGCGTTGCCGGGTTCCCATGCTGCCCGACCCATGTGACACCGGAGTTAACGGTGTGACGGGGCGCCGATCGGCACCTGCGGGAGGTCACCGGCCGCCTCGTGGGCGGCGCCATTACCGTGGACCCGGTGACCGAGCCCGTGAGTGATGCGCCCGCGCAAGTGACGGGGCGCGCCCCGGACGGCGCCGTCACACCGCGGATGATGAAGGATGTGCTCGGCAACTTCGGCACCGGTGTCACCGTCATCACCGCCTCGGGACCCGAGGGGCCGATCGGCTTCACCTGCCAGACGTTCGCGTCGCTGTCGCTGGAACCCCCATTGGTGAGCTTCTGCCCGGCCCGCACCTCCACGACCTGGCCGAAGATCCGCGCCATCGGCCGATTCACCATCAACATCCTGGCCGACGACCACTCCTGGCTCAGCGACACGTTCGCGCGGGCGGGAGCATCGGGCGCGGACAAGTTCGGCGGTGTCGGGTACACCCGGTCGACCGGCGGCAGCCCGGTGCTGGAGGGCGTGCTGGCCTGGGTCGACTGCCGGTTACGCGACGAGCACGACGGCGGCGATCACACGATCGTCGTCGCCGACGTGCTCGATCTGGACGACGCACCCGACGTCAATCCGTTGTTGTACTTCCGCGGCAACTACCTGGGCCGGCGGATCAGCTGATGTCGTGACCCGGAACAATTCTCCGGAATATCTGGGCTGCGGCGCAGCACATCAGCGCATCACCGGACCCTACGGATCCGGGAGTGGCCGCCGGCCCGGTCACGATCAGGACGTCGGAGTTGTCGAACTCCACCTGGCTCCGGGTGCGGATGCCGGACGCGGCGGCCGAGCTCAAGCCGGTCATCAGTACGCCGTCCGATCCACCTTGGCCAGCCAAGAGGTGAAGACCTCCCGGGCACCTTCGGCGTCGACCTGGACGAACGGGATGATCCGGTCCCCCATCGCGCCGGCCAACTCGCTGTAGATGAATGAGTCGTCGAAGCCACCGTACGCAGCGTCGTCCTTCGTGCCGGCGAAGTAGACGATCTCCGGCCGGGCCCAGTAGACCGCCCCGAGGCACATCGGGCACGGCTCACACGAGGAATACAGCTGGAAGCCGTCCAGCTGGAAGGTGCCCAACTTCGCGCACGTCCGGCGGATCACCGTCACCTCGGCGTGCGCCGTCGGGTCATTGGTGGCGATGACCTCGTTGTAGCCCTCACCGACGATCTCACCGTCCCGGACCAGCACCGCGCCGAACGGGCCGCCCGCGCCGACGGCCACCCCCTCGGCGGCCAGCTCCAGGGCGCGGGCGAGGAATCGGTGCTCGAAATCAGCCATGGGTCGCACTCTAGGGAGGACGTCGGCCGCCGGTACTCGCGGGGATCCCGGTCGTGACGGGCGTCGTTCGGCGCGTAGCGCGACAGCTACGCGCACAACGGGCCAGAACGGGGCATCCTCGACGGTATGAGTTCTCCGTTCGACGGATCCCGCCCCGACCCGTTGCCGTTCGACCGACGACACCCGGCCGCCGCCGCCGGCGACGCCGAGGCGGAGGCCACCCGCCAGCTGCCGGTGGTGGGGCGGCGGCCGTTGACGGAGCAGGAACGCCTCGAGCACGAGATGTTCGCTTTGGCCGACACCAACCACGACGGAGTGTTGTCGCGGACCGAGCAGCTCGCGTTCCGCGCCTACCTCACCCGCGCACAGGCCGGCAAGGAGATCCACGAGCCGCTGCCCAACGACCCGGTGCCGCACCCCGACGACCTCGGGCCGCTCGCCTGGCACGAATTCGTGGCCGGTGATCTCCCGCCGGCCCGGCAGAAACGCTGGCGCCGGGTCGCCGGACGGGCGTTGGGAAAGGCCTGGGGCGACTCGCTGTTCGGGCTCAGCGCGCAGGCCGCGTTCTGGTGCGCGCTGTCCACCGCGCCGATCCTGCTGGCCCTGCTCGGCCTGGTCGGCCTGATCGCACCACTGTTCGGCCCGGACACGATCGCCACCATCCAGGAGCAGGTCGACCGCTTCCTGCATCAGCTGTTCAACCCCGAGGTCGCCACCAACCTGGTCGGCAACACCGTCGAGACGATCCTGAGCCGCGGCCGCACCGACGTGGTCTCGGTCGGTCTGATCATCAGTCTCTGGGCCGGCTCGTCGGCGATGTCGGCCTTTGTCGAGGCCATCACCGTCGCCTACCGCCAGCACGAATTCCGGCACCCGGTGGCGGAGCGGTTCTTCGCGTTGGCGCTGTACCTGATCGCCCTGGTGTTCGGCATCCTGCTGCTTCCGCTGATCGCCATCGGGCCGGAGTACTTGGTCCGGCTGTTCCCGCAGGGTTGGCGGGACAGCGTCGCCACGATCATCCAGATCAGCTACTACCCGGCGACCGTGTTGCTCCTGCTACTGCTGCTCACGACGCTGTACAAGGTTGCCCCGAAGGTGAAACACCCGTGGGCGCGCGGCATCCCTGGCGCACTGCTGGCGGCCGTGATGTTCCTGCTGTTCAGCTTCGGGCTGCGGCTGTACCTGGCCTACGTCTACAGCCACGGACTGACCTACGGCGCGCTGGCGACACCGATCACGTTCCTGCTGTTCTACTACTTCGCCGCGATGGCGATCATCCTGGGCGCCCAGTTCAACAACGCGCTGCTGGAGTACTTCCCGGTCCACAAGCGCACCAAGAGCATGCGGGTGACCCACTCGGAGCACGACCATGCATCGGCGCCGCCGACCGACACCGCCTGACGGGTCAACCCGCCCGTAGCGCGTCGATAACTGCCTGGACCGCCGGTCTCGGACCCGCGCCGGCCCGGACGACCAGCGAGATCGTGCGCGGCACGGGCGGCTGAAGGCACTCGGTGCGGACCCGATACCGCGGATCGATGGCCAACCGCGGCAGCAGGGTCACTGCTCCACCGGCCTCGACCTGTTGCAGCAAGAGCCCGAAACTGCGGTAACGACCGACCACCCTCGGCTCGAAGCCCGCACTACGGCAGGACCGCAGGACCAGGTCGGACAGGTAGCTGCGGGGGGCGTCCAACACCCACGGGCGGTCGGCGAGATCCCGCAGGTCGGTGGGCGCATCCTCGGTCGGGCCGACCACGGTGACCAGCGGATCCGTGGTCAACGGGAGGGTGCGTACCGGCAGGTCCAACGGGGTCGTGCCGTCACCGACGTCGGCGACCACGGCAAGGTCGCACTCCCCCCGCAGGAGCGCCGGCAGTGACTCTTCCGGCTCCTGCTCCACGGTGAACGGCTCCAGCCCGGGATGGGTCGCCGCCAATCCGGCCAGCGCCGGGATGACGATGGCCGACAGCGCGCTGGAGAACGCCGCGATCCGGACCGGCCCGATCGGGGCGCGGGCGTGCGCACCGAGGTCCCGTTCGGCCACGTCGATCCGCTCGAGGATGTCCCGGGCGTGATCGACCAGCCGCAACCCGGTCGGTGTGAGCACCAGCCGGCGGCCGTGGCGCTCGAACAGCGTCGCCTTCGCCTCCCGCTCCAGGGCCGCAAGCTGCGCGGACACTGCCGACGGACTCAACGACACGGCGGTACCGACCGCCCGGACAGTGCCCCGGTCGGCGAACTGGGTCAACAGGCGCAGGCGCAGAGGATCCAGGCTCATCAGCTCATTGTGCATTCATTCCGCACAGCCTGACCGAAAATGTGTGCTGGACGTGTGCACCACCCGACTTCTAGCGTGGTCGCCATGACGCTCACGGCTCCTGGCCCGGTCTCGACCGCAACCCCCAGCTCGACCCCCATGACGTCCGAGGCGCAGTTCTGGGCCGACGCGGACCGGCACCTGATCCGCTACGGCGGAACGTTCAGTCCGGAGATCATCGAGCGGGCGGCCGGGAGTTGGCTGTACAGCGCGAGCGGCCGGAAGATCCTGGACTTCACGTCCGGGCAGATGAGCGCCATCCTCGGCCACTCACACCCGGACATCGTCGCCACCGTGCAGCACGGCATCGCCACCCTGGACCACCTGTTCAGCGGCATGCTGTCGCGTCCGGTGGTGGACCTCGCACGCCGACTCGCCGAGACGCTGCCCGAACCGCTGCAGAAGGTGCTGCTGCTCACCACCGGTGCCGAGTCGAACGAGGCAGCTCTGCGGATGGCCAAGCTCGTCACCGGCAAGTTCGAGACGGTGTCGTTCAGCGGCTCCTGGCACGGCATGACCGCGGGAGCCGCTGGCGCCACCTACAGCTCGGGACGCATCGGCTACGGGCCGGTCGCGCCGGGCAACTTCGCGATCCCCACCCCGCACGCCTACCGCCCCGACTTCGTGCACTCCGACGGCACTTTCGACTGGCGAAAGCAGTTGGACCAGTCGTTCGCGATGATCGACGCCCAGTCGGTCGGCAGCCTCGCTGCGTGCATCGTGGAGCCGATCCTCAGCTCCGCCGGCATCATCGAGCCACCGCTGGGCTATCTCGCCGCGCTGCAGGCCAAGTGCCGTGAACGCGGGATGCTGCTCATCCTGGACGAGGCGCAGACCGGACTCTGCCGGACCGGCGACTGGTACGCGTTCGAGCGTGACGGCGTGGTGCCCGACATCCTCACCCTGTCCAAGACGTTGGGGGCCGGGCTGCCGCTGGCCGCGGTCGTGACCAGCGCCGAGATCGAGCAGACCGCGAAGGACCGCGGCTACCTGTTCTTCACCACCCACGTCTCAGATCCGCTGGTGGCCGCCGTCGGCAACACCGTGCTGGACGTACTTCAGCGCGACGACATGACGAAGGTCGTCGGCGAGCGGGGCGCCCAGCTGCGGCACGGTCTGCGGGACATCCAGCGTCGGCACGAGGTCGTCGGTGATGTCCGTGGCCGCGGCCTGCTGCAGGGCATCGAGCTGGTACTCGATCGCGAGACCAAGCTGGGGTCCGACGTTCTCGGTGCTCAGGTCACCCAGCGCTGCCTCGAACTCGGGTTGCACATGAACGTCGTGCAGCTACGCGGGATGGGCGGAACGTTCCGGATCGCCCCGGCCCTGACCAGCACGCCGGCAGAAATCGCCCTCGGGCTGGAGATGCTGGATCAGGCCATCGGCGAGGTGGTCGCGACCTTCCCCGGGCTTGCCCACTGAGGTTGCAGCCAGTCGGCTGGTCACCGGGGAGGTCGAACCCGCAGCCGCCACGGCGGCACACCGACCCGGCACTACCGGGTGGACTAGTCATGGTCGGGTCGCTGTCGGCCGGTATCCACAGCGCTGCCCGGCGGGTCGGGCCCGCGGACGGAAGGCGTCGGCGGGCCGGGGACCCTCGGTATCGTCATGACGACGGAAGGCGGCTGGGTGGCAGCGGTGGACAGGCATGGGCTGACCGAACTCGTCGACCCCGGGACCTACGAACGCGGTGCGAGATACTTCCGGACCGGCCAGGTCATCACCTTCGAACACGACCCCGCCCGGGGCGTGGTCAACGGCTCGGTCCGCGGGACCGGGCCGATGCCTTACACGGTCGACATCACCTACACCCCGGGTGCGGGTGGCCGGCTGCGAGCTTTCGAGTCCGACTGTTCCTGCCCGGTCGGATTCGAATGCAAGCACGCGGTCGCCCTGCTCTTGACCGCCCTCGCCGCCGGGCCCGCCGCTCCTGAGGTCGCCCGACGGGTCCCGGACTGGGAGCGTGTGCTGGCCCCGCTGAAATCCGGGAGACAGCCTGGCGGTGACAGTCTCGGGCTCAGCTTCGAGCTGGAGCGGAGCACCGCTGCTCATCGGCCAGATGTGCACATCCGGTACCTGCGCGTCCGGCCGGTCCGGGTCGGCAAGAACGGGCGATGGGTCAGCACCGGCGCCTCCTGGAGTGAGATCGGCAGCGGCTGGCGGGTCGACAGCATCTTCCGCGCCGATCATCTGGAGCTGTTGCGCAGCATCCACGCGCTCGACGCCGAAACCGACCGGTACAGCTACCGCACCGGGAACACGACCTGGCTCCGCCTCGACCTGGTCCAGAATCCGGCGGTCTGGGATGTGCTCGCCGACGCGGCCCGGTGCGATGTCGCCCTGATCAACGCACGGGGCGGCACGGTGACGCTCAGCGAGGTACCCGCCACCTTCACCCTCCAGCTGAGCAAGGCCGACGGCGCACTGGAACTCCGTCCGACCGTCGCGCTGGCCGAGCAGCCGATCACCGGCGAACCGATGCTGCTCGGGAGCCCCGCCCATGGCGTGGCGATCTTCAACCCAGCGCAGGGTTCCGGGGTGCCGGCTCAGGTCACCTTGGCCCGATTCGCCCGTCGACAGCACATCAGCACGGCCACACTGCTGGAAGCTGGTCCGATCAGCGTCCCCTCGGACGACGAGACCCGTTTTTTCACCGGCTATCTCGAACTCCTGCGCCAGCACCACCGCATCGTCGCCGATGCGACGGTGACCATCCCGGAGCCCGGCGGTCCCATCCTGGTCGTCGACGTCCATCCCGGGGCCGAGCACCACACCCGCGTCGCCCTGAGTTGGGACTATCCGCTCGGCGAGCGATCCCGACCGGTCGGCTGGCACAGCTGGAGTGACCAGGTCGCACGTGACCGCGTGGCTGAGGACGCCGTGCTCGCTCCGATCCAGCGATTGTTCGCCGGGACGGCTCTGAGCACCACCGGCCCCGGTGGTGCGCCGGCACTGCACGCGGACGGCGTTCTCGGGGTCAGCGGCACCATCGATCTCGTCGAGCGCATCCTGCCCGCTCTCACCGTGAATCCCGATGTGCGTCTGCAGATCTCGGGAACGTTCGCGGACTACCGGCAGGCCGCCGAGGATCCGGTGATCGGATTCGAGGTCAGCCCGTCCCACGCCCGCGACTGGTACGACCTCGCGGTGACGGTGACGGTCGCCGGCGAGCACGTCCCGTTCGTCCTGCTCTTCAGCTCGCTGGTCAGCGGCGAGACCCAGATGATCCTGCCCAGCGGCACCTATTTCCGTCTGGACACCCCCGCCCTGGCGCGCCTGCGTGAGCTCATCGCCGAGGCCCGGCTACTGCAGGAGAAGCAGGGCGGACTGCGGATCAGTCGCTACCAGACCGATTTCTGGGCGGAGCTCGAGAAGCTGGGCATCCCGGACCGGCAATCTCGTGAATGGCACGCCCACATCCGGTCGATGCGGACCTTCGACGATCATCCCGTACCGGTCCCGGTCGAGCTGACGACCGAGCTGCGGCCGTACCAGTACCGCGGTTTCCAGTGGCTGTCGTTGCTCCGCCGTAACGGCCTGGGCGGCATCCTGGCGGACGACATGGGGCTCGGCAAGACAATTCAGACGTTGGCCATGATCGCGGCGGCCGTCGCGGAGAACCCCGAGGCCGGGCCGTATCTCGTCGTGGCTCCGACCAGCGTGGTGGGCAACTGGCAGGCCGAGGCGGCCCGGTTCCTGCCGCAGCTCCGGACTGCTGTCGTCGAGGGCACGGCCCGCCGGCGGACGGCCGGCATCGCCGAACTGGCCGACGAGAACGACATCCTCATCACGTCATACACGCTGCTGCGGCTGGAAGCCCCGGAGTACCAACGAATCCCGTTCAGCGGCGTGATGCTCGACGAAGCACAGTCGGTGAAGAACCACACCAGCAAGACCTTTTCGGTGATCACTGCTCTCGACCGGCAGTTCACCGTGGCCATCAGCGGTACCCCGCTGGAGAACAACCTCACCGAACTGTGGGCGTTGTTCGCCCTGGTGGCCCCGGGCCTGCTGCCGAACCTGAAGAACTTCACCGAGTACTACCGGACGCCGATCGAGAAGCTCGGTCAGGAAGAGCGTCTCGACCAGCTCCGGCGCCGGGTCGCGCCGTTGATGTTGCGCCGCACCAAGGATCAGGTGGTCGCAGACCTTCCCGACAAGCAGGAGCAGGTGCTCATGCTGACGCTCGAGCCCGCCCACCGTGCGGTGTACGACCGGCTACTCGCGCGCGAGCGGCAAAAGGTGCTGGGCATGCTCGATGACGTCAACGGGCAGCGGTTCGCGATCTTCCGCTCGCTGGGACTGCTCCGGCAAGCCAGCATCGATCCGGGCCTGATCGATCCCGAGCACGACCATGTCGGCTCGACCAAGCTGACGGTGCTCAGCGAACTGTTGGAGGACGTCATCGGCGGTGGCCATCGAGCGCTGGTGTTCAGTCAGTTCACCGGATTCCTGGCCCGCGTCAAGACCCGGCTCGACCGGGACGGAATCCGCTACAGCTACCTCGACGGCCGCACCCGGAAACGTCAGGAGGTGGTCGAGAAGTTCCGGACGGGAACGGATCCGGTGTTCCTGATCAGTCTCAAGGCCGGTGGGCTGGGGCTGAACCTGACCGAGGCCGACTACTGCATCCTGCTCGACCCGTGGTGGAACCCGGCGACCGAAATGCAGGCCGTGGACCGCGCGCACCGGATCGGCCAGACCAAGACGGTGATGGTCTACCGGTTGGTCGCGAAGGACACCATCGAGGAAAAGGTCGCGTTGCTCAAGGCGGGAAAGACCGCGCTGTTCGACGGGGTTCTGGGCGCGCGGGGCGACGGGGGTGGTGCCGGCATCGACGGCGCGCTGTCGGCGGCCGACATCCGGACGCTCATCGGCTGACCGGGGCCGAGGGCGCGGCCGCCGTTGGGTACGGTCGTCCGATGGCCGTCGACCCCACTCCGTCAGAATCCGCCCCGTCGTCCGAGCGTGAGGTCCTGTCCTGGGAGTTGTTCGGCAGTGCCTCCCGCGAACTCGCGCAGACCATCGCCGACAGCGGGTTCCGTCCCGACATCGTGGTGGCCATCGCCCGCGGCGGACTCCTGCCGGCCGGGTCGTTGGCCTACGCGCTCGGTACCAAGGCCGCCGGCACGCTGAATGTGGAGTTCTACACCGATATCGAGGAGACGCTGCCGGACCCGGTGGTCCTGGCGCCATTACTGGACACAGCATCACTGGAGGGCAAGAAGCTACTGGTGGTCGACGACGTCGCCGACTCCGGTCGGACCCTGGACCTGGTGATGCGACTGCTCGCCGAGCACGCTGGGGACGCCCGCTCGGCGGTGCTATACACGAAGTCGCGCACGATCATCCGACCCGACTATTCCTGGCGGGCCACCGACCTGTGGATCACCTTTCCGTGGTCGGCGCAGAAGCCGGTCAACGGGGTTGCCGCGGTCGACCACGCCTGACCGGGGAACGCCTGCCCGGGGACGGCGCCAACCAGGAGGAGGGCCCACGCCGGGCAGCGCCGCTTCCGACTCAGACCGGGGTGAGCTCGGTCAGTCCGCCCATGAAGGGCTGCAACGCCACCGGGACGTGGACCGAACCGTCGGGCTGCTGGTGGTTCTCCAGGATCGCCACGATCCAGCGGGTGGTCGCAAGGGTGCCGTTCAGGGTGGCGGCGGTCTGCGGCTTGCCGTCCTCGTCGCGGTAACGGATGTTGAGCCGGCGCGCCTGGAAGGTGGTGCAGTTCGAGGTCGAGGTGAGCTCCCGGTACGCCTGCTGCGAAGGCACCCACGCCTCACAGTCGAACTTGCGGGCGGCCGAGACCCCGAGGTCGCCGGCGGCGACATCGATGACCCGATAGGGAATCTCCATCAGGCCGAGCATCTCCTCCTCGAAGGCGACAAGCCGCTGGTGCTCGGCGGCGGCGTCCTCGGGACGGCAGAAGACGAACATCTCCACCTTGTCGAACTGATGAACCCGGATGATGCCTTTGGTGTCCTTGCCGTACGACCCGGCCTCGCGCCGGAAGCAGGACGACCAGCCCGCGTACCGGACGGGACCGGTGTGCAGATCGAGGATCTCGTTCGAATGGTAGGCCGCGATCGGCACCTCGGACGTCCCGACGAGATACAGGTCATCAGCGGGCAGGTGGTAGACCTCGCTGCTGTGGTCCCCGAGATAGCCCGTGCCGTCCATGGTCTCGGGCTTGACCAGCACGGGCGGGATCATCGGGACGAAGCCGTTGGCCAGCGCCCGGCTGATCGCCAGGTTCAGCATCGCCAGCTGCAGCTGCGCACCGACGCCACGGAGGAAGTAGAAGCGCGCCCCGGAGACCTTGGCGCCGCGAACCGTGTCGATCGCCCCCAGTAACTCGCCCAGTTCGGCGTGGTCACGGACGGGCCCCGGGAGCTCGGCGGGTTCCCCGACGGTGCGCAGGACGATGAAGTCCGCCTCGCCGCCGGCGGGCGCCCCCTCCTGGATGACGTTCGGAATCGCTTTGTGCGCCGCGACCAGAGCCGCCTCGGCGGCCTTCTCGGCGGCCTCCAGCGCATCCACCTCGGCCGCCATCGCCTTGCCCTGCTCGAGCAGTGCGGGTCGCTCCTCCTTCGACGCCTTGCCGATGCTTCGGCCGAAGGTCTTCTGCTCGGCCCGCTTGCTGTCCGCGGCGGCGATGGCCGCTCGGCGGGTGACATCGAGGTCCATCAGCTCGTCGACCACGGCGGCTTGCGCACCACGAGCCAACTGTGAGGTACGGACCAGGTCGGGGTTCTCACGGAGCAGGCGCAGATCGATCACGCGGGTCAGCCTAGTTGGTGGGTCCGGATGGATGGTCGCGCGCTTGCGGGGCCGACGGGCAATCCGAACCTCTCGGGTCACGGTGACTCCGGGTCCGGGATCACCCGCGACTTCGCGTCCACGATCTCGCAGATCCCCGCGACACCGATCTCGAGGCCCCGTCCGATGTGGACAACCCAGACACAACCCACCACCAGAGTGCACCGTCCGGCGGAGAAGCACCCGCGGAACTCCCGCTACTCCGGTGCGCGGTCGATCACGGCCTCATCGACCGCTCGCATCTGGCCGCGGTGCTCGATCCCGACGGCGGTCTCGACCAGGACGCCGCCGCCAGAACCGGGTTCTCCATCGGCGTGCGCGACGCCGGCACTGGCCTGACCCGCATCACCGGACGCCTCGACGACCTGTCGATCGAGACGCTGCGGGTTGCCATCGACGGCCTGGCTGCGCCGCGGCCCGAGGCGGACGGGGTCAAGGACCTCCGGCCGGCCGCGACCCGACGGGCCCCTGCCTTCGTCGAGATCATCCGGCGGGCCATCACCCACCCCGACCTCCCCGCTCACGGCGGGCTCCGCCCGCAGGTGTCGATCACGATGAGCTGGGACATCCTGACCGGCACGGTCGGTACCGCCGTCACCGACCACGGCACCACCCTGAGCCCACGACGGCCCGGCAGCTGCTGTGCGACGCAGCCATCATCCCCGCGGTACTGGGCGGTCGCGGCGAGGTCCTGGACCTCGGGCGCAGCACCCGTTCCTTCAACCGCGCGACCCGCCGCGGCATCACCTGCGCGACAAAGGCTGCACGTTCCCCGGCTGCGACGGACACCCCGAATTCATCCCACCCCGCTGGATCGACCCCGACCAGCGCCCACGACGCAACACCGTCCACCACCTCGCGCCGGTGTTCGAATCCACCCCGCCGTGACCGCTGGCCAGCCACAGATCAGCTCCGGTGGAACGCGGGATCGAGTGGTAGGGACACTGCCGGGAACGGCGGGTCAACCGCACGTCAGGTTTGGACCGGCGCACCACCCATCCGGGTGCCGAAAACTTCGGGATCCAACCTTGGGCATCATGGACGGCGTGCTGGACATGGACCGACTGGAATTCGAAGACCTGGTGAGCGAGGCGCTGGACCTCATCCCCGAGCAGTTCACCCGCGCGATGGACAACGTCGTGGTGCTCGTGGAGGAACGGCATCCGACCGAGAGCCTCTACGGGCTCTACCACGGGGTGGCGCTGACGGAACGCACCCATCAGTACTCCGGCGCCCTGCCCGACACGATCACCATCTACCGGCAGCCGATCCTGGCCCGGGCGACCAGCTACGAGGGCGCCCGCGACCAGGTCATCACCACCGTCATCCACGAGGTGGCCCACCACTTCGGCATCGACGACGATCGGTTGGACGAACTCGGCTGGGCGTGAACCCGGCCCGCCGATCGAGCTCCCGGCCAGATCGGCCCGGCGTGGCAGCATGCCGTCATCCCCGCCACCCCGGACGAACCAGGAGCTGACGTGATCCGCGTCGCCACCATCGGCACCAGCACCATCACCCACCGCTTCGCCGACGCGGTGCGCGCCGTGGACGGTATCGCCGTCACCCACGCCTGCTCGCGCGATCCGCAGCGTGCCGCCGAGACCGCCGACGCGCTCGGCGTCACAGCTGCCACCGATCTCGCCGCGCTGCTCGCCGCAGACAGTGGAGCCGACATCGACGCGGTCTACGTCGCGAGCCCGAACACCGTCCACCACAACCAGGTCCGCCAGGTGGTCCGGGCCGGCAAGCACGTCCTGGTCGAGAAGCCGGCCGTGCCGACCGTCGCCGAGTGGGACGAACTGGTCGCACGGGCGGCCGACGCCGGGGTGGTGCTGATCGAGGCGATGCGGACCGCCTACGACCCCGGACTGGCGGCCGTGCACGAGATGCTCCCGCGGCTCGGCCCGATCCGCCGGGTATCGCTGCGGTACGGCAAGCGTTCGTCACGATACGACCAGGTGCTCGCGGGCGAACAGGTCAACATCTTCGATCCGGCGATGGCCGGCGGCGCCCTGATGGATCTCGGGGTGTACTGCGTGCACGCGATGGTCCGCCTGTTCGGTACCCCGGAACGCGTTGCGGGGGCGTCGATCC
>JBDSLP010000008.1:0-17992 GCA_039916325.1 Nakamurella sp. | reverse complement strand
ATTGCTCGTCCGTACTCATCGACCGGTTGCTCCTCCGAATGTGTGCCGATCGCTGGGAGCGGCCTGCTAGAGATGGTCCTACCCGCCGCCGGGCCGCCGCGACCCGGGGCTGCTCCCGCACCCGTATACCCGGAGTGACACAGCGTCATCGTCATACACACAGAGTTCACACGGGTGGACCTCGGTGTCCATTGTCGTACGCAGGTAGCGTTTCGGTGGTGACCACCGTGCCGACGACTGCGCCGCCGTCGGCGCACGGGCTCCGTCGCCTGCTGCGGGTCGCTCGTCTGCGCCTGCTCGTGCTCGTCCGGGTGATCAACTCCTTCGGGGACGGCGCCTTCCAGGGTGCGCTGGTCGGAGCCGTACTGTTCAGCCCCGACCGGGCCGCGAACCCCATGCAGCTGGCCACCGGCTTCGCGGTGATGCTGCTCCCCTATTCGATCATCGGCCCGTTCGTGGGCTCGTTGCTCGACCGGTGGAGCCGCCGTCAGGTGCTGGTCTGGGCCAACGCACTGCGGTGCTTCTTCGTGGTCGCGGTCGCCGCCGAGATCGCCGTCGGCGGGGCAATCTGGCTCGAGTTCAGCACCGCGCTTCTCGTCCTCGGCGCCGGCCGATTCATCGGATCCGGATTGTCGGCGGCGATGCCCCACTGCGTCGCCTCCGACTCGCTGGTCGGCGCCAACTCCCTCAGCGCGACCGCCGGGGCGGTCAGTACGGCCATCGGCGGCGGCGCCGCCTTCGGCGCAAGCGCGCTGATCGGCAAGAGTGACATCTCACTGGCGCTGATCACGCTGGGTGTGGTGCCGTTCTACGCCGCCGCCGCGCTGGTCGCGCTCAAGTTCGGCCGCCGGTCGTTGGGGCCCGACCAGACCGACGAGCCCGCCCAGACGTTCAAGGCGATCCTCGGTGGGCTGTCCGCGGGTTTCCATCACATGAAAGCCCGCCCCCGGGTGGCGGTCGCGGTCAGCATGGTGATGCTGGTCCGGTTCTGCTTCGGCTTGGCGACCCTGCTGGTGCTCGTGCTGTTCCAGAGCCACTTCAAGGCCCACGGTTTCTTCCGCGCCGGCCCGGCAGGCATCGTCCAGGTTCTGGGCTTCGGTGCCGCCGGGGTTTTCGTCGCCGCGTTGCTGACCGCGCCGGCGGTGGCCCGATGGGGCCGCACCGCATGGGTGACCGCCGTCCTCATCGGCGCCGGCGTCGTCGCGTTCGGCGGTGCCGTGCACATCGACCCGATCATGGCGATGGCGGTCGCCTTCCTGCTCGGGTTCGCCTACCAGAGCACCAAGATCTGCGCCGATGCCCTGGTCCAGTCCGATTCCGACGACGCCCACATCGGTCGCGTCTATGCCCTGTACGACACCACCAACAACGTCCTCTACGTACTGGCTTTCGTCGTCGGGGCCGCGATCCTCGGCGATCGCGGTACCGGGGTCGGGCTGATCATCGCAATCGGTGTGATCTACCTGCTGACCGCGGGCGGCTATCGGTACGCGATGAAACGATTGGCCGGCCACCCCACGGTGGTCGCCGCGGACGCGGCTGACCGGGCGGCCCGGACGTGTGCCGCGCCGTCGGCCGGCGCCCCCGCCGCGGTGTCTTCGCAGACCGCCAACACCCTCTGACCCTGGCCCCGGGTGGCGTCGGCGCGCACACTGGGGGGACATGACACTGAACCGCAAGCCCCGGGCCACCCTGCGGACGGACGACGAGCTCGAGGACGGTTTCAACCACGCCGAGCAGCGTGCCCTCGACGCGCTGCTCAAGCTGGCCCGGCAGTGGCCGAGCACGCTGATGCTGTACGCCAACGCGAACGTCGGTGACCTGGTGGCGCTCCGGATCGCCGACCTCGACACCTACCTGGCGGCCGGTGGCGAGCTACCGCCCGAGCTGCCGTCGGAGACGGTCCGGGGCATCACCAGCGACGGTGGCCGGCCCGACTAGTCCGCCGGACCCGACCGGGCCGTCGGACCCGGGGGGTCCGCTGCCCCCGCCGTCGGTAGCAGACCCTGCGCCATCGCCCACTTGTAGAGCTCGGCCTCGGCCTCGTCCCGCGACATCGGCCCGCGTTCGAGCCGCAGCTCCTTGAGGAACTTCCAGGCGTCGCCGACAACGCGTCCCGGCGGCACGCCGAGCAGCTCCATGATGGCGTCGCCGTCCAGGTCCGGACGTACCCGAGCGAGGTCCTCGGCGGCGGCGAGTGAGGTGATCCGCTCCTCGAGCTGGTCGTAGGACTGCTGCAGGGCCAACTCACGGCGCCGGTTGCGGGTCGTGCAGTCCGCCCGCACCAACAGGTTCAACCGGGGCAGCAGCGGACCGGCGTCGGTGACATACCGGCGGACCGCGGAGTCGGTCCAGACCCCGCCGCCGTAGCCGTGGAACCGCAGGTGCAGGAACGTCAGCGTCGCGACGTCGTCGGTGATCTGCTTGGCGTACCTGAGCGCCTTCATCCGCTTCCGGACCAGCTTCGCGCCCACGACTTCGTGGTGGTGGAAGCTGACGCCGCCACCGGACTCGAACGTGCGCGTGCCCGGCTTGCCGATGTCGTGCAACAACGCAGCAAGGCGCATGGTCAGATCGGGGCCGTCCGGCTCGAAGGCGATGGCCCGCTCCAACACGGTCAGTGAATGCTCGTAGACGTCCTTGTGCTGATGGTGCTCGTCGCGCTCCAGGCGCAGCGCCGGCAGTTCGGGCAGCACGATGTCGGCCAGACCGGTGTCGGTGAGCAGGGTCAGCCCCTGGCGGGGGTGGGCGCCGAGCAACAGCTTGGACAGCTCGGACTGGATGCGCTCGGCGGTGATCCGGCGCAGCTCACCGGCCATCGTGGTCATCGCCGCGCGGACCCGGTCGGTCGGGGTGAACCCGAGCTGGCTGGCGAAGCGCGCGGCTCGCATCATCCGTAGCGGATCGTCGTGGAACGACGTCTCCGGCGCGGCCGGGGTGTCCAGCACCCGGCTCCGGAGCTGGGCCTGACCGTCGTGCGGGTCGATGAGCCGACCGGCGGGCAGCGACACCGCCATCGCGTTGATCGCGAAGTCCCGGCGGACCAGGTCGTCCTCGACGGTGTCGGAGAAGTTCACCGTCGGATTGCGGGAGTCGCCGTCGTAGACGTCCGCCCGGAAGGTGGTGATCTCCAGCGCAGCGCCGTGGCGCCCCGCGCCCACCGTTCCGAATGCGATGCCGATGTCCCAGATCGCCTCGGCCCAGCCGTCGACGACCGCGAGGATCTGCTCGGGACGAGCGTCGGTGGTGAAGTCCAGATCGTTGATCTCGCGGCCCAACAGTGCGTCCCGGACCGGGCCACCGACCAGGTACAGCTGGTGACCGGCGGCGGCGAACCGCTCCCCCAACTCGACCACCACCGGGTGCTGGGCCAGCAGAGCATCCACAGCCTCACGGGGGTCGGTCACGGGGGGCGAGTCTAATGCGCCCGACCACCGGCGATCTCGTCTCTTGCGTAGGCTGGCCGGTGCGCGCAGGGCGCACCCGGTCCGCGGGCAGGGCTTTCCCACCTGACGATGTCCGTGCAGCACCGGCACCGATCCTCCTTTCCTCACCTGACGATGCGGACATCGGGTGTATGTCGGAAGGAGGTCGCATGTCGACCGTCTCGTTGCCCCACCCTTCCTCGCTGACGACCATGCGCCGGGAGGCCCGCCGGCTACGGACCGCGTTCCGGGCCCGGCAACCCGACGCGCTGGGGCTCGTGGAGCGCCATGCCCCCAGATCACTGGCCGCCCCGGCACTGCCCCTGCACCTGGCTCAGCTCGTGGTGGCCCGCGCCCACGGTTTCCGTAGTTGGCCGGCCCTGAAGCACTACTTCGACCTCACCGACGGACATCGGTTCGACGGCAGTACCGAGCCCGCCGACGAGCCGCCCGCGGACCGCTTCTGCCGACTCGCCACCCTCCGCTACGGCCGCGACGACCCGACCCGGCGCACCGAGGCGTCGGCGCTGCTGGCCGCGGTACCCGATCTGGTCCACGCACACATCTGGGCCGCCGCGACGGCCGCCGACCTCGACGCAGTCGGTCGTCACCTGGACCAGGATCCATCGCTGGCGAGCCGGCGGGGCGGCCCTTACCGGTGGGGCGCGCTGTACTACCTGGCGTACGCCCGTCCGGCGGTGACGGCCGAGGCCGTGATCGGGACGGCGCGGCTGCTGCTGTCCGGTGGCGCCGATCCGAATGAGGGCTACCTCTGGGGCGGGCAGCCGACCCCGTTCACGCTGCTGACCGGCGTCTTCGGCGAGGGCGAGCAGGGACCGGAGGCGCAGCCGGCCCACCCCCACATGTCCGCGTTGGCGCGGCTGCTGCTCGAGGCCGGTGCCGATCCGAACGACGGCCAGACGCTGTACAACCGGATGTTCCAGCCCGCCGACGATCATCTGGAACTGCTGTTCGCCTTCGGTCTGGGGTCCGGCGATGGCGGCCCGTGGCGGGCCCTGATGGGCGACGTGTTGGACACCCCAATCGGGCTCCTGCGGTCCCAGCTGTCGTGGGCGATCGATCACGGTTTCGCCGGACGGGTCCGGTTGCTTCTGGACCATGGCGTGGACCCGGCATTGCCGCTGCCGGACGGCCGGGACCCGGTCGCCGCAGCGCTCGTCGCCGGTCAGGGACTGATCGTGGGTGTGCTGATGGAAGCGGGAGCCGCCGAGCCGGACCTCGACCCGGTCGAGGCGTTGATCGCCGCGGTGATGTCCGGCGACCGCGAACGGTCCGACCTCCTGGTCGCCGCCGATCCCGGGCTGACCACCGCGGCCCGCCGCCGCCGCCCGGGACTCATGGTGTGGGCGACGGCTCAGCAGCGCCCCGACGCGCTCCGGTTGCTGGCCGGGCTCGGCTTCGACCCGAGCGCCCTGGGTCGGGGTGACGCCCCGATCGAGCAGGAATGGCAGACCGCACTGCACCAGGCGGCCGGGGACGGCGATGTCGCCCTGGTCGCGCTGCTGCTGGACCTCGGCGCCGACCCGAACGTCCTCGACCGCCGATTCCACGCGACGCCGGCGTCGTGGGCCCGACACTTCGGCTACGACGAGATCGTGGAGATGCTCGGCGATGGTCCGGATCTCCCGGCGGGCAGGTAGCGAAGTCCCGGGCCCTGCGACCCGGTGACGGCCGCCGACCGATCGTCGGTCCGGTGTGACACCTTCGGACCGTCCGCGAGTACGACGTGGCGTGCGCGGCTCGACGTGGGCCACCGCCGCACGTGAAGGTCCCTCTCGACCCTCCCACCTAAGATCACCAGATGTCCTCTCCTCGTCCCGTGCCGGGTCGCCGACCCGCCGTGCGGGCCGTCCCGCGGCGGACGGACGAGGTTTCCGCTGGTGGGCTGGTCGTACGCGTCGCCGACGGGGTTCCGGTCGCGGCGATCATCGGACGAATGGACCGGCGCGGCCGACTGCGCTGGTCACTGCCCAAGGGCCATCTCGAAGCGGGTGAGACCACCGAGCAGGCCGCGATCCGTGAGGTCGAGGAGGAGACGGGCATCTCCGGCCGGATCACGGCCCGGCTGGGTAGCGTCGAGTACTCGTTCGCCGCGGCCGGGCGTCGCATCCACAAGCGGGTGCACCATTTCCTGATGGAAGCCGTCTCCGGCGAGTTGTCCGACGCCGACGTCGAGGTGACCGAGGTCGCCTGGGTACCGCTGACGGACCTGCAGACCCGACTCGCGTACGCCGGCGAGCGCCGGCTGGTGGCCCGGGCGACGGAGATCCTCGCGGAGTCGGCGTGACCCTGGCTCGACGCCTCTGGTGGCTGCTCGCGGCGTTGCTGGTGCTCGGAACGACCACCCCGGCGGCGGCGGCGCACCTCCGCGCTCCGCAGGGTGAGTTCGCGGGCACGCTGCGATTCGAGATCGACAGCGTCACCCCGGCCCTGGTCACCGACACCTCCTCGTCGATCGGGATCAGCGGTCGGATGATCAACACCGGTTCGGAAGAGCTCACCGGCGTGGTCGCCCGCTGGCAGCGCGGGGCGGCCTTCACCAGCACCGCCGGCGTCCGGGCCGAGATCGCCGAGCCCGGTCAGCCGGAGGCGGTGCTGACCACGTTCGGCCCAGTGACCGACACCATCGCCGCCGGCGGGACCGTGCCGTTCACCCTGAAGACCGACGCCTTCGTCCGCGACCGCGGCGGGCTCGGCATCCAGGCGCCGGGCGTCTACCCGGTGATGCTCAACGTCAACGCCTCGTTCGCCTCCGGTCCGGCGAGCGGAGCCCGGGTCGGCGAACTGCACGTGCTGTTGACCGTGGCGTCGGTACCGGACGGCACCAACGTGGTCGGTACCCGGCAGCCCGTCGCCATGCTGATGCCGCTGGTCGACCGGCCGCACCGGGACCCCACAGGCGCCTTTTTCGACGACGACCTGACCCCGCTCATCAGTACCGGTGGGCGTCTGGCCGACGTGCTCGCGGCCGCCGAAGCACCCGGGCTCCCCGCAGGCGCGGTCACGCTGGCGGTGGACCCTGAGCTCCTCGAGGAGCTACAGCTGATGGGCGCCGGCTACACCGTCGGTCCGTACCTGTTCGACATCACCCGGGGCGGCGCGACCGGAACCGCGGCGCCGGACACCACGACCCCCGCCGACACAACCTCCAGCATTCCCACGACGTCCTCTGTCGTGCCCTCCACCACAGCGGCGATCACCGCCACCACCGAGGCGGGTTCGACGACCATCGCGAACACGGGTTCAACCGCTGCGGACACCACCACCGGCGTCGGCGCCACCACCTACGAAGCGGTCCCGGACCCGGCCGCCGTCCAGGGCACCGGGGCGGCCGCTGCGATCGACTTCCTGGCGCGGCTGCGTGAGCTGTCGGCCACCGTCCCGGTGCTGGTGCTGCCGTACACCGACATCGATGCGGTGGCCGCCGTCCGGGCCGGACACCCGGAGCAGGTCGCCGCCGCCGTGGAACGCGGCCGGGAGCTGGCCGGCAGCATCCTCGGCCCGCAGGCCCAGCTCGTGGCCAACGTCAGCTGGCCCATCGACGGTCTCGTGGACCCGGTGGCCCTGTCGGTGCTGCGCGGTACCGGCCAGACCACCGTCGTCCTGGACCGCGCCGGCGTGGTCGGCACCGATCGGGACCTCACGACGATAGTCACCGGATCGGGCGACGTGCAGGCGGTCCTCGCGTCGTCGCGCGTTCCGGACAGCGCCGTCGAACTCAACCACTTCACCGCCCTCACCGGTCAACGGTTCTTCAGCGGCGACACCGCCGCAACCGTTGTCGCCCCGGCTCGCGGTTGGCAGCCCGATCTGGGTGAGTACTCCTCGGTGAGCAGCCTGCTCGGCACGCTGGAAGCGGCGGGACTGGTTACCGGCGTCCGGGTGGACCGCGTCAGCAGTGCCGCCGCCGGGACGGCCGCCGTCGCGGCCCTGGACTACCCGGCCGCGGCGGCCGCCCGGGAGCTGCCGCAAGGTCTGTTCGGCCGGGTCCAGGGTCTGGCCCAGGAGCTGGCCTCGACGCAACTGGCCCTCGATCCGCTCGCCACCGACGATCCGGCCACCGCCGCCCCCGCCGACCTGTTCACCGACGTCCAGGACGGCCTGTCCCGGCAGGCAGCCGGCGGGTTCCGCGATGACCTGGGAGCGGTCAGCCGGTCCAACGCGGCCGTCGAGGCCGTGGTCGACACGGTCCAGCAGGGCGTCACCCTCACCCCGTCGACCAGCGTGTACACCCTCACCTCGTCGACATCGCCGCTCTTGGTGAACATCCGCAACGACCTGCCCTACACCGCCCACGTCCGGATCGAGGTGAACGCCGCGGACGCCGTGCGCGCGGGCATCACGGTGACCGACGTCGGCGTCCAGACCGTGCCGGCCGGGCGCAACGTCCAGGTGCCGATCCCCGCCGAGATCATCCGGGCCGGGTCGTCGAGCGTACGGGTGAAGCTGACCACCCCGGACGGCGCCGCCTGGGGCCCGGAACAGACCCTGCGGCTGCGGTCCACCGCCATCGGCTCCTTCACCGTGGTCCTGATCATCGCGGCCGCCGGCATCGTCGTGTTGAGCACCGCGATCCGGATCCGAACACGCGTCCGCCAGCGACGCGAACGCATCGCGGCGGGACTGCAGTGAGCCGACCGTCCACGCCGAGCACCGGCCCGGACGACCACCCGGAGGCCACCGTGGTCGCGGTTCCCGCCACCCGGGGCATCGTCCGCGCCAGTGCCCTGATGGCGGTCGCCGCGCTGAGCAGCCGGATCACCGGGCTGGTCTCCAAGATCGTGCTGCTGGGCGCCCTGAGCCTGAGCGTCAACGATTCGTACTGGCTCGCGAACACGCTGCCCAACATCGTCTTCGAGCTGCTCATCGGAGGTGTTCTGACGTCGGTGGCGATCCCGCTGCTGGCCCGGGCGCAGCGCAATGACGCCGACGGCGGTCTCGCCTACACCCAACAGCTGTTGACGCTGGCGTTCGTCGCGCTGGCGACGACGACCGTGCTCGCGGTCGCCGCGGCCCCGTTGTTGATCCGGCTGTATCTGTCCGAGGACTTCCACGGCGATCCGCAGCTGGCCACCACGCTGGCCTACCTGCTGCTGCCGCAGATCCTGTTCTACGGCGTGGCCGCCCTGTTCGGAGCCATCCTCAACACCAAGGAACGCTTCGCCGGGCCGGCCTGGGCGCCGGTGCTGAACAACGTGGTGGTCATTGCGGTGGCGGCGTACCTGGCCTTCATGCCGGGCGGACTGAACGACGTGATCGGGACCGCTGCCGATGGCAGCCTCCGCTACGGACCGCCCACCACCGGGCAGATCCTGACGCTGGGGATAGGAACCACGGTCGGCATCATCCTGCAGGCCATGGTCCTGCTCCCGTCGTTGCGCAAGACCGGTTTCCACTTCCGCTGGCGGTTCCGCTGGGACGCCCGGATGAGCGAGGCGAGCGGACTGGCCGGCTGGGCGGTCGTCTACGTCCTGGTCTCCCAGGTCGGCTACATCGCGGCCACCAACCTGGCCAGCGGCCCGGTGGGTGGCATCACCACCTTCAGCTTCGCCAGCCTGCTGTTCCAGACCCCGTACGGCATCCTCGGCGTCTCGGTGCTGACGGCGATCATGCCCCGGATGAGCCGGCACGCCGCGGCCGGTCAGATGGAGCTGGTCAAGGACGACATGTCGTTGGCCAACCGGCTGTCGGCGGTCGCGCTGCTGCCGGTGTCCAGCGGCGCCCTGGCACTGGCCGGCGCCATCGGGGTCATCACCGCCGGGTACGGCAAGACCGACGTCGACGCGGCCGTTCAGATCGGTGTCACCTTCGCCGCGCTCGCGGTCGGACTGCTGCCGCTGGCGATGACGTTGATCCAGATGCGCGTCTTCTACGCGATGAAGGACGGTCGCACCCCGGTGCTGATCAATGCCGTGATGGTCGCCGTTCGGGTCCCGCTGTTCTTCGCCGCGACGCTGGTCGCCCCGGACCTGCTCATCCCGGGGCTGGCCGTGGCCACCGCGATCTCCTACGTCGTCGGGGCACTGGTCGGCGAGCTGTGGCTACGCCACCGCTTCGGTCCGATGGGCAGCCGCCGGATGGCACGCACGGTCGGAAAGATGGGCCTGGTGTCGCTGGCCGCCGGTGGCGCCGCCTTCGCCGTGGTGCAGCTGACCTGGAACGGATACCCGGACAATCTCGGCCAGGCCATCGGCCAATTGCTGGTCGGCGGGGTCACCGGCGCGCTCGTCATCGGGGTCGGCGCCGTGCTGCTTCGGGTCGAGGAGTTCGATCCGCTGATCCGTCGACTCCGCGTGATCCTGCGCCGCCAACGGGTTCCGGGCCTGGTGGCAGCAGGTACCGTGGCCCAGACCGATGTCGACCTACCCGATGTGGTGAGCAGAGAGCAGGTGAGCGTCCCGGTGAGTGGCGAGACCCCCACCCCTGACGACTCGGACGCCACCCGGACCGCACCGAACCTGTCGAAGGTGACGCCGACGGCCGACGCGCCCGCCGCCGACACGACCGCCGCAGATGCGCCCGCCACCGAACAGACCGACGCGGACCCGACCGATGCTGACGTGTCGGCCGATGTCCCGTCGGCCGCCCAGGTCGCCCCCGGCGCGATGGTCGGCGGCCGGTACCGGCTGATCAGCCTGGTCGCGGTGGACGCCGTCGGTAACCGTTTCTGGCGGGCCAAGGACACCGTGCTCCCCCGTGACATGGCCGTCACCCTGCTGCCCGCCGGCCCCACCACCAACGCCACCGTGACCACGACGCTGCGTGCCGGCCGGCTGCACCACATCGGGCTGCCGCAAACCCTGGACCTGGGCACCGAGAACGGCATGAGTTACGTGGTCGGACAATGGGTCGACGGCGCCAGCCTCACCGATCTGCTCGCCGGTGGTCCGCTGGACGGGGCGGTGGCCGGCTCGATCACCGCCAAGATCGCCGACGCCGTCGCCGAGGCCCACCGCAACGGAATCTCGTTGGGCGGGCTGCACCCGTCGTTGGTCCGGGTGAACTTCGACGGCCAGGTGCGGCTGAGCCACGTGCTGGCCTACCCCGGCGCCACCACCGACCAGGACATCCGGGCCGTCGGAGCCCTGCTCTACCTGATGATCACGGGCAGCTACCCGCTGCCGCAGCAGGGCATGTCCCCGCCGCTGCCGGTCGCCCCGACGGGCGGGGGTCGCGAGCTGCCGGCCGACGAGGTCCGCGCAGACGCCCCGGCCGGGCTGGCGGCGCTGGCCGAACGGACCCTGCATCCGGACGGCACCCACGGGGTCAGGTCGGCGGCGGCCATCGCCGCGGTGTTGCAGAGCGTCGAGTCGGTCCCGGTGGCCGCCGGTCTCGATCCCGACGTGGAGCCGGTACTCACTGCCGGCCAGCTGGCCGAGCGGCGCCGGGTCCGGGAACGCCGGGCCAAGCTCAGCATCGCCGGCGTGATGCTGCTGGCACTCACCGTGTTGGTGGCGATCGTCATCGGCAGCGCGATCAAGCGTGTCGTGGACTCCGTCCAGGATCCGCTGGTCACCACCGACCGGGCGTTGGACGTCACCAGTCAGGCTCTCGCGGCTACCGGGGGCGAGCCCGCCCCCGTGGACACCACAGGTCCCGAGACGAGTGCCGCGTCGACGGTTGCGGCGGTGACCCCGGTCCCGGTGACGATCACCGCCGGTGAGGTCTACGACCCCGAGGGCACGGGGCAGAAGGACTACGTCAGCTACGTCGACCGGGCGTTCGACGCCGACCCGGCCACCGCCTGGCAGACGTTCGCCTACTTCCAGCAGTTCGGCCCCGCCGGTCTGAAGAACGGTGTCGGCCTGATGCTGACGCTGGACCGCGACGTCAAGCCGTTGACCGTCACCGTCGCCACGACCACCCCCAGCAAACTCACCTGCGCGACGACCAACAACTGCATGAAGGTCCAGATCCGGGCCTCGGACGGCAACATCAACGCAGGCTTGGACGCCACCACCGTGCTCGCTGAGTCCCAGATCGGCGATGCCCCCGCGGCCATTTCCATCCCGGACACCGCGCCGACCTCCAAATACCTGATCGTCTTCGTCTCCAGCCTGACCGGCAGCGGCAACAACTGGGAAGCGTCGTTGAGCAACATCACGGTGACTGCGGCCGGCTGACGTCCGGGCCGCGCCCGCTCCCCGACATACGCTCCGACCTGGCCGGACGGCGCTGCGGAGCCCAGGACGGGGAATGAACTTCGGTATCCTGACGTTCGACCGGGAGCGCACCGCGCCGTTTTCGGGCACACGGATACCGTGCGAACCTGTTCCCGGTGCACCGCATTCAGCTCTGTCCGCACCACGAACCACCGCTGTGTAGCCGGTCTCGACCGATTCACGCAGCCTCTGAGGAGTCACGTGACCAAGCTCCATGACGTCATCGTCATCGGATCCGGCCCCGCCGGATACACCGCCGCCATCTACCTGGCCCGCGCGGACCTCAAGCCGCTGGTGTTCGAGGGTTCCCAGCTCGGCGGCGCACTGATGACCACCACCGAGGTGGAGAACTTCCCCGGGTTTCCCGAAGGTATCCAGGGGCCGGACCTGATGGTCAAGATGCGTGAGCAGGCCGCCCGCTTCGGTGCTGATCTCCGCTCCGAGGATGTGGAAGTCGTGGACCTGACTGGTGACGTGAAGCGCGTCTGGGTCGACGGCAACGAGTTCCACGCCCGAGCCGTCGTGCTGGCCACCGGTTCCGCGGCCCGCTATCTCGACCTCGTCGACGAGCAGCGCCTGATCGGTCGCGGCGTCTCCGCCTGTGCGACCTGCGACGGCTTCTTCTTCCGCAACCAGGATGTGGCTGTGGTGGGCGGCGGCGACTCCGCGATGGAGGAGGCGACCTTCCTCTCGCGGTTCGCCCGCTCGGTGACCATCGTCCACCGCCGGGACACCTTCCGGGCCAGCGCCATCATGCTGGACCGGGCCAAGGCCGACCCGAAGATCCGGTGGGAGACCCATGCTGCCGTCACGGGCGTCCGTGGCGACAGTCTGGTGGAAGGTCTCGAGCTGACCGACCTCCGCACCGGCGAAACCCGTGAGCTGGCCGTCACCGGACTGTTCCTGGCCATCGGCCACGACCCCCGCTCGCAGCTGTTCCGTGACCAGGTCACCGTCGACGACGAGGGCTACGTCCGGACCCGTGGTCGCACCTCACTGACCGATGTCGAGGGCGTGTTCGCCTGTGGCGACCTGGTCGATCACATCTACCGGCAGGCCATCACCGCGGCCGGCTCCGGTTGCGCCGCTTCCCTGGACGCTCAGCACTACCTGGCCTCGCACGGCGCGGCCACCACCGACCCGGAGCCCGAACTCGCGGCCGACCCGGTGTCGGTCCCGGTCTGACCGGCCCATTTTTCCCGTTTCTCTCGTCCCACCTACCCCTCGAGGAGCCCCATGGCCGCCGACAGCAAGACCGTGACCGTCACCGACGCCAGCTTCGCCGATGATGTCCTGCTCTCCGAGAAGCCGGTCATCGTCGACTTCTGGGCGGCCTGGTGCGGACCGTGCCGCATGGTCTCCCCGATCCTCGAGGAGATCGCCGGTGCCCACAGCGACAAGGTGACCATCGCCAAGCTCGACGTGGACGCAAACCCCCAGGTCTCGCAGGACTACAAGATCCTGTCCCTGCCGACGATGCTGGTCTTCAAGGGCGGTAAGCCGGTCAAGCAGATCATCGGCGCGAAGCCGAAGGCGGCGCTGCTCGCGGAGTTCGCCGAGTACCTGTGAGCCGGGTTACGGTAAACGGATGTTGCTCAGGCGTGGAGACCACGGCTCGCTCGTAGCCTCGGTCCGCTCGACCCTGGCGTCGTTGACCCTGCTGCCGCCGGACCTCGACACCCCCGACTCCTCGGTCGTCTTCGACAACCGGCTGGACGCGGCGGTGCGGGCGTTCCAGCAGCAACGTGGCCTCATCGTCGACGGAATCGTCGGCCCGATGACCCTGCGCTCGCTCAACGACGCCCGCTGGCGGATCGGTGACCGGATACTGGCGTACACGCTTTCTGCGGCGATGACCGGTGACGACGTCGTGGCCCTGCAGCAACGCCTCGCGGAGCTCGGCTACAACACCGGCCAGACTGACGGCATCTTCGGGGCCAAGACCGATCGCTGCGTGCGCGAGTTCCAGCGCGATCGTGGGCTGTCCGAGGACGGCGTGTTCGGTCCGCAGACGTTCAAGGAACTGACCCGGATGGGTCGGATGGTCACCGGCGGCCGCGCGCAGTTCCTCCGCGAGCAGCAGACCGCCCGTCGCCGTGGTCCCGGTCTGCGTGGCAAGCGCATCGTCATCGACCCGGCGCTGGGCGGTGCCGATCGTGGGTGGGAGGTCGATGGGCTGTGTACCCGCGACCTGTCCTTCGATCTGGCTCGCCGTCTCGAGGGCCGGATGACGGCTACCGGGATGGAGACCTTCCTGACCCACGGGATCAGGGAGAACCCGACCCCGGACGAGCGGGCCGAGGTCGCCAACGCGGTCAACGCGGACCTGCTCATCAGCATCAGCGTCGATGGTTCGGACTCACCCCTGGCCGAGGGTGTGTGCGCCTTCCACTTCGGCACCGACGCCGGCGGCTCGTCGACGCTGGGCGAGACGCTGGCCGGCCTCATCCAACGTGAGGTCGTCGCTCGGACACACTTCGTGGATTGTCGCGTGCAGCACCGGCCGTGGGACATCCTGCGGCTGACCCAGATGCCGGCGGTCCGGCTCGATCTGGGCTACCTCACGAATCCGGGCAACCGGGCGTCGTTGGTCCGCGAGGAATTCCGGGACGCTGTCGCCGACGGGATCCTCGTCGCGGTCAAGCGCCTCTACCTGGACGGTCGGGACGAGCCGCACACCGGTACGTTCACGTTCTCCGACCTGCTCGCCTACGAGCAGACGCGGGCCGCCGCGATCTGAGGGGCCGGCCCAGCCGGGATGACGATGACCGAGAACAACTGCTCGAGGGCGGACTCGACGTCGGCCTTCCAGCCCAGCGCCGACTCGAGCTCCAGCCGCAGCCGCGGATAGCGGTGATGCACCCGGACCTCAGTGAACCCCACTCGGAGACCGAACTCCGCCGGCAGCAGACACGGCGGAATGGTTTCGTCGGACGGTAGATGTGTCGTCTCGCCCCGGTGGCCGAACATCTCGATGGCGCGCACACCGCGGGCGGCCAGGTGCTTGGCCACTCCCTGCATCAGGGTTCGAGCGTGCCCCCGGCCACGGTGGGCAGGCAGGATCGAGGCGGTCACCAGCAGTACTGCATCGGGACTGACCGGCCCGGTCGGAAAGTTGACCGCAGTCGCGACCGCAGTCGGTGGGGCGTAGATCGCGTATCCGACGACTTCGTCGTCCACCGTGAGCAGGTGACCGCAGGCCCCCCAGCTGAGCATGACCCCGGAGAGCCAGACCTCCTTCTCGAACTCGGCCTGGCCGGCGTTGGCCACCCGGCCGGAGCGCTCCGGGCCCACCTCCCAGCGGATGCACGACCGACACGGCGCGGGGAGCCGCGAGATCGTGTCGAGGTTCAGCGGCAGCAGTGCGGTCTCGCCCACTCACCGATCCTTTCCCTCACCGGTTGTCCAGAATAGGCGCCGGCGGAAGGGTCCTCGCCCACCGGCGTCGGTTGCGGCTCTTCCTCGTGCCCACCGGGTCGTGCTGCTGATAGAGGCATCAGTGATCGCCCATCAGTAAGTGAGAGTTGTTGCAAGTCAGCGTGTTTCAGTTCCGGGCCAGGATATTTGTCACCGTGACGTATCTATCCGGGGTGACGGGTTACACGATTGTCATTCGTTCCCGGCCCGCCGCCGGTCGCCGCCCGCCATGTTGCTCCGACGTCCGCGGATCACGTCGCTGATGCGCTGCAGGTCTTCGGTGGAGGCGAATTCGATGACGATCCGGCCCTTTCGGCGACCGAGCTCGACCAGGACCCGGGTGTCCAGCACGTCCCCGAGGTCGGCGGCGAGATCTTCGATACCTGGCGCCACCGTCCGCTTGACGACGCTGCGGCGCTGGACCGGCCGACGGCCGGCCAGGAGGGTGACAGCCTCCTCGGTTCCCCGCACGGACAAGCCTTCGGCCACGATTCGGGCGGCCAGCTCCTCCTGAGCCGACGGTTCTTCCAGTGCCAGCAGGGCGCGGGCGTGTCCGGCCGAGAGGACACCCGCAGCCACCCGTCGTTGTACAGGTACCGGGAGCTTGAGAAGTCGGATGGTATTGCTGATCACCGGACGACTCCGGCCCAGGCGCACCGCCAGCTCATCGTGAGTGACGTTGAACTCGTTCAGCAGCTGCTGGTAGGCGGCAGCTTCCTCCAACGGGTTCAGGTTGGCCCGATGGATGTTCTCCAGCAGCGCGTCCCGAAGCAGGTCAGCGTCTTCGGTGCGGCGGACGATGGCCGGGATGACCGCCAATTTCGCGCGCTGCGCGGCCCGCCAGCGCCGCTCCCCCATCACCAGTTCGTAGCCGCCGGGCCGTTCCCGCACCACGATGGGCTGGAGCAGGCCGAATTCGCGTATCGAGTGCTCCAGCTCGGCCAGAGCGTCCTCGTCGAAAACGGAACGGGGGTTGCTCGGGTTCGGCGTGATGAGATCCAACGGAATCTCGCGGTAATGCGGTCCGTCGGGAGCGGTCGATGCAACTGGCGATGTTTCACGTGAAACCGGGCGGCCGGCCTTCTCGCGGTCGGTTCCGTCCGCAGGCGGGGTTCGTGTGATGTGCGGACGTACCTGTGCTGATGTTTCACGTGAAACCAGGGGACTGATGATGACGTCACTGATCGGACTGGCCGGCCCGGACGGAATCAATGACGCTAGGCCCCGGCCCAGGCCTCCACGGGATCGGGTCACTTCGCACTCTCCTTCGCGCCTCGTAGGGCGATCTCCTTGGCGGCGTCCAGGTAGCTCATTGCGCCTCGCGACCCGGGGTCGTACGTGATGACGGATTGTCCGTAGCTCGGCGCCTCGGACACCTTGACCGAGCGGGGAATCAACGCGCGCAGAACGGCATCACCGAAATGCCGACGCACCTCGTCAGCCACCCCGACCGACAACCTGGTCCGGGCGTCGTACATCGTGAGCAGGATAGTGCTGAGCTCGAGCGCGGGGTTCAGGTGCTGCTTGATCCGGTCGATATTGCCGATCAGCTGGCCCAGACCTTCGAGCGCGTAGTACTCGCATTGGATCGGAATCATCACTTCGCGGGCGGCCACCATGGCGTTGATGGTCAACAGGCCCAGCGACGGCGGACAGTCGATCAGGACGTAGTCGAAGTCGCCGTCGATGGCATCGATGGCCTCCTTGAGCCGGTACTCCCGGCGCTCCATCCCGACCAATTCGATCTCGATGCCAGCCAGGTCGATGGTGGCCGGAATGCATCCCAGCCGTGGCGCATCCGGGCACGTCTGAGCCGCCTCGGCGATGGAGATCTCACCGAGCAGCACGTCGTAGATCGAAGGGGTTCCACTGGTCCGGTCGGCTCCGAGTGCAGTACTCGTGTTCCCCTGAGGGTCCAGGTCGATGACCAGCACATCGAGACCGGCCAGCGCCAGCGCAACGCCGATATTGACGGTCGTGGTGGTTTTACCGACGCCACCCTTCTGGTTGGAGACGGTGATCACCCGGCGGTGGCGGGGGCGGGGGAGGGTCAGCTCGCCCGACCGCACTTCCATCGCCCGCCGGGTGGCCTGCTCGATAGGCGATTCCGGGTGAACCTCGGTTCCACGTGAAACGTCATCCACTGGTGGCTCGTCCACCACCGTTGCTGTGCTCTGCATCTCGACTCCCGACTTCGTGGGTCTACTGAACCTATGAGAGACACGACGCCCAACCCGCACGACGCGGCGACAACACGCAGACCAACCGAGGATCACTCGCCTGCCCGACATCGGAAACTCTGCTCCGCGATCCGCGAACGATTCTGGAGACCACACGGGGGCGTCCGCCGTACGCCGGAGCCGCCGACGGGGGAGTGTTTCACGTGAAACGCCGTTCCGAACACCGCCTGAGCGAACGTCGGCACACCCGCGGACCCCCTGACAAGGCCCCGATCATGCCACTCGGGGGACCCGGCGACTCTAACGTCACAGTGACGTATCTGCGCGGTTCCTTTCGGTGCGCCGGGAGGTCACACTATTGATCCGGTCGAACGCCACGTGCCGGCCCGGTGGCCGCACACGGATTCAGGATCGGCCCGACCGACCGGCGAGTCTCGGCCGCATGTCGGATGCCGGGGCCAGCCTGCCGGGGAGTCCTCCAAGACCTGTTGCCGCCCGAACGCGGCGAGGTCGAGAATGTCGTTGGCGAAGACCCATCGATCCACTTCGCGTCGGGTCGTGCTGTCGGCGCGGTGCACCTGATCGCCATAGCGCAAGAACATGCTCGGCAGGAACCCACCATCGACCACGCAGTCCGTGGCAACCCTCGTCTCCCGCGATGACCACGCAGTCCATGGCAACGCTCGTCTCCCGCGATGACGCGAACGGCACCGACCAGCCGCGGGATGCGGCCTACGAGCCGAACCGAGCCGCCGGCATCTCTGACCCGACCGGCCAGGTCACGCCG
>JBDSLP010000007.1:0-16773 GCA_039916325.1 Nakamurella sp. | reverse complement strand
ACGCCCGTGCTCACCGAGGAGAGCCGCGCCGCGAACTTCACCAACGAACGTGGCATCGACGGCACCATCCGCTACCTGCGCAACGTGATGGGTCTGTGGCTGCTCTCGGAGTCGATGCGGACCTGGGAGCTCCGAAGCGGGCCCACTGACCTGACCGTTCTCATCGCCCGAGCGGCGGCGCTGCCCACCGGCGGGCCGACTTTCGACCCGGACGACCCGGTGTTTCTGCCGCCGGGCGATATGCCCGCCCGGATCGTCGACGTGTGCGCCGCCGCGGGTGGTCCCGTGCCGGCCGGCCCCGCGCAGGTGGTGCGGTCCATCCTGGACAGTCTGGCCATCACCTTCGCAGGCCGGGTCACCGACGCAGAGCGCCTCTCGGGCAGACGGGTCGAGGTGATCCACATCGTCGGGGGCGGTTCGCAGAACACCCTGCTGTGTCAGCTGGTGGCGGACGCCGCGGGCCGTACGGTGGTGGCGGGGCCGGTCGAGGCCACCGCGCTCGGGAACCTGCTCGTGCAGGCCCGCACGCACGGTGCTCTCACCGGCGACCGGTGGTCGCTTCGGTCCGAGCTGCGGGCCGCGGTCCGCACGCGCACCTACCGGCCGGGCGATCCGCTCACCGGCTCCTGAACAGACTCGAGGTTTCGCACATGCGTATCGCCGTGGTAGCCACCTGTCTGGCCGATTCGCTGTTCCCGGAGGTGGTGAAGGCCACCGTCGGGTTGCTGGAACGGCTCGGGCACACCGTGGTGTTCCCGCAGGCGCAGGTGTGCTGCGGACAGATGCACGTCAACACCGGCTATCTCAAGGAGGCCCTGCCGGTGGTGCGCCATCACGTCGACACCTTCGAAGCCGCCGACTTCGACGTGGCCGTCGCCCCGTCCGGCTCGTGTGTCGGGTCGATCCGTCACCAGCAGGGCATGGTCGCCCGCCGTGGCGGCGACGACGCACTGGCCGAACGGGCGGAGGCGTTGGCGAGCCGCACGTACGAGCTCTCCGAACTGCTCGTCGACGTGCTGGGGGTGACCGATGTGGGGGCCTACTTCCCGCACCGGGTGACCTACCACCCCACGTGTCATTCGTTGCGGATGCTCCGGGTCGGGGACAAACCGTTACAGCTACTGCGTGAGGTGCGCGGGATGGATCTGGTCGAGCTGCCCGACGCCGACCAGTGCTGCGGGTTCGGTGGCACCTTCGCGCTGAAGAACCCGGACGTGTCCACCGCGATGCTCGCCGACAAGATGAGCAACGTGTTGAGTACGAAAGCCGAGATGTGCTCTGCCGGTGACGCCTCCTGTCTGATGCACATCGGCGGCGGGCTGTCGCGGCTCAAGACCGGGGTCCGCACCGTCCACCTCGCGCAGATCCTGGCGTCCACGACCGAAAGGGCCTTCGTATGAGCACGTTCCTGGGGGTGCCGATGCGGCGCAGCCGCGACGCGGAATCACCGATCCGCGGCACCGAGACCTTCCCGCACGCGGCGAAGCGGGCGGTCAACGACACCCAGCTGCGCCGCAACCTGGGGCGCGCCACCGCGACCATTCGCGGTAAGCGGCAGGCCGTGGTCGACGAGATGCCCGACTGGGAAGCGTTGCGCGACAGTGGTTCTGCGATCAAGGCGCAGGTGATGGCCGACCTGCCGGCGCTGCTGGAGCAGCTTGAAGCCAACGTCATCGCCCGCGGCGGGGTGGTGCACTGGGCCGTCGACGCCGCCGAGGCCAACCGGATCGTCACCCAGATCGTCACGGCCACCGGTGCAGATGAGGTCGTCAAGGTCAAATCGATGGCCACCCAGGAGATCGGCCTCAACGAGTATCTGGAAGAGCACGGCATCGCCGCCGTCGAGACCGACCTCGCCGAGCTCATCGTCCAACTCGGGCACGACAAGCCCTCGCACATCCTGGTCCCGGCGATCCACCGCGGCCGGGCCGAGGTCCGGGAGATCTTTCTCCGCGAGATGGCCGACGCGCCGGAGGATCTCACCGACGAGCCGAGGATGCTGGCGATGGCTGCCCGAACTCATCTGCGCCGGAAGTTCCTGTCCGCGAAGGTGGCGATCTCGGGCACCAACTTCGCCATCGCCGACACCGGCACACTGTCGGTCGTGGAGTCCGAGGGCAACGGTCGGATGTGTCTGACCCTGCCCGAGACCCTCATCACCGTCATGGGTATCGAGAAGATCCTGCCTACCTTCACCGATCTCGAAGTGTTCCTGCAGTTGTTGCCCCGCTCCTCCACGGGGGAGCGAATGAATCCCTACACCTCGTTGTGGACCGGTGTCACCCCCGGCGACGGACCGCAGGAGTTCCACCTGATCCTGCTCGACAACGGCCGCACCAACGCCCTCGCCGACGAGATCGGCCGGGCTGCGCTGCACTGCATCCGCTGCTCCGCCTGCCTCAACGTGTGCCCCGTCTACGAACGTGCCGGTGGTCACGCCTACGGCTCCGTCTATCCCGGCCCCATCGGGGCCGTTCTCACCCCGCAGCTCACCGGCATCCACGGTCACCACGACGTCAACAGCACCCTTCCGTACGCGTCGTCGCTGTGCGGAGCCTGTTTCGACGCCTGCCCGGTCAAGATCGACATCCCGTCGCTGCTCGTCGAACTCCGGGGCCGGGCGGTGGACTCCGACCGCGGCCACGGCCTACCCACCGGCTGGGACGGCGCCATGAAAGCCGCAGCCTGGGTGATGAGCGACGAGAAACGCTTCACGAACGCGCAGAAGGGTCTCGCCGCCGGGCGGCTCATCGCGCGCAAGGGCCAGATCACCACCCTTCCGTTCCCGCTGTCGGCGTGGACCGGAAGCCGCAACATTCCCGCCCCACCGACCCAGACCTCACGGCAATGGTTCGCCGAAACCCACAGCGCCACCGACGCCGGCAAGGATCGATCGTGACCAGCCGCGACACCATGCTCGCCGGGATCCGGGCCGCCGTCGCCAAGGGCGCCGGACCGGGCGACACCACGGTGGTCCCGCGCGACTACGCCCACACCGGGGTCCTCACCGACCACGCCGAGGTCATCGAACTGCTCGTCGACCGGCTGCTCGATTACAAGGCGATCGTCACCCGGACCGACCGGGCCGGGCTGCCGGCCGCCCTGGACACCGCACTCGCCCCGGTCCGCTCTCTCGTCGTCCCCGCCGGGCTACCCGCCGACCTGCACGCCTCACTGCACGGCCGGGACCGGGTCGTCGTCATCGACGGCGCTCCGGACGTGTTGACCGCCTACCAGTTGGACCAGCTCGACGCCGTGGTCACCGGCGCCCAGGTGGCCATCGCCCTCACCGGCACCATCGTGCTCGACGCCGGACCCGACCAGGGGCGGCGCGCCCTGTCGCTCGTCCCCGACCGGCACCTCATCATCCTGCACGCGCGTCAGGTCGTGGAGACCGTCCCCGAGGGCTTGGCCCGACTCACGCCCACCGCGCCGCTCACGATGATCTCCGGGCCGTCGGCCACCAGCGACATCGAACTCTCCCGGGTCGAGGGCGTCCATGGTCCCCGTACCCTGCACGTCATCATCGTCGCCGACTGACGGCGGCAACGCTCGCGGTGAACCCGGCCACCGCGGTGAGTGCGATCGGGGAGACGTTGGCCAGGCCGATCCCGACCAGCAGGAAGCCGATCGGCGCGACGGGCACCGAAGGCGACAATGCCGCCGCCACCATCGCCACCGAGGGTGCCCTCGGCTGACGCAGTGCAGGCGGCGATCGCGCCGAGCAGGGCGCCGAAGCTGCCCCCGGCGTGCACCATCGGTGGCAACGGGCGTTCCGCAGCGCCTCCAGGCGCACCCCGAGACTGTCGCGGCAACGTTTCACGGCACCGGTCGCGGCTTCGAAGATCCCCAGCGCGCCGGCCAGTTCCAGCGTCGTGTCGGCCAGTCCCGGCAGCACCAGCGCCAGGCGGAGCAGGAGCCCGGCGGCGACTCCGACCGCACCGCGCCGTAGCGGGCGGTCCAGCGACCGGCGAGCTGCATGGTCGGCAGCGCCCCGATGGAGACGCAGAGCAGGACGCCGCCCAGGGCGGCCGCCGACAGTCCGAGATGGAGGCTGATATCGGGCACGCGGGCGGCCCAGGTCCCGAAGACGAAGCCATCGAAGGCGAACAGCGCGAGCACCGCCATCCACCCGGGAACGCTGTCGGAGAAACCACGCGGGGTAGATCCTGGCGGACCTACCGATCTGGCTGCCCGGTCGCGCACTGGCGATCCGGTCGGGAACGGCGCGCTGACGCCCGATCCCACCATGGCGAGACGTACCCCGGCGGCTCCGGTTGACCATCGGTGACGTGGGTCATCCGGGTGCGGCTTCGAAGCGGAAGAGTGACGCTGCGACAGGAACGGCGGTGCCGACCCCGAGGGGTCCGCCGGTCGGGACCGGAGGTCGGGGTCTCCGGTCCCGACCAGCTGACCGGTCGGGAGGTACGGACCGACCACTCCGGGAGGAGCCTCGGTCTCCGCGTCAGCGTTGGTCACAACCTCGACCAGCACGGTGCAGGTGACCCCGACGGCGATCCGCCGCGGTCAGGCGCACCGGACCCGGAACCGGACAGCGCACGCGGTACCGGCCCACAGAGTGTGCGGCGCCACAGCTCGCGGCGCCATCCATCGATCCGGGGGTCTTGGTGAGAGGCCGGCCAACGAAACGACATCTCCGGACCCGACGGCTCGGTCCGCCGCGGCGCCATCGGCGACCGTCGTCTCCGGCATGCTGGACCTCGTCGTCGCCGTAGTGACGAGCGTGCCGAGAAGGATCCGGGGGAACGTGGCGCTATCCATCGTCGGCGGCTGGTTCGTCCTGCTGGCCGTCCTGGTCGGCAGCGGCGCCCTGCTCACGGTCGCGCTGGAACGGGACGGCTCCTGGTACCGCCGACGACTCCCCGCCGGCATCGCCGTGGGGACGCTGATGACGACGGCCCTGACCTTGTACGCGAACCTGGTCTGGCACCCCTTCCCGGACCCGCTGCCCTGGGTGGTGGTGATGTGGCTGGGTCTGACCTGCGTCACGGTCGCCCTGGCCGTTCTGCACAGCGGGGCCCGCGCCCGCGCCGCCGGGGTGGCCCTGGCATTGCTGGTCGCGGTATGCGGCGGGATACAGGTCAACGCGTCCTTCGGCACCTACCCGACGCTCGCCTCGGCCTTCGGCGAGCCACTGCCGGGGCAGGTGGACAGTGCCACCGTGGTGGGCCGCGACGTGCCCGCCGCCAACCTGTCCGCCGATGACCCGCTGGTTGACTCCTGGAATCCGACGACCGTCCCGGGCGCGGCAGGTGAGGTGACGACGGTGCACATCCCCGGCACGATCTCGGGTTTCACCGGCCGCCCGGCCTGGATCTACCTACCGCCCGCGTACGGCGCCGACCCGCGGCCGCTGCTACCCGTCCTGGTCCTGCTCTCGGGGCAGCCGGGCGAACCGCGCAACTGGTTCGACGGAAGCCAGGTCCCCTCGATCATGGACGCCTACGCGGCCGCCCACGACGGACTGGCTCCGGTGGTGGTGGTCCCTGATTGGGTCGGCACCGCAGCCGCCAACCCGCTGTGTGTGGACTCGAGGGCCGGCGGCAACGATTACACCTACCTCACGTCGGATGTGCCGAACTGGATCCGGACCGAGCTGGAGATCGACACGCGCCCGAGCCGGTGGGCGGTCGGCGGGCTCTCGGCCGGGGCCACCTGCGCCGGTCAGCTGGCGGTGAACGATCCCGCCCAGTTCCCCACGCTGCTGTTCTTCTCCGGTCAGACGGAGCCGACGTTGTCCGATCGTGCCAACACCGTGGCGACCTTGTTCGGCGGGAACGAAGCGGCGTTCCTCCGGATCAACCCCCTGGACATCCTGCAGCGAACCCGGTTCCCCGACAGCGCCGCCGTCTTCGCGGCCGGCACCCAGGACACCACCTACGGGCCGCAGACGCGGACCGTCTACCGGGCAGCCCTGGCCGCCGGGATGGACGCCGTCTACCTCGATCTACCGGGTGGACACAACTCGCCGTTCTGGTCCTCGGCGCTGCGCGCATCGATGGACTGGCTGGGTCGGCGGCTGGTGATCACCGGCTGAGCGGCCCGGTCAGTGGTCGGCGGTGGGCGACAGGTCCTCGGCGGCGAGCTGCCGCGTGACCACGTCGTGCGCGGTGTCGTCGAGTGTGCTGTCGGTGGCGAACGCGTGCCCGCGCAGTACATCCAGCGCCTGCTGGCTGGTCAGCTCCAGGGCCACGTTGAGCATCCCGACCGCCACGACCACCTCCGAGCGGTCGTCCAGCGGGCGGCTCAACCAGCCGGGCGGACGTAGTTCCGGGGCCGCCGCTGAGGGCAGCACGATGGCGTCGACCAGCATCGACGACATCCGGCTGACGACTGTCTCGACGTCGTGGAGATCGGTCGCGTCGGCGTCCCGGGGGTCGTGGAAGTAGAGGTCGACGGTGCCGAGCCCGGCCAGCGGTGGCCCGAGCGGAACGGCGATGATCGACCGCACCCGGGTCTTGGCCATCAGCTCGGAGTGGAACAACGGCCAGCGTGTCGCCATGTCGGTGTCGTCGGCTCGCACGGTAGACGCGCTGAGGTGGGCCTGGATGCAGGGTCCCTCACCGGTGGTGAACTGCAACCGCTCGACGTCGGCGGACGCGGCGTCACTGGCCCCCAGCGGGACCCGGATGGAACCGGCGAACAGCGACATCGCAGCGCCCGCGACGGGCAGCACGATGGCACATGCCTGGGTCAGCTGGTCCGGCAACAGCTCGGCACCGCCCCCGCCCGCCGGCGAGGCCCGGTGGAGAGCAGCGCCGAAGGCCTCTGTGATGTTCACGCGAAAACTTCCGTCCGGCGGGGTGGTGGAATCGAGCTCGACGGACGCCCCGGGGCGTCCCGTGAGCATCCCTTACCCGCGACCCGCGGCTCGCTAAAACGGGAACTGGCCACGGCCGGGGCATTGACCGCCTGCATCGGCGAGCGGGCGACAGAACCCCGTCATACTGACGGGCCGGACCATCTGGGCGCAGGCGATCAGACCTCCCACGGTGGCGCGAGACCGCCGAGCAGCCGCTCGGCCGACTGAAAAGGAACCCGATGACCAGCGACGGACTCACCCCCTCCGAGCTCGGCGTCCCCGAACTCGAGAAGCGCGCCGTCGGCATCGCCGGGGCGCAGTTGGTCGAGGACGGCATGATCGTCGGTCTGGGCACCGGTTCGACGGTGGCGTTCCTGTTGATCGCGTTGGCCCCCCGCAGGCTGGACATCCGGTGTGTGGCCACCTCGCCGCGAACCGAGGAAGCCGGCCGACGCCTGGGTCTGACCGTGGAGCCGTTCGGCAGCATCGATCGATTCGACATCGCCATCGACGGCGCCGACGAGGTCACCCCCGAGGGGTGGTTGATCAAGGGCGGGGGTGCGGCGCACACCCGGGAGAAGATCGTGGCGGCCGCCGCCGACCGCTTCGTCGTCATCGCCGACTCCAGCAAGGCCGTGGAGGCACTGACCTGGCCGGTACCGATCGAGCTACTGGACTTCGGCCTGACCTCGACCCTCCGACGGCTGGGCTCGGCGGTCGTGCGCGACGTGCCGCTGAGTCCGGACGGCGGTGTGATCGCCGACTACCACTGCGATCTCGACGACCCCGACAGGATCGCCGCCCTCCTCAGCGGCACCCCGGGTCTGGTCGATCACGGGCTCTTCGCACCCACCCTCGTGCACGACGTGCTCGTCGCCCGCGGCACCGAGGTGACGCATCGCCGATTGCAGTAGCCAACGGGGGTTCAGCCCACCGGCGTGTTGATGCGGGCAGGCCGGCCCTACGGCTTGCTGCCCTCCGCAGTGGTCGCGATCGTCGCCGCCCCCGCCGCCAGCCGCCGGGTGACCTCGGCCACGGCGGCCCAGTCCAGATCGGCGCCGGCCTCCACGGCCTCGACGAAGAGCTCCTCCAGCACCGCGGCGGTGGGCAGTTCGACATCCACGTCGCTGGCGGCCTGTCGGGCCAACCGGAGGTCTTTCAGCCCCAGCTCGGCGCTGAAACCAGCGGGTGTGTAGCGGCTCTCGGCGATCATCGCGCCGTAGCCGCCGTACACCGGACCGGGGAACAGGGAGTTGCTCGCCAGCTCGACGAAGGCCGACGGATCGATCCCGGACCGCTCGACGAGGGTGACCGACTCGGCCATCGCCTGCAGCGCATGGATGATCAGGTAGTTGATGCCGATCTTGGCCGTGTTGGCCGCCGACGGGCGTTCCCCGACCGGCCAGATCTTCTTGGCCAACGCCGACAGCGGTTCGCGCAGAGCCTCACTCGCCTCGGTGGAGCCGCCGACCACGATGTCGAGCTGGCCGGCCGCCGCCACCGGGGGGCGGCCGATCACCGGGGCGGCCAGGTAGCCCACGCCAGCCGACTCATGGACGGCCGCGAAATCCGCAGCAGCCGCGACGCTGACGGTGGCCAGGTTCGCATGCATACAGCCGTCCGGTGCGGCCGCCAGCACTTCTGGGGTGAACACCGCCCGGAAGGCCACGTCGTGAGCCAGGATCGACAACACCCGACCGGTGGCCATCACCTCGTCCACGTCAGCGGCCTCCCGCGCACCGCGCTCGACCACCGGTGCGATGGCGGACTTGGACCGATTCCACACCACGACGTCGAAGCCTTTGTCGAGCAGCCGCCCGACCATCGCCGACCCCATACCGCCCAGCCCGATGAATCCGATGGTGCTCATCTCGATGCCCTTTTCGTCGACGGCGCCCGGGCCTGGTGCGGCGCGGCGCGGACGTCCAGCCTGCCAGGGTCCGTAGCCGCACCGGACACGCTGCGGGTGCGCAGATGCGCGCGGCCCCACCGCTCGTCCTTTCCGCCGTGTGAGGTCACCAGCTCGCGGCCGAAATCATTGTCGTAGTCCCCCGGTACCGAGTGCAGATGAATGCCGCCACCGACGGCGTTGACCGCCTCGATAATCGTTGTCACCGATGACGTAGTCGCTCAGCCCGAGGTCGTCGTGGTCCGGGATCTCGAACGCGCGGCCCGCCGGCACCTATCGGGTCACGAAGTCCGCCGGGATGGATCACCGCCGCCGCGCGTTGCCTGCCGTCGAGGGTCGCGACCAGATCGACCGCGAACCCCTCGTCGTCGGCAAGTGGCTGCAGGCCACCGTGGTACTCGGTGGGCTGCTGGCCCAACGCGACGACCTGCATCCTGGATGCGGTCTCGGGGGCTTCATACCGACGGGACTTATCGCTCCTGTGGGCGCCATGGGGCCGACATCGGAAGCCGCCGCCGGCTGAGCCGACGGCCGGGCACCCTCAGCCGGCGGTGACCTCGAAAATGGCGGCCAGGGTAGCGGTGGAGTCGCCCCCGACCCAGACGTCGAAGACCGACGCCTCCGTCACCCAGTCACGGACGGCCGCGTTCCAGTAGCGCCGCTCGGCCGGGCCGATCGCGAACGTGACGGTAGTCGCCTCCCCCGCCCCGATCGTCACCCGCCGGAAACCCTTGAGCTCCCGCACCGGCCGCGACGCGGTGCCGTGCCGTTGGTGCACGTACATCTGCACCACCTCGTCGGCCTCGACCGGGCCGGTGTTCGTCACCTCGACCGAGATCGTGGTCGTGCCGTCCGCAGCGATGGTCGCGCCGTCGACGGTCAGGCCGGCGTAGGAGAAGCTCCCATAGCTCAGACCGTGTCCGAACGGGAACAGCGGCGTACTGGCCTCGTCCCAGTAACGCTTCCCCTGGTTCTCCGGCTCGTGGGATCGGGTGTGTGCGTAGATCATCGGAACCTGTCCCACGGTGCGCGGCCAGGTGAAGGGCAGCTTGCCCCCGGGGGAGACGTCGCCGAAGAGCAGGTTCGCCACCGCGGTACCCCCCTGGGTCCCCGGGTACCAGATGTCCAGGACGGCCGGCACGTGCACCGCCGCCCACCGCAGGTCCAGTGGCCGTCCGTTCATCACCAGTAGCACCACCGGGGTGCCGGTCGCGACGACCGCCTGCAACAGATCGAGCTGACGCCCGGGCAGTTCGAGGGAAGACCGCGACGCCATCTCGCCGATCATGTTCTGCCATTCGCCCACGACCATCACGGTCACGTCGGCCGCCCGGGCGGTCTCGACCGCATGGTCGAACTCCGCCGCCTCGTCGAAACCGTCGGGATCGCTCGGAGTGTTGTTGCCGAACATGTCGAACAACGACGGGAACTCGCGCTGCGCCACCGGAACACCCTGGGCATAGGACACCGCCAGCCCGTCACCGGCCCGGGCCTGCAGGCCCGCGAGTACGGTGACCGTCTCGTCCAGGTCGAAGTCGAACACCCAGGGCCCGATGATGTCCCGCCGCGAATCGGCCAGCGGTCCGATGACGGCGATCGAGCTCAGCACGGTCGTATCCAGCGGCAGCAGCGAGCCCTCGTTGCGCAGCAGTACAGCCGAACGCTCGGCCGCGATCCGCGCGACCTCGCGGTGTGCGGGATCGGCGAGCACCTCACGGGCCCGGTCCTCATCGACGTAGGGCGACTCGAGCAGACCGAGCCGGAGCTTGGCCTCCAGGACGCGCCGCACCCGGGCGTCGAGGGTGGCCAGGTCCGTCGCGCCCGCCTCCAGCGCGGCCGGCAGGTGGGCGTAGGCGGCGTCGGCGATGGCCATCTCCATGTCGACACCGGCGTTGAGTCCGCGGGCGGCGGCATCGGGCAGGTCGGCGGCGAAACCGTGTACGACGAGGCTCCGGACGGCGTTCGCGTCGCTGACCACGAAACCCTCGAAACCCCAGGTGTCGCGCAGCACCTCGGTGAACAGCCACCGGTTCCCGCTGGCCGGGATGCCGTTGAGATCCATGTACGCGGTCATGATGTTGCCCGCACCCGCCTGCACCGCCGCCGCGAAGGCCGGGAAATAGACGTTCCACAGTTCGGCGTCGGAAAGGTTGACCTCGTCGTAGTCGCGGCCGCCGAGGGCTGCGCCGTAACCGGCGAAGTGCTTGGGGCCGGCGATGATGCGCTCCGGGCTCCCCAGCTCGGGCCCCTGAAAGCCCCGGACCTGGGCCACGGCCACCACTGCACCGAGATACGGGTCCTCGCCGGCCCCCTCGATCATCCGACCCCAGCGCGGGTCACGGGCGATGTCGACCATCGGCGCGAAGGTCCAGTGGATACCCACCGCGCGGGCCTCACGGCCGGCGACGCCCTGGCTCCGCTCGATGGTCGCCGGATCCCACGAAGCGGCCATCGCGATCGGCACCGGCAGGATGGTCCGCAGCCCGTGGATCACGTCGAAGCCGAACAGGACAGGGAGACCGAACCGGTTGCCCGCCACCGCAAGTCGCTGCAGGCGGTTGATCTCGGCCGGGTCGGTCACGAACAACAGCGAGCCGACCACACCGGCCCCGAGCTTTTCCTCGACCATGAGGGGCTGGGCCTCCGGGTCGAAGCCCTGTGCCGGTTGCGCGCCGGGCGGGAGGCGGAAGTAGAAGTACTGGGTGAGTTGACCGGCCTTCTCGTCCGGAGTCATCTGCGCCATCAACTTGTCGACCTGCGTCTGGATGGTCATCCGTGCTTTCCCTCGAGGTCATGGCGCGGTGATCGGTACCCGTTCGGGCATCGCCGCGTCCCATCATCACCGAAGGCCGGACAAGGCACATCTCGTCGCCGGGCGGGAGAATGACGCGACGGCCGCGGGTCAGACCGTGCTGGTCTCCCGCACGGTGCTCGACTCCCGCACCGGGGCCCAGGACCGCGTGACGACCGGTCCGGCGAGCTCGACCGGCCCGCCCTGGGCGACCCGGCGGCAGGCGTCGATCGCGCCGGCGAGCATGGCGCGCAGCTCGTCGTCGGCATCAGTGACCGAGCGGACCGCAGTCACGGCCTGCCGGATCGTGCTGGCCCCGGCATGGCTGTCGAAGCCGCGATAGTCCACCGGCCCGACCTGTGCGATGAAGTCGCGAGCCCAACGCAGCGCACCCGGCTGCCGCTCCAGGGCCACCCGACTGCGGGCCCCGAGGTGGTCCTCGGGGAGCCCGTCGAGCGTCGCCAGGTAGCGCTCGCAGGCCAAGACCGAGACCGCCATCACCCGGGCGAGGTCGGCGGGGACCACGGCCAGCGCGGTCCGCGCGCAGTGCAGCGCGATCACCGCCGAGGCGCGCGGGTCGGACGGGTTGAGCCCGACGACATCGGGGATGAGCGGGGCCAGTCGCGTACGGCCCTCGTCGGTGGTGCAGTCGTTGACCGCCCGAGCCAGCGCGGACAGCAGCGGGTGCGTGCACTTCGGGTGGTCCGACCAGCGCTCGCCCGCCAGGAAGGAAGCGAACTCCATGAAACAGGCCCCACGCGCGCCGCTGCGGCGATGCCGACCGCGACTCAGGACGGGGACGAAATCGGGGGTGATGACGGCAGCGCGCACGACGACCTCTTCCGCGAGCAGGGTGGGTTCCCGCATCCAGTGTGCGCCCGCTCACCGCGGGCCGGCCAGGGGGCCATCCCAGCAGCGCCGATGCGCGCTCCGCAGCGACGCCCGTCGGGTGTTGACTGGCATCCGGCCGTCCGCTCCGGTCCTGGCGCGCCGTCAACCCCTTCCGTACGGAGGACTCCGGTGAAGCTCGCCATCCATCTCGCCAACCTGTCGCTGCCCGGCGGCGCAGCCGCCCTGGCGCCGACGCTGGCTGCCACCGCCCGTACCGCCGACGAGGTGGGCGTCGCCACAGTCACGATGATGGACCACTGGTTCCAGATGGAGCCGATGGGTGGACCCGCCGAGCCGATGCTGGAGGGTTACACGACCCTGGGCTTCCTGGCCGGTCAGACCTCCCGCGTCGAGCTGGGCCTGCTCGTCACCGGGGTGACCTACCGCCACCCGGGCCTGCTCGCCAAGATCGTCACCACTCTGGACGTGCTGTCCGGTGGGCGGGCGATGCTCGGCCTGGGTGCCGCCTGGTACGAGCGCGAGCACCTCGGTCTCGGCGTGCCCTACCCGCCGACCGCCGAACGGTTCGAACGGCTGGCGGAGACGCTGCAGATCTGCCGTCAGATGTGGAGCGATGACGACGGCCGCTACGACGGCACCCACTATCACCTCGCCGAGACGGTCTGCGTCCCGCAGCCGGTCCAGCCGGGCGGCCCGCGGGTGCTCATCGGCGGCGGCGGGGAGAAGAAGACGCTCAAGTTGGTCGCCCGGTACGCCGACGCCTGCAACTTGTTCGCCGTCGAGCCGGCCGAGCTGGCGCGCAAGCTCGATGTCCTGAAGTCACACTGCGACGACGAGGACCGCGACTACGACGCGATCGAGAAGACCGTTATCGGGAACTTCGACGCCCTCGGCGATCCGGATGCGTTCTTCCGGCTGATGGAGACCTACGCCGGGCTCGGCGTCACCATGGTCTGGGCCGGCCCGGAGGGCCCCGACCCGGCCGCCTGGACGGCACGGGCCGGCGAGACCCTGATCCCCCGCCTCGCCGAGATCTGACGGGCCAGTGGCCGACCCCGACTGCATCCGTTCACCCGGTCGGTCGACTCCGTTCCACCAGGCAGAATGGAAAGGGCGACTCCGGAACGATTGACCGGGCCGAACGACGGTGGAGGCACGACAGGGTGGACAGCAGGATCGAGCCGGTCGTGGCGGCGATGGCGGGTGGCGAGCAGGAGCAACTCGGCTGGTTCGAATACGACCTGGCGACCGACGGGTGGACGTGGTCGGCGACACTGTTCCAGATCCACGGCTTCGAACCGGGCGAGATCGTCCCCAGCACCGCCGTTTTCGTCTCCCACAAGCATCCTGATGACCGGGTCCACACCGACGAGGTCCTGGCGGCGGTACTGGCTACCGGCGAGCCGTTCTGTTGCCGTCATCGGATCATCACCAGCCGCCAAGAGGTGCGCACGGTCGTCACCATCGGCCAGGGCACACTCGACGACGCGGGACAGGTGACCAAGGTGACCGGCTATTTCGTCGACATCACCGACGCTGCCATGCAGGTTTCCCGGCACGCCATCCAGGAAGCGGTCGCGAGCTCGGCCGCTGCCCGGGCCCAGATCGAGCAGGCCAAGGGTGCGCTGATGGTGGTCCAGGGGGTGTCGTCCGACGACGCGTTCGCCGTCCTGAAGTGGCACTCCTCGCACGCCAACATCAAGATCCGAGACCTGGCGCAGATGATCGTGGACAGCATCCAGCAGTCGTTCGCGCCAGGAGAGACGGCGAACCAGCGGCTGAGTCGGCTGCTGTCGGGTGTCGTGGGGGGATCCGGACCACCCGCGATCGCTGCATCTCCGGTGCGGGGTCTCCCTCGCTGATCAGTGGCAGCCGATCCAATTCATCACCGCGTTCAGGGAGACGGCGCCGCGGTCAGCCCGGGGATCTTGAGATTTGACCGGCCCAGGCCGCAATCCAGGGTGGTCGTGAGCCGCTGACGGGTGTCCACTGTACGTCGCCGTCGGACTTCAGTGACCGTGGCTGTCCCGCTCCGGTTCGCGCACACCCGCCTCCGCTGCCCGGTGGTCGAGCAGCTCGAGTGCCTCGCTGGCCCATGCGATGCGGGCCCGAGCGGCATGCTCGCCGGCGCTCACCGTGAGGAGCCAATAGATCGCGTCAGCTGAATCCCGGTCTTGCTCGATCTCAGTGCGAACCCGGGCGAACTGCTCACTGCGGCTCACTGCCGCGTCCAACGCGTGGATGAGGCGCTCACGGGTGAGCTCCGGGGCGACGTGGCGCCCGAAGAAGAGACGCAGCAGCAGCGGATCCCTGGCTCGCGGCGGACTGAATGGCTCTGCAAGCAGAGCTCGTAAGCGCGCCTCGCCGGCCGGCGTCAGATGCAGGGGGCCGCTTCCCGCCTTTCCTTCCCGCCGGACGAGACCCGCTGCCTCCAGGGCCGTCAGGGTCGGGTAGATCTGGCCGAAACTCTCGTGCCAGAAGTGGCCCAACGTGTCCGTGATGGCTGCGCGCAGGCCGTAGCCGGTCATCGGCTCCACTGACAGTGCACCCAGTATCGCGAGCTCGGTCTGTGCTGTTCGCGCCATACCTTGAGTATATCTACTAGATAGCCTATCTTCTAGATATGAACCCTGCGGCGCCGGTGGCTGTCCCCACACCCGTCCACACCTTTCCGCGCTCCCGCCGAGCATCAGAGCGCCCGATAACTCTCGTTCTCCTGAGCGGGGTGGGGACGTTCCAGTTGGCCCTGGCGGCCGGCACCCCCTGGGGCGCGGCGTCCTGGGGAGGGCAGGCGCCGGGTGTCCTACCGACTTCGCTTCGGGTCGCCAGCGCCCTCACTGCGGTTGTGTACGTCGGCCTCGGGGTCACCGTGGCAACCGACCGGCTCGGCTCGACCGCGCGGCGCCGCATCCTGGCCGCGGCGAGTCTGCTGATGGGCCTCGGGGCCGTCATGAACCTCGCCACGCCCTCACCGGTAGAAAAGCTTTGGGCGCCAGTGGCAGGCACGCTCGCCGTATTGCTGTGGCGAGCCCGAGCACCCCGCTGACAAGCACGCCTGCCTGGAACCCACGCAGGAACACACCTCAACAGAGGCCATCCGGACCGCCGAATGACCCGCCAGCCCGCTTCGGCCGCAGATGTAGGCCGACGCTTTGCCCCACGTGAGCATCTTGCGCAGGCCTCAGGATGACGCTGCGCCTGTGGGAAACTGTCGGCGTGCCGCAGAGACAGGAGGCGGTGATGGCAACGTCGATGCTGGAAACGAAGTTTCATCTCCCGCGGGCCCGTCCCGGAGCGGTCCTGCGTCCCCGACTGATCGAGCTTCTCGACCGCGGAACCGCCGCAACGCTGACGCTGATCTCCGCGCCGACCGGTTTCGGCAAGACCACTTTGCTCGCCCAGTGGCTTGAGCGCAGAGCTCTGGGCACGCCCGGTGGGCCGTCGGTGGCGTGGCTGTCGTTGGACGCCGGCGACAACGATGCCCGCTCGTTTGGGAGCTACCTGGTGTCGGCGCTGCGGACGGTGGCACCCGACGCGGGCACGGACGAGTTGGCGCAGTTACACGCAGCCGACCCGCCGCCCATCACCCGTCTGCTGACCACCCTCCTGAACGACATCGGCGGGCTGACCTCCGATCTCGCGCTGGTACTCGATGACTATCACGTCATCGAGTCCCGCGAGGTTCACGACGCCGTGGCGTATCTGCTCGACCATGCCCCCCCACGGATGCATCTGGTAATCACCAGCCGAACCGACCCGCCCGTGCCACTGGCCCGATTACGGGCACGTGGAGAACTGGTGGAGATACGCGTGGCCGATCTGCGGTTCAGCCCCGACGAGGCCGCGTCCTATTTCAACGGCGCCATGGGACTGGCTCTCACCGCTGCGGAGGTGTCGACGCTCGAGGAACGCACCGAGGGATGGATCGCCGCACTTCAGTTGGCCGCGCTGTCGATCCAGGGACGCGACGACGTCGCCGGGTTCATCAACACCTTCGCCGGCGACAACCGCTACATCGTGGACTACCTCGCCGAAGAGGTCCTGGAGCGTCAACCGGAGCACATCAGACGGTTCTTGCTGCACACGTCGATCCTGGGCCGGCTCAACGGCTCGCTGTGCGACGCCGTCACCGGGCAGCAACGCTGCCAGGCAACTCTGGAAGTGCCCGACCGGGCGAACCTGTTCCTCATTTCGCTCGACGACCAGCGCGGTTGGTTTCGCTACCACCACCTCTTCGGCGTCGTGCTGCGGGCGCGCCTACGCGACGAGCAGCCCGAACTGGTCAGCACGCTGCACCGGCGGGCCAGCGGCTGGCATGAGCAACACGGCTGGCGAGGCGAGGCGATCCGTCACGCTCTGGTGGCCGCCGACTTCGAGGGTGCTGCAGACCTCGTCGAG
>JBDSLP010000006.1:0-23195 GCA_039916325.1 Nakamurella sp. | reverse complement strand
GCCCAGTCCAGCAGGGCCGGCTGGCGCGTGCGGATCGTCTCGTACAGCCCGAGGTAACGCTGCGCCTCGCGCTTTTTGCCGACGATGGCCAGCGCATCGTCCAGTGTGTCGACCCAGGCTGCGGCCGGGATCGCATTGCGGCCCAGCACCGCATGGCGGAAGTCCCGCATCACGATGCGCACGTGCGGCATGCCGCACAGTTCGGCGCTCCAGCGCCGCACGGCGTCGAAGCCGCTGACCATTTCGCCCGACACCGGCGCCTTGCATGACAGCCGGCGCGGAAAGGGCGCGCCGCCGCCAGCGGCGCTTGCCAGCAGTTCGCCGCTGGCCCACCAGCGCTGCACCTGCGCGCGCAGGTCGGCCGGCGTGCTCCAGTTCATGCAACCGCCCTGGCTTTCTCGGCCTGGTATTCGGCGATGCTCAGGTTGCGCAGCAGCGACGCGCTGCCGTCCGGGTTGTGGACATAGCCGACGCTGGAGACGAAGGGCTCGATGATATGGATCTTCTGCAGCGGGGTGACGATCAGCAGCTGCAACCCGAGTCGCTGGAACAGATCCAGAGCGAACCTCGTCGAGTTCTCCGAACCCCGACCGAAAGCCTCGTCGATCACCGCGAACCGGAAGGTCCGGGACCGCGTCGCACCCCACTCCAGCTTGAACTGGTAGGCCAACGACGCAGCCAGGATCGTATAGGCCAGCTTCTCCTTCTGGCCGCCGGACTTTCCTCCGGAGTCGGTGTAGTTCTCGTGCTCGGCGTCGCTCTCCCGCCAGCGTTCGGACGCGGAGAACACCAGCCAGTGCCGCACGTCGGTCACCCGGCGCGTCCACTGCCGGTCGGCGTCGGTGAAGCCCTCCCGGCCGCGGAACCGTTCGATGATCTTTTTGACCTGCACGAACTTTTGTTCCGAGTACTGCTCCGAGTCATCGCCGACGAGCGTGTCGTCGGTGCAGGCGCGCAACTCGGTGCGGAACTCCCGGATCTCGGTGTTCGGCGTGGGGGATCCGACGAGCCGGATGAAGCGGCCGGGGTTGTAGTCGATGTCGTGCAGCGAGTCGTTGATGGTGGTGATCCGCTCCCGGATCTGGTCGAGCTGCTTGGTCAGAGTGGAGGAGAACATCGCGATGTCGCGGATGGTGTTCTGATTGAGGAACCTCTTGAAGTCGCTCTCGAACCGGGGCAGGTCGTCATGCGCCAGCCGTCGGTGCAGCTCGCGGTACTCGCCGGCCGCAGCCACGGACGCATCCACTTCGGCGGCCTGCAAGGGATGATGCTGCCGGAACTGCTGCATTCGCCCCACTATCCGGGTGGCCACCGTCGTCCGTTGGCCCGACCGGACCTCGCTCCGCTTGGTCAGGGTCGCGGTGAGGTCTGTCTGCAACAGTTCGCAGGCCCGCACGGTGGTGGTGTCCCTTCGACCCACCTCAATATCGAGCTGGCCGAAACAGGCAGCGGCATCGGCGCTCTCGGGCTGAGCCAGTACGGCTGCCGCCTCGGCAAGGCCGGCCAGAGCGGTTTCGTGGGCCTGCTGGAGCTTGCCGATCCCGGTGTCCAGCGCTTTCTCCTCGGTGGTGGAGTCGTCGATCTGGGCCTGCACCCGTTCGAGGTCTGCTGTCAGCCGCGACAGCTCGGCTGACGCCTTCTGCAGCTGTCGCCTCTCGGAACCCAGATGTTCGATCCGCCGGACGGCGCTGCGCCAGTCGATCTCGGTGAAGTCGCGGCGTTCGTTCAGCAGGCCGAGATCGGTCCGGCGGTCCTCGATCGCCTGCCGTTCCCGGGTCACCGTGTCCTGCTGGTCGCGAATCCGGGTCAACGCCGCCTGGACGCGGCTCATCTGGTCGAGCAGGGCGTCGATCTTCTGCTGGTTGTCCCACCCCAGCACGTAGTTGCGCCGGTCGCTGATTGCCGCGCGGTCGTCCTTTTCGTGGCGCTTGTCGCGCTTGATCAACCCCTGGCGGGTCACCGCGTCCCGTGCCCGTCGGAATTCGGTCATCGTGTCGACGCAGGCGTGGTCGGCGCGCTTGGCCAGCTCCTCGTCGAGCCAGCCGTGGAACGGTGAATCGCTCTTGATCGCGAGCATCGAGTACAGCGGCGTGACCCCGGCGTCCAACGCCGGTCGGGGGCGCGGCCGCCCGCCGGCGAGGATCCGGTAATAGACGATGCGGGTGTTCAGGTGAGAAGCGTTGATCCACTCCGAGACCGCCGCGTAGTGCGCATCGGGGATGAGCAGGGAGACGCCGAAGCCGTGCAACACCCGCTCGGCAGCGCCTTCCCATTCCAGCGCATCGTCGCGGACGGTGATCAGCTCGCCGGCGAACGGCACCTCGGTCACCGCGATTCCCAATGCCGCGCAAAGGTTGTCACGGACCTGCAGGCTCAGCCGTGGGATGTTGCTCCGCCGGTTCTGCAGGCTGGCCAGCTCCTCGCGGAGGTCGGTCGACTCGGTGTCGACCCGAGACCGCTGCACCGCGAGATCGCTGGTGCGGTTCTGGTTGTCGGCCTGGTCCGCGGCCGTTGCGGTCAGCGCGGCACCGATCTCGGCCTGCCTGGCAATGAACTGCTCCGCAGTCTCGACGGGGCGGAGCCCGGACGTCGAGAGCCGGTCGTCGTAGCGGCGGGCCGCGTCCTGGCGGGTGTCGCGTTGCCCCTCGACGGTGACGAGCTCCCGGTCGATCTCGGCCAGCCGGTTTCCGCCGTGCCCAGCGCGTTCGATGTCCAGCCGCCGGGCCTCCGAAGCCAGTTCCTTCTTCCGGGCCGCCACCGCGACGGATCGCCCCCGTAATTCGGCGACCTGGGTGTCGACGTCGGTGACGATGGTCTGCTGCAGCCCGGACACGCGGGTGGCGACGTAGAACGGAAGCGCGTCCCGGAGCCTGCGGAGGTCGGAGATCTGCGCCTCCAGCGCATCGTGCTCGTCGCTGTCGGCCAGCAACGGGGCCAGCTCGGCGATCTGTGCCCGCGCGGTGACGACGGCTTCGTGTGAGCGGGTCAGATCGTCGAAGTGCGTGACCAACCGGTCGGTCCACTCGGCGGCGTCGAACGGCTCCAGCATGTGCTGGCGGACGAAGTCGTTGAGGTTGCCGACCGCCTTCATCGAGACGGTCTGGTGGAACAACTCCATCGCCTGTTCGGATTCGATGCCGAGCTGTCGCCGGAAGTCACGGCCGTAGTCCTTGAACTGGTCGTGGACCCGCACCGAATTGCGGCGCAGACGTCGCTTCAACACGGAGATGTCGGGCCCGAAATCGGCGAAGTCGTTGGTGATACTGAGTTCTCGGTCGGCGACGACATGGAACCGGTCCGGCTGGCCGGACTGCCCGTCACGCAACCAGAACACCTGGGCCAGCGTGACTTCCTGCTCGTATCCGTCGTTGCCGAAGACGCCGAGCAGCACCGAGAAAGTGCTCCCGGACCGGAGCCCCACGGGCCGGGACGTTCCGCTGGCCTCGTTGCTCTCCGACTTGTGATGGCCGAGGACGTACGAGCGGAGGTTGCGCTCCCGGACCTCCGCCCCGGCTGCCTTGTTGTACGACACCCGATGGGCAGGGAGCAGCAGCGTGGTGATCGCGTCCACGATCGTCGATTTTCCGGAGCCGATGTCGCCGGTCAGCAGCGCGTTGTCGCCGTTGATGCGCAGCGTCCAGACCCGACCGTCGAAGGTGCCCCAGTTCAGCACCTCCAGGCGACGGAGTCGGAAGCCGGCGCGGTTGCCGGGGTCGTTGAGTGCGACCTCGCTGAACAGTCCGTCGGTCATCGTTCGTCTCCTTGCGAGTCCCCGCTGAGCTCGGCCCGATAGACGGCCAACCGTTCGTCGAAGTCGGACAACCATTGAGCGTCGACGAACGCCTTGATGATCCGGCGTACCTCGAAAGTGCCGGTGTCCTTGATGCGGCGCAGGAAACCGAGATCGACGACCTTGGTGAGGTGCGCGTCGATCTGGTCGACCAGCCTGGCCTCGTTGCTGCCGGCGGGCAGGAACACCCGCAGCATGTCCACGATCTGAGCGCGCGACATCACCAGCCGGGTATCGGCGCCCTGCGCATCGAACTCCGCGAGCTTCTTCCGCAACAACGCCAACAGCAGGCTGACATGGAACGACAGCGGTCGGCGGGCGACCAGCCGTGGTATCGGGTTCGGAGTCTCGCCGTCGGTCTCGTCTAGTTGTTCATCGTCCGGCCGGGCCCGCAGGAAGGCGTAGCCCTCGGACTCGTCGACCCACAGCGTCAGCCCGATCGTCGCCACGTAATCGCGTACGTGGGTCTGCTGCGGGATCAGTTGCCGCCAGACCCGTTCGTGGGTGTCGCGGTAGACGACGCCCTTCAACAACGTCACCACCACGAGCGGCAGGTCGAGCTCGGAGCGCACCGGCGCTGGTTGGGTCATTGGACGGTCCCTTCCGTACGGCGGCTGACGAAGGTGACGCGGGGGAGGGTGGCGACCCGGGACGAGCCGTCAGCGTCGCTCCAGTGGACCTGCTCGGTGGCCTGCTCGTCGAAGACGACCGTGAAAGCGTCGTCACTGAGGGACAGGTAGGTGACCAACTCGGCCAGTCCCTGGGTCAGCGGTTCGATTCCGACGATGGTCTCCAGCCCGACCTGGGCCGTGCGTTCCAACGAACGACGAACGGCACGCGCCAGCCGCTGCGGATCGACGAAGACCTGCTCGAAGAGCGCCGTCGCATCGAACTCGGTGTCGCCGACGGCGACGGTGGCGCTCTCCATCGCCATCCGGGCGGCTGGTGAGTACAGCGGCCGCTCCATCGGCAGCACGAGAGTCGGTACGGTGTCGTCGATCTCCATACTGATGGTCGGCGCCCGGACGTCGCGCACGGCCAGCGCCGAGCTCTCGATGCTCCGGAGGAGATCGACCACCCGACGGTTCTCCAGCCACACCTGGTCGTCCAGGAATCGACGCAACTGCTCGGACAGCAGCCGCACAGTGGCCTGGGTGCGCTCACCCGCGTCGAGCCAGTCGTGATGGATGGTGCGCATCCGCGGATCGAGCTCGCCCACGTCGGGCAGCCCCGACACGGCGGCCAGTAGCTCGGTGAACTCCTCCTGCTTGGCGGCCGACAACAGGAAGTCGTAGAACGCATGGAAGCTGCGGCCCTGGTCGGACTCGGTGATCGTGGCCCGACTGCCGAGGATGTCGTCGAGCAGCTCGCCTTTGGCGCCGGTCCAGCCGGCGATCCGCTCGCGCAGATCGCGGTCCAGTCGGCGGAAGTTCTCTTCCACCTCGCGGAAGTCGGCCAGCAGCTCCCGGGCGACGGTGGCGAACTGCTGATAGCGGTCGCGTTGCGCCACCGGATCCATCACGTCGAGGTGGCCGCCTTCGAGGCGGGCAATGTCGGCGTCGATCGCGTCCCGCTGCCGCCGCAGCTCCGCGATGCGCACCGCCGGATCGGTCTCGGCTCCGAAGACCATCTGCCGCAGCAGCTCGAAGACGGTGTTCAGTCGGGACTCGGTACCGACGAACGAACGCTCGCGCAGCGCCTCGACCCAGGTCAGCGCCTTCTCGACCGCCGGCGTCGCGTCGAAGTGCGGCTCGTCCACCCCGGGCGGGTAGAACTTGCGGAGCCAGCCGACGTCCGACGCCGACCAGTCGTCGAGGTAGGCCTTCGGTGATTTGGGAAAGACCGTCTCGCCGGAGCGCTCGTTGACGGCGTAGAGCTCGTCGTCGAGGCGACCGGCCAGGTCGGTCTGTGAAATCGACCGGATGTTCTCGCCGACGAACACTCTGCCGAGGAACGCCAGCACCAGCGGCGCATGGTCGGCGCGCAATAGTCGCCAGGCGGCGCTGTTCTTGCGCAGCGCAGTCAGCTCGTCGAACTCCATGTGCTGTCACCCCCGCGGTCGATGCGGACATCGTACGAAGGGGTACCGACACTGATCGGTGATCGACCGAATCGGAACCGAACGGGTGCAGCAGTCCTTCGCGTAGGTCCAGAAGTCCCGCATCTGCGCGGGCGGGGTGGGGCTGCCGAACTCGAGCTGGTTGAACAGGAGGGGCACGGTGCCGCAGGGCGGGTTGATGTGTGCGGTGGTGCCCGGGAAGCGCGCGACCTACAGCCTGACCGAACCCGCCTCCAGCTAGTTCCGGTCTACGCGCAGCTCGGGACGTGCGGTCTCCGGCACCGCCGGTTCGGGCGGATAACTCTTACAGGTGAGAGAAATCCGCCCCGGGACGAGTGGCGGGACGGGCCCGTCGCGTTGGTTCGGGCGGACTGGGCACCATAGTGTGGGACAAGGCCCGCACCGCGGGGCAGTACGGCCGATTTCAGCGACCTGACCTGCAGAATCAGCCAGCGACAGGAGTGCAGCGGATGAGCCAGCCGAACCACGGGGAATGGTTCGCGGGCGAGCACCACGACCGCGCCGGTGAGCACCAGGATCATCAGCACCACGAGTCCCAGGATCACCACGAGCACCACGGTGAGCCGCACTCCCAACATCAGGGTGATCAGCAGGAGCGCCACGAACATACTGAGCATCGCGGCGATGAGCAGTACGGCGACGATCAGCACCACGACGGCGCGCCGTCGTCGCACGACGAGCCGGACCGTGGGGGCGAACCTCAGCCCGATCCCACCCCCGTCCCTCAGCCCACCGGCGACGAGGGCCTGTTCGCGGCCCAGGCCAAGCCCGGCCGGATCGGTGCCATCTCCGCCCGGGCCGCCGCCCGGGCGGCTGAGCGGGCCGCGCGCCCGGTGGAGATCCAGCCCGGCCCGACCGGCCGGATGCCCCGGGAATTCCCGATTCCGGAGCCGCTGGAAGCCCACGGCCCGGCCCGCGTCATCGCCGTCTGCAACCAGAAGGGCGGTGTCGGCAAGACCACCTCGACGATCAACATGGGCGCGGCGTTGGCCGGCTACGGCCGCCGCGTCCTCGTCGTGGATCTGGACCCGCAGGGCGCGCTGTCCGCCGGCCTCGGGGTCGCTTCGCACCAGCTCGACCGGACCATCTACAACCTGATGCTGGAGCGCTCCACCCAGATCGGCGACATCCTGGTCCCGACCCAGGTACCCGGCATGGACCTCTTGCCGGCCAACATCGACCTGTCCGCCGCCGAGGTGCAGCTGATCAACGAGGTCGGGCGCGAGCAGACCCTGGGCCGCGCGCTGCGTCCGGTGCTGCACGCCTACGACTACATCCTCATCGACTGCCAGCCGTCGCTCGGCCTGTTGACGGTCAACGCGCTGGCCTGCTCGAACGCGGTGGTGATGCCGGTGGCCGCCGAGTATTTCGCGCTGCGCGGTGTCGCTCTGCTCATCGACACCATCGCCAAGGTGCAGGAGCGGATCAATCCCGACCTGTCCATCGACGGCATCCTCGTCACCCTCTACGACGGCCGCACCGTGCACTCCCGCGACGTCGTCGCCACCCTGGTCGACCAGTTCGGTGAGACCGTCTACGACACCGTCATCTCCCGGACGGTGAAGTTCCCGGAGACCTCCGTCGCGGGTGTGCCGATCCTGAGTTACGCGCCGGACTCGCCCGCCTCGGAGGCCTATCTGCAGCTGGCCCGCGAGATGATCAGCAGGAACTCGGCCTGATGGCGGGCCTGTCGGCGGCCTCAGCAGGGTCATCGACAGGGCCGTCGACATCGGACTTCGACACGCCCGACAAGCGGTCCCGCGGCTCGTTCCGGATTCAGCTGCACAACTTCGACGGCCCCTTCGACCTGTTGCTCCAGCTGATCTCGCAGCACCGGATGGACGTCACCGAGGTGGCCCTGCACACCGTCACCGACGATTTCATCGCCCACCTGCGCTCGCTCGGCGACGACTGGGACCTCGGCCAGGCCACCGAGTTCCTGGTCGTCGCGGCCACCCTGCTCGACCTGAAGGCGGCCCGGTTGCTGCCCGACGCCGACGTGGACGACGAGGCGGACCTCGCGATCCTGGAGGCCAGGGACCTGCTGTTCGCCCGGCTGATGGCCTACCAGGCCTACCGGCAGGTCGCGACGCTTTTCAAGGAGCTCGAGGCCACCGCGCTGCGCCGATACCCGCGGGCGGTCACTCTGGAGGCCCGCTACCTGGGGCTGCTGCCCGACGTGCAGATCGGGCTCAGCCCGCACCGCTTCGCGGAGTTCGCCGCCCGGATGTTCCGCCCCAAGCCGCCGCCGCCGACCGTGTCGCTGGCCCACATCCACGCCTCCCGGGTTTCGGTGGCCGAGCACACCGCCGCCATCCGGGAGCTGCTCGCCGTCCGCGGCGTGGCCACCTTCACCGAGCTGATCGAAGGCTGCACCGAGACACTGGAGGTGGTGGCCCGCTTTCTCGGTCTGCTCAACCTCTACCGGGACGCCGCGGTGCTGTTCGACCAGCCCGAGCCGCTGGGCGAGCTGACCGTCCGCTGGGCCGGCGGCGACCCCGCCCCGCATGGCGTCACCACCGACGAGGAGGACGAGTGACCCGACCCGACACCGAACCGGCGCCCGACCCGGGTGTGCTGGACACCGCGGAAGATCTGGAGGCCGCGGCGCCGCCGGCCCCCGACCTGTCGTTCGTCGACGAGTCGGAGCTGACCGGAGCGTTGGAGGCGGTCCTGCTCATCGTGGACACCCCGGTCACCGAGGAAGCGTTGGCCGCGGCCGTCGGCTTCCCGCCGGAACGCGTCCGTGACGAACTGCACAGCATCGCCAATCGGCTCGCCGAGACCCGTTCCGGCATCCACCTACGGCAGGTGGGGGGCGGCTGGCGCTTCTACACCCGGGACCGATTCGCCCCGGTCGTGGAGCGATTCGTGCTCGATGGTCAACAGTCGAAGCTGTCCCGTGCTGCACTTGAGACACTGGCCGTCATCTCCTACCGCCAGCCGGTGACCCGCGCGCGGGTCTCGGCGGTCCGGGGGGTGAACGTGGACGGTGTCATCCGTACCCTCGTCGCCCGCGGGCTGATCGAGGAAGACGGGGCCGACGCCGACACCAACGGCCTGCTGTACCGCACCACGGAGCTGTTCCTGGAGCGGATGGGACTCGGTTCGCTGGACGAGCTCCCGCCGCTCGGGCCGCTGCTCCCCGACATCGACAGTCTCGACCTGTTCGAGGACTAGACGAGTACGACGAATGACGCACCACCCACCGCCGGACGAAGAATGACTGGGAACCAGATGGATGACAACGACGCGAACACCGAGGGTGTCCGCCTGCAGAAGGTGCTGGCCGCCGCCGGTATCGCCTCCCGACGCAAGGCCGAGGAGATGATCGCGCAGGGCCGGGTCAAGGTGGACGGCCTGTTGGTGAAGGAGCTCGGCCGCAGGGTCGACCCGGACAACGCGGTGATCCACGTCGACGGCAACCGCATCGTGCTCGGCGAGCATCAGGTCTATCTGGCCGTCAACAAGATGCCCGGCGTGCTGTCGACGATGTCCGACGAGCTGGGGCGGCCCAGCGTCGGTGACATGGTCGCCGACCGCTCGGAGCGGCTGTTCCACGTCGGACGGCTCGACCAGGACTCCGAGGGGCTGATCCTGCTGACCAACGACGGTGACCTCGCGCACCGGCTGACCCACCCGTCGTTCGGCGTCTCCAAGACCTACATGGCCGAGGTGCCCGGCCCGATCCCGCGTGAGCTGGGCCGCACCCTGCGCAAGGGCGTCCAGCTCGAGGACGGGACGGCGAAGGTCGACGACTTCGAGATCGTCGACCAGCACAACGGCCGCGCCGTGCTCAAGCTCGTCCTGCACGAGGGCCGTAAGCACATCGTCCGGCGCATGCTCGATTCCCTCGGTCACCCGGTGTCGCGGCTGGTCCGCACCCAGATCGGCGAGGTGCAGCTCGGTCACCAGCGGCCCGGCACCGTGCGCAAGTTGAGCCCGGCGGAGGTTGCCCAGCTGTACAAGGCGGTTGATCTGTGACCGACTTCGTCATCGCGATCGACGGCCCGAGCGGCACCGGCAAGTCGACCGTCGCCCGCAGGGTCGCCGCGTCACTCGGCGCCGGTTATCTGGACACCGGGGCGATGTACCGGATCGTCACCCTCGCGGTGCTGGCGGCCGGCATCGACCCGCACGACGAGGACGCCGTCGCCGGCCTGCTGGAGACTCTGAGCTTCGTCTCGCCGACCGATCCCGATGCGCAGGTGCACGAGCTCGGTGGCCGCGACGTCGGTGGCGCGATCCGTCGCGCCGACGTGACGTCCGCGGTGTCGCCGGTGTCGGCGAACCCGGCGGTCCGGGCCTGGCTCAAGGGCCGTCAGCAGGAGCTGGCCGCCGCCGGCCGGATGGTCGTCGAGGGTCGGGACATCGGCACCGTGATCACCCCGGACGCGAACCTGAAGATCTACCTGACCGCCGACGAGGAGATCCGGGCCGCCCGTCGGCACACCGACTCCGCGGCCCGGCTGGGCGCGGATCTGGCGACGATCCGGGCGTCGCTCGCTGTCCGGGACGCCTACGACTCGACCCGGACCCACGCGCCGCTGACCGCGGCCGCGGACGCGGTCGTGCTGGATTCCACTGATCTGGAGATCGCCCAGACCGTGGAGGCGGTCCTGACGCTCGCCGCGGAGCGCGGCATCCGGTGACGTTCGTGCGGTTGCCCGGTCGCGCCGACCCGACCCCGGCCGTCACCACCGCGCGCAAGGTCGACATCGGCCGTCGGATCGGGGTGGTCACCGGCCTGGTCTCCTACCGGATGCGGATCGTCGGGGCCGAGCGCATCCCGACGTCGGGACCGGTGCTCTTCGTGGTCAACCACTCGTCCGGACTGGACGGGCCGGTGCTCTTCGGTCTGCTGCCGCGGCGGGTGTCGTTCCTGGTCAAGGCCGAGATGTTCCGCGGCGCGGTCGGCTGGGTGCTGACCCGTGTCGGTCAGTACGGCCTGCAGCGCGACATCCCCGATCGGGCGCCCTTGCTCAACGCGCTCGCCCAGCTCAAGGCCGGCGGGGCGATCGGCATCTTCCCCGAGGGCACCCGCGGTGCCGGGGGCGTGGACAGCGTGTTCAACGGTGCCGGGTGGCTGGCCTGCCGGTCCGGCGCGCAGATCGTGCCGATCGCGATGCGAGGGACGCACCGCCCCACCGGCACCGGGCGCCGCTATCGCCCCCGGGTCGACGTCCTTGTCGGTGAGGTGTTCTCGGTGCCTCCGGGAGTGGGCCGCACCGCGGTCGAGGCGGCCACCGACCGGATCCGCGATACCCTCAAGGAGCTGGTCACCGCCCTGGACGACTCCCGGTCGGCGGCCCGCAGCCTGTAGTGATCGCATGACACGCCCGATTCGTGGGGTGGGTCCCGGTCGTGGCGGCCCTTCCCGGTCGCCGCGAGAACCGTGAGGGAACAACATGACCGAGGATTTCGCGCGCCCCGAGACGGTCGGCGCGCCGCCGGACGACATCGACACCACCTGGTCGGACGAGAGTGATTTCGCCGGCTGGGAAGACACCGCCGAAGATCCCGATTTCGTCGTCGACGACATCCGGGTGCCGTCGGTGGCCATCGTCGGACGGCCCAATGTCGGCAAGTCCACCCTGGTCAACCGGCTCATCGCCCGCCGCGAAGCCGTGGTCCAGGACATCCCCGGCGTCACCCGCGACCGGGTCAGCTACGACGCGCACTGGCGTGGCCGCCGCTTCACTGTCATCGACACCGGGGGGTGGGAGCAGAAGCCGGAAGGCATCCAGATCGCCGTCGCCGCGCAGGCCGAGTACGCGATGAAGACCGCGGACGCGGTGCTGGTCGTGGTCGACGCCTCCGTCGGGGCGACCGACACCGACATGGCCGTGGCCCGCATCCTGCGCCGCTCCAAGCGCCCCGTGCTGCTCATCGCCAACAAGGTCGACGACGAGCGGCTCGAAGCCGACGCGGCCCAGCTGTGGAATCTCGGGCTGGGAAAGCCGTGGGAGCTGTCGGCGCTGCACGGCCGTGGCTCCGGCGACCTGCTCGACGCCATCCTGGACGCCCTGCCGGAGACCCCGGCCGAGGTCTTCGGAGTGGTCTCCGGGCCGCGCCGGGTGGCGCTGGTCGGCAAGCCCAACGTCGGCAAGTCGTCGTTGCTGAACAAGCTCACCGGCGAGAACCGCTCGGTGGTCGACAGCGTCGCCGGAACCACGGTCGACCCGGTCGACTCGCTCGTCGACCTGGACGGTGACATCTGGCGTTTCGTGGACACCGCGGGGCTCCGGCGACGCGTGTCGCACGCCGCCGGGATGGAGTATTACGCCTCGTTGCGCACCCAGACCGCGATCGAGACCGCCGAGGTGGCCGTGGTTCTCGTTGACTCGTCGGAGCCGCTGACCGAACAGGACCAACGGGTCATCTCGATGGTCGAGGAGACCGGGCGGGCGCTGGTGGTGGCGTTGAACAAGGCCGACCTCGTCGACGCCGACCGCCGCGCCGACATCAACCGTGAGCTCGAGCGCGACCTCGTCCGGGTGCCGTGGGCGACCACCATCAACATCTCCGCGCTCACCGGGCGGGCCGTGCAGCGGCTGGCCCCGGCGCTGCGGACCGCGCTGGAGTCATGGGACAAGCGAGTCCCGACGGGCCGCCTCAACGCCTTCCTCGGCGAGGTCGTCCAGGCGACCCCGCCGCCGGTGCGGGGCGGCAAACAGCCCAAGATCCTGTTCGCCACACAGGCGGCCAACCGGCCGCCGACGTTCGTCCTGTTCACCAGCGGCTTCCTCGAGGCCGGCTACCGGCGGTTCATCGAGCGGCGGCTGCGTGAGGAGTTCGGCTTCGACGGGTCGCCGATCCGGATCAACGTGCGCGTCCGTGAGAAGCGCGGCGACCGCAACCGAAAGTAGGTCGCCTGCGCATCTCAGAGCTCGAAGCGGTAGCCCATCCGCTGATCGGTGATGAGGTGCCGCGGGTTGCCGGGCTCCGGCTCGAGTTTGCGCCGCAGCTGCGCGAGATAGACGCGCAGGTAGTTGCTCTCGGTCGAGTAGGCGGGACCCCAGACCTCGCGGAGCAGCTCGGTCTGGGTGACGAGCCGCCCCCGATGGCGCACCAGCATCTCCAACATCCCCCACTCGGTCGGCGTCAGGTGCACGACCGCGCCGTCCCGGATGACCTTCTTGGCGGCAAGATCCACGGTGAACGACGCGGTCACCACCACCGGCCCGGCGTCGGGGGCGGTGTCGGCCCGCCGGATCGCGGCCCGTAGGCGGGCCAGCAGTTCGTCCATCCCGAACGGCTTGGTCACGTAGTCGTCCGCACCGGCGTCGAGGGCGTCGACCTTGTCGGCCGAGTCCACCCGGGCCGACAGCATGATCACCGGCACCGTGCTCTGCCGTCGGATCGCGGCCAGCACCTCCAGCCCGTCCAGGTCGGGCAGTCCGATGTCGAGGATGACGATCTCCGGCTGGGTCGTCCGGAACAGGTGTAGCGCCTCGGTACCGTCGGCGGCCAGGAGGACCTCGAAACCTCTTGCCCGTAAACTGATCTGGAGTGCCCGACGGAGCTGCGGCTCGTCGTCCACGACGAGCACCCGGGTCACCGGACGATCCGGTCGGGAGCCGGTACACGAGCCGCGCTGGGCAGGTCGACCACCAGGGTCAGCCCACCGCCGGGAGTGTCCTCGGCGGCGACGGTGCCGCTCATCGCCTCGGTGAGGCCCTTCACCACGGTCAGTCCGAGGCCCACGCCGGTGCTGGTGTCGGTGTCGCCGAGCCGCTGAAACGGCTCGAAGGCGTGCACTATCGCCTCCCTCGGCAATCCGGGACCGGTATCGGCGACCCGGATCTCGACCCGACCGGCCCGTTCGGACGCCGACACGGTGATCGGTCCCGTCGGTGCGTGCCGCAGCGCATTGGACAGGATGTTGGCCAGCACGCGCTCCAGCAGGCCCGGATCGGCCAGGACCGCAGGCCGCAACTCGTCGGGGGTGTCACCGGAGCTCTGCACGACGATGCGGTCGACCGGGTGCAGACCGGCCAACGCCCGGTGAACCACCTCCTCGCAGCTCACGACCGCCACCCTCGGATGGATGGCCCCGGCGGCCAGCCGCGACGAGTCGAGCAGGTTGTCCACCAGCGTCGTGAGGTGATCGGTGGCGTCCTCGACATCGGTGAGCAGCTCTCGGGTGTCGTCGGGGGAGAACTCGACGTCAGGGCTGCGCAGAGTGGAGACACCCGCCTTGATGGACGCCAACGGAGTGCGCAGATCGTGGCTGACCGCCGACAGCAGTGCGCGGCGTAACCGGTCGCCCTCGGCGACGGCGCGGGCGCCGGCCGCCTCGTCCGCCAGCTCGGTCTGCCGCAGTAGACCCACCGATTGATAGGTCACCGCCCGCAACACCCGGCGGTCGCGGGCGGTGAGTACCGGGCCACGCAGGACCAGAGCGAACTCGCCGTCGGCGACCTCGCAGCTGGTGTCCGCATCTTCCGGACTGCCGGCTGGGTCCGGGCCGACCGCGGCGGCGACCGTCATGTCGTCCGACCGCGGGTCGGGCCGTCGCAGCAGCGCGGCCGACCGTTGCCCGTAGACCTCGATCAACCGGGCGAGCAGCGCCGGCAGATCGGCCCCCCGCAGAACGTGAGACGCGAACAAGGTCAACAGTTCCGCCTCACGCGCGGCGGTGCGAGCGTCGCGGGCCCGGTTCGCCGCGGTGTCCACCAGCAGGGCGACCGCGACGGCGACGAGCATCAGTACCAGCAACGTGATGAGGTTGTCGGGCTCGGCGATCGTGAGGCTGTACCGGGGCTCGGTGAAGAAGTAGTTCAGGAGTACGCCGGAGATGGCGGCGGCGGCCACGGCCGGCCAGACCCCGCCGAGCAACGCGACCCCGAGCACGACGACGAAGTAGAGCACCCCCTGGCTGTTGAGTGCTGCGAACTGGGCCACCCCCATCAACAGCAGGGTGGCCAGCACCGGCGCCACCACGGCCGCGATCCAGGACAGCGCAGTCCGCCGGGGCGTATGGCCGGTCGGGACCACCCGGAGCGGGCGGGTGGCGGCCTGGTCGTGCGTGACCAGATGCACGTCAATCGGCCCGGAGTCGCGGATCACCCGGGCGGCAACGCCCTCGTCGAACACCCGGGCCATCCGGGACCGCCGCGACGTTCCCAGCACCAGTTGGGTGGTGTTGATGCTGCGGGCGAACTCGAGCAGGGCGGCCGGCACGTCGTCGCCGACCACGTTGTGCACGGTGGCGCCCAGCCCCTCGGCGAGCCGCCGCATCCGCATCAGATCGGCGGCCAGCACGCCCGCTACCCCGTCACCGCGGACGACGTGCACCACGACGAGTTCGCCACCGACCCGGGCGGCGATTCGTTTCGCCCGCCGGATCAACGTCTCGGACTCGGGGCCGCCGGTGACCGACACGAGGGTGCGTTCGCGTGCCTCCCACGTGTGGGTGATGTCGTGGTCATCGCGGTAGCGAGCCAGCGCGAGGTCGACCTGATCGGCCACCCACAGCAAGGCGATCTCGCGCAGCGCGGTGAGGTTGCCGGGGCGGAAGTAGTTGCCCAGCGCCGCGTCGACCTGCTCCGCGCGGTAGATGTTGCCGTGGGACAACCGGCGCCGCAGGGCTTCCGGCGTGATGTCGACCAGCTCGACCTGCTGGGCGCGCCGGACCACCTCGTCCGGGACGGTCTCCTGTTGGACGACCCCGGTGATCTCCCGGACGACGTCGTTGAGGCTCTCCAGGTGCTGGACGTTGACCGTGGAGATGACGTCGATGCCGGCGTCGAGGAGCTCCTCGACGTCCTGCCATCGCTTCGGGTGCCGGGACCCCGGGGCGTTGGTGTGCGCGAGTTCGTCGACCAGGACCACATCGGGGCGTCGCAGCAGGATGGCCTCGGTGTCCATCTCGGTGAGGTCCACCCCGCGATGGGTGAATGTCCGCCGCGGGACCACCTCGAGGCCGTCCAGCAGGTCGGCGGTGTGCTGGCGGCCGTGCGTCTCGACGACTCCGACGACCACGTCGCGGCCCCGGGACCGCCGACGTGTTGCCTCTCCGAGCATGGCGAACGTCTTGCCCACCCCCGGTGCCGCGCCCAGGTAGATCCGCAGCTCACCCCTGCCCGCGATCCTCACCCTGTCATCTTGGCCCTGCGGTACCGGAGCGCGGTCACGGCGTCGCGCATGACGGCGCGGTCAGACCCAGCGCTACGTTCAGCGCGGGCACGTTCACCCGCTCAGCCCCGAGGAAGCCCCACTGCCGACCGTCGGTGTGCGCGGTCACCTGAGCGGTGACCTGGGCGACCGACAGACCGGTCACCCTCGCGACCCGGGGCACCTGCAAGGCGGCGTAGGCGGGGCTGATCTGCGGATCGATGCTCGATCCGGACGAGGTGACCGCGTCAGCCGGTACCGCGGCCGGGTCGATGTTCTCGCGGGCGGCGACGGCTGCCCGTCGGGCCTGGACGAAACCGAGCAGGGTCTGGTTGTTCGGCCCGAGGTCGTTCGCGTCCGCGGCCGCCGGGTCACCGGGGGTGAAGCCGTCCCCGGTGGTGCTGTCGCCGTCCAGCCGGAGGTGAAAGTAGGGATCACGGGTGCCGACCGGGACCTGCGGGTCGACGCCGATGAGGGCACTGCCGACGACGCACCCGCCGCTGTCGCGCAGGGCGGACCCCTCGGCGGACGGAGCGCCGATCCGGGAGACACCCCAGACCGCCAGCGGGTAGACGAGGCCGAGCAGGGCGGTGAGGAGCAGCAGGACGCGGAGACCCGCACCGAGCTGACGCAGGGAAGCCAGGACGCGCATGGGGATCAGCCGATTCCCGGGATCAGGCGGACGACCAGGTCGATCAGCCAGATCCCGACGAAGGGAACGAGGACACCACCGACGCCGTATAAGGCGAGGTTGCGCTGAAGTAGCCGCGCGGCGGTGGTGGGGGTGTAGCGGACGCCCTTGAGGGCCAGCGGGATCAGGACCACGATGACGAGGGCGTTGAAGATGACTGCGGACAGGATGGCCGAGGCCGGGGTGGCGAGCGGCATGATGTTGAGGGAGTCCAGCTGTGGGTAGATGCCGCTGAACATCGCCGGCAGGATGGCGAAATACTTGGCGAGGTCGTTGGCCAGTGAGAACGTCGTCAGCGCACCGCGGGTGATGAGCAGCTGCTTGCCGATCTCGACGATCTCGATGAGCTTCGTCGGGTCGGAGTCGAGGTCGACCATGTTGCCCGCCTCCTTCGCCGCCGACGTACCGGTGTTCATCGCGACACCGACGTCGGCCTGGGCCAGCGCCGGCGCGTCGTTGGTGCCGTCGCCGGTCATCGCGACCAGTCGACCGCCCTCCTGCTCCCTCCGGATCAGCGCGAGCTTGTCCTCCGGGGTGGCCTCGGCGAGGAAGTCGTCGACCCCGGCCTGGGCGGCGATGGACTTCGCGGTGACCGGGTTGTCACCGGTGACCATCACGGTCCGGATGCCCATGGCCCGCAGGTCGGCGAAGCGGGCCGCGATGTGGGGCTTGACCACGTCTGACAGCTCGATGACGCCGAGAATCGCTGCTTTGCAGTTGTTCTCGGCAGCTGTGACGACCAGCGGGGTAGCGCCGCGCTGGGACACCTCGGTGACCAACCGGGTCAGTTCGACCGGGGCCGTGCCGCCGCGTTCCACCGTCCAGGCCAGCACCGAGGTGCCGGCCCCCTTGCGGATCTGGCGGCCGTCGAGGTCCAGGCCGCTCATTCGGGTCTGGGCGGTGAAGGGAACGAACTGCGCGCGCCGCTCGTCGGTGGAGAGCTCCGGCGGCAGCTGGAAGTCGGTTCCGCACAGCGTGACGATGCTGCGTCCTTCCGGGGTTTCGTCGGCCAGGCTCGACAACCGAGCGGCTGCAGCCAGTTCCATGGCCATGACCCCGGGGACCGGGTGCAGCGCGGTGGCCCGTCGGTTGCCGAAGGTGATGGTGCCGGTCTTGTCCATCAGCAGCACGTCGATGTCGCCGGCGGCCTCGACCGCACGCCCGCTCATCGCGAGCACGTTGCGCTGGACGAGCCGGTCCATCCCGGCGATACCGATGGCGGACAGCAATGCCCCGATGGTGGTGGGGATGAGGCAGACCAGCAGTGCGATCAGTCGGATCGGGTCCTGCTGCTCGCCGCCGTAGGCCGCCATCGGGCCGACGGCGACGACCACCAGCAGGAAGATGATCGTCAGTGACGCCAGCAGGATGTTGAGCGCGATCTCGTTCGGCGTCTTCTGTCGGGCCGCGCCCTCGACGAGGGCGATCATCCGGTCGACGAACGACTCGCCGGGCTTGGTCGTGATCTCGACGACGATCCGGTCCGAGAGCACCGTGGTCCCGCCGGTGACGGCGCACCGGTCGCCGCCGGACTCCCGCACCACCGGCGCGGACTCGCCGGTGATGGCCGACTCGTCCACGGTCGCGATGCCCTCCACGATGTCGCCATCGCCCGGAACGGTCTGACCGGCTTCCACGACGACCCGGTCGCCGATCACGAGATCATTGCCGGAAACGAGCGTCTCCGTGCGGTCGGGGTTGAGTCGTCGGGCCACGGTGTCGCGCTTGGCCTGCCGCAGGGTCGCCGCCTGCGCCTTGCCGCGGCCCTCGGCCACGGACTCCGCGAGGTTGGCGAACACGACGGTGAACCACAGCCAGAGCACGACCAGCCAGCCGAACAGGCTCGGCGACAGGATCGCCAGCACCGTCGAGGTGATAGAGCCGACGAAGACGACGAACATCACCGGATTGCGGGCCTGGTGGCGAGGGTTCAGCTTCCGCAGCGCCCCGGGCAACGCCGCCACGAGCTGCTTGGGTTGGAAGATCCCGGTGGTGACGCGGTGACCGCCGGCCGGGTCGGTGACCGCCGGACTGGGGTCGAGGGTCGATGGTGCGGTCACAGCAGGGCCTCCGCGAGGGGTCCCAGCGCCAGCGCCGGGAAGAAGGTGAGCGCCGACACGAGTACGACGACGCCGGAGAGCAGGGCGCCATAGAGCACCCCGGTGGTGGGCAGCGTGCCAGCGGACGCCGGGGTGTGCCGTTGGGTGGCCAGTGATCCGGCCAGCGCGAGGATGAACAGGATGGGGAGCAGCCGGCCGAGAAGCATGGCCACGCCGAGCGAGATCTGGAACCAGTCGCTGGTCACCGTGAGGCCGGCGAAGGCGCTGCCGTTGTTGTTGGACGCCGAGGCATAGGCGTAGAGCACCTCGGAGAAGCCGTGGATGCCGCCGGCGGTTCCGGGGTCGCCCGAGTTGCCCAGCGCATTCGACGTTCCCGGGAGCACCAGCGCGACGCCGGAACCGACGAGCACCAGCGCGGGCATCACCAGGACGCTGAGGGCGGCCATGGTGATCTCACGGCGGCCGATCTTCTTGCCGAGATACTCCGGTGTCCGGCCGACCAGGAGACCGCCGACGAAGACGGCGATGATGGCGAACACCAACATCGAGTAGAGCCCGGAACCGACGCCCCCGGGGGCGATCTCGCCGAACAGCATGTTCAGCAGGTACAGCCCACCGCTGGACGCGGAGAAGCTGTCGTGCATGGAATTGACCGCGCCGGTGGACGTTCCGGTGGTACTCACGGCGAACAGCACAGAACCCGGGATCCCAAAGCGGATCTCCTTGCCCTCCATCATCGCGCCGGCGGCGGTCCCGGCGGCACCGCTCGCCGTGGACTCGGCCCACGTGCTCAGCGTCATCATCGCGCCCCACAGCCCGGCCATCACGGCAAGGAGGGTGAGGCCCTGCTTCGCGTTACCCACCATGGTGCCGAAGGTGCGGGTCAGGGCGACCGGGATGAGCAGGAGCGCGATGATCTGGACGATGTTGCTCAGTGGGGTGGGGTTCTCGAAGGGATGCGCGGAGTTGGCGTTGAGGACGCCGCCGCCGTTGGTGCCGAGTTCCTTGATGGCTTCCTGGGAGGCGACCGGGGCGACCGCGAGGGACTGCGCCGATCCGTCCAGGCCGGTCGCGGTGAACGCGGCGTGCAGCGACATGACGACACCCTGGGTCAGCAGGATGAGCGCGACGATCGCCGCCAGCGGGAGCAGGATGCGCAGGCTGCCGCGGACCAGGTCGACCCAGAAGTTGCCCAGGTGACCCCCGCCGGCCCGGATGAACCCGCGGATCAGGGCGACCACCACCGCGACACCGACAGACGCGGAGACGAAGTTCTGCACCGTCAACCCGATCATCTGGGTGAGGTTGGACATGGTTGTCTCCGGCGTGTACGACTGCCAGTTCGTGTTGGTCACGAACGAGATCGCGGTGTTGAACGCGACGGCCGGCGACACCCCGGACAGCCCGTTGCTCAGCGGCAGCACACCCTGGATGCGCTGCAGCAGGTAGAGCAGCCCGATGGATGCGCCGGTGAAGCCGAGCAGGCTGCCCGCGTAGCCGCCCCAGGTCTGATCGGTGGCGGCGTCGATCCGAGCCGTCCGGTACAGGCTGTGCTCTATCCGGGTGTGTGTCGAGCTGGTGTAGACGCGGGCCATGTGGTCGCCGAGCGGGACGTAGAGGACGGCGAGAACGGCGATGACAAAGGCGATCTGGGCGCCCGCAGCCAGGGCCGGGCTCATCAGAACCGCTCCGGTGACAGCAGCGCGACGAGCAGGTACACCACCAGGCCGGCGGCTACCACCAGCAGGACGACGGTCTCCATCACTTCACCTGCAGGGCCCGCAGGACCCATAGGCACACCGCGTATCCCGCGATGATGATCAGCACGAACAACAGGTCGGCCACGGCCGCGCACTCCTCCCGACCCCCGCCTGGTGCGGGGTCGGGATCAGCGTGGCGCGGCAGTCAGCAGGTGGTTGCGGTTCTTGACGCTGTCCTGACGGCGACCGTCACGATCTTGACGCTCTCCTGACGGGAGTCAGGACACGTACGGGATCAGCCCTGGGTGGCGAAGCTGGTGCTGCCCCAGACGGCGGTGGCTCCGCTGTCGCCCACCCGGTAGATGTGCACCAGCGTGCCGACGCTGGTGATCGCAGCGATCGCGACGATGCCCGCCACCAGCGCCTGGCTGGGCTTGCGGTTGCTGTCCGCAGCGCGTGTCTTCAGGTGGAGCCAGTAGACCAGTCCGGCCGCGACCAGAAGTCCGACGGCCCACCAGAGCATCAGGTCGCCGAGCTCCGCGTGGGTCCGCACGATGGGGCTGCTCTCCAACCCCGTATTCTGAAGGGCCTCGCCGGACTGGGTGGCGACCGGCGTGAGCACGGTCCCGGACAGCGCGAGGATCAACGGGAGCGGACCGGCCCAGCGGCGGAACTTCGGCCAGACCGCCGCGACGAGGACTGAGACGGAGGCCAGCGGTAGGAACACCACCACGGCATGGATGACCAACGGGTGCAGGGGGAGACCGAACACAGTGTCGAACATGGGGGCCCTTCATGGTCGGCGGTAGGCCTGGTGGCGGTCCGCTCGGAGAGTCGAGTATGGCGGCGTTCTGTTACGGACACGGGGCGCAACGTCCGCCGGTTCGATCCGGGTCCCGGTCCGGTCGCTATTCGGGCAAGGCGCCGTGCGGGCCACGGATGAGGCCACGACCGACCAGCTCGACGGTGATGACGGTCGCGAGCGCCTGCACCAGGACGAGGGTGATCAACACCAGCAGTTGAGCGGTGCCGGCCTGCAGCGGGTCGGCGCCGGCGAGCAGTACCCCGACGAATGCACCGGGGAGCGTGACGAGGCCGACGGTGCGGGTCTGGTCGAGCACCGGGACGAGTGCGAGTGCCGCTGCGGGCTTACCGATCAGGGCGACGCTGTCCCGCCGGCTCAGCCCGAGAGCGCGGGCGGCGTCGTACTCGCCGGTGCGCAGGTGCAACTCCTCGGTGGCCCGGCGGCCGGCGAGCGAGGTCGCCGTCATCGCATTGCCGATGATGATGCCGGCGACGGGGAGCACCGCGATCGGCTGGAGGGGCAGCACTGTGCTGGCCACGATCAGGCTGAGGCTGAGCAGTACGGGCAGGGCGATCGGGGCCAGCGTCCACCAACCGGCCGGCCGGTAGGACCCGGAGATCCGATGCGCCGAGGTGCCGGTGGCAATGATCAGCATCAGCGCGATGAACGCCGCGGTCAACCCGGCGGACCGCAGGACCGCGCCGATCAGGAGGCTGACCACCGCCAACTGGACGGTGGCCCGACCGCAGGCGATGAGCACGTCCCGGGCGCGGGCCAGGTCGGTGACCCGGACCAGCAGCGCGGCGGCGCCGGCGAAACCGGCGAGCAGCACCGCGAGGGCGGGGCCGAGCTGTACCGTCCCGTCCGCCATGGGGCTCATGGTCGCACGGCCGGAGGCCGCCAACGCGGCCCGGGACCCGGCGGGGACACCTCGTCGGCTGCGGTAGTCTTGACCCGCCCGGTCCGCCGGGCTCGACCGGGATGTGGCGCAGCTTGGTAGCGCACTTGACTGGGGGTCAAGGGGTCGCAGGTTCAAATCCTGTCATCCCGACGGTGTAGAAGTGGCCCCCCACCTGCGGCAATGGATCGGCAGGTGGGAGGCCTTTTTTTCGTGGCCCGGGACCCCGGATGTCACAAGATGTCACCCACGGGTGTCGCACCCGGCTGGGTCCCCTCGCTCCTGAGCAGCCGCGGGCAGTGGGTCGACAGCGTCTCGGGGTGGTAAGGCCGGCCTGCCTCAGCCGGTCCAGTGGTCGGCCACCTTCCCTATCACCAGCCCTGGTTCATCGCCGACGCGAGGACCATCGAGACGATGGTGAGCGCTCGCGACCGGGTCACACTGACGGAGACTGACCCCGCGGAGGATCTTGAGGCCATCAGTTGGCAGCGGCGATATCCCTCACGGGACCGTCGCCCGGCCGGATGTAGTATTCCGTGAAGACCGCCGCCCCGGTCAGCACCTCGATGCGGGCTGAGCGCAGTCCCCAGGGACCGGAAGCACTCGCCGTGGACGACACCCACGTCCCGGCTGGATTGTAGTGGTGGCGCCGGCCCGTTGAGGGCATTGTCGAGGGGAGGACCTTCGGCACTGGGTCAATGCGACGCTTCGTGCGACCTTCGACGTGCCCAACAACCGACACGCATCGAGGTCCAGCCGTGAAGAATGTGGTCATCGTCTACGAATCGTCCTATGGCAACACCCACGTCGTGGCCGAGGCGATCGCCGACGGGTTGCGCCCGGCGCACCACGTCGACGTGATGGCGGTGTCCCACGTCGATCCGATCCTCGTCGGCCGCGCCGAACTGATCGTGGTCGGTGGACCTACCCACGTCCACGGAATGAGTAGCCCGCGGACGCGTGCTGGCGCAGTCGACGCAGCGTCGCATTCTGACGGAAAGCTCCAGCTCGATGCCGACGCCGCCGGACCCGGATTGCGAGAATGGTTTGAC
>JBDSLP010000005.1:0-29372 GCA_039916325.1 Nakamurella sp. | reverse complement strand
TGGCCCGCCAGTCCTACGGCGACCGGCCCACCCCGGCCTGGCTGCAGGTCGTCCCGAACTCGCTGCGCGTGCTCATCCACTCGTTGCCGATCCGGGCGCAGATCGACACCCAGATCACCGAGCAGCTGATCGTCGAGTTCTACTCGAAGTAGCCGGTCGCCGGCGACGCTGCTCGCCGCAGGGGCCCCCACGGGCTACCTGCGGTCGGCGGAGAAGCCGGCACTGGGTCGCTCGTTCCGCTCCCCGGGCGAAGACTTCGTCTTCGCCGGGACACACTCCGCGTGTGCATGGTGGCGAGGCGCAAGTGCAGCAGTACCGGAAGTGAGCACGACCGCAAATAGTGGCGGGCGTGGACGTTGTGGCTCATATAGCGGAGCCACCGACAGTGGAGGAAGACCATGCTGATCTCTCAGCGCCCCGTACTGACCGAAGAGACGATCTCGGGCAACCGCTCGCGGTTCGTCATCGAGCCGCTCGAGCCCGGCTTCGGTTACACCCTCGGTAACTCGCTCCGTCGCACACTGTTGTCGTCGATCCCCGGCGCCTCGGTCACGAGCATCCGCATCGACGGCGTGCTGCACGAGTTCACCACCGTGCCGGGAGTCAAGGAAGACGTCACCGAGCTGATCCTGAACCTCAAGGAGCTGGTCGTGTCCTCCGAGGAGGACGAGCCTGTCACCATGTACCTGCGTAAGCAGGGCCCCGGTGAGGTCACTGCCGAGGACATCGCGCCCCCGGCCGGCGTTCTCGTGCACAATCCGGAGCTGCACCTGGCCACACTGACCAGCAAGGGTCGGTTGGAGATCGAGCTCGTCGTCGAGCGTGGACGTGGCTATGTCCCCGCCGCGCCGAACAAGGTCGTCGGCGCCGAGATCGGCCGCATCCCGGTCGACTCCATCTACTCCCCGGTCCTCAAGGTGACCTATCGCGTCGAGGCCACCCGTGTCGAACAGCGGACCGACTTCGACCGTCTCGTGCTGGACGTGGAGACCAAGTCCTCCATCTCCCCGCGTGACGCATTGGCGTCGGCGGGTACCACCCTGGTCGAGCTGTTTGGCCTCGCCCGTGAGCTGAACACCAGCGCCGAGGGTATCGAGATCGGGCCGTCGCCGGCCGAGGCGGACCACATCGCAGCGTTCTCGTTGCCGATCGAGGAAATGGACCTCACCGTCCGCTCCTACAACTGCCTCAAGCGCGAGGGCATCCACACCGTGGGTGAGCTCGTCGGCCGCACCGAGGCGGACCTGCTCGACATCCGCAACTTCGGCCAGAAGTCCATCGACGAGGTCAAGGTCAAGCTCGGCGGTCTGGGGCTCTCGCTCAAGGATTCGCCGGTCGGCTTCGACCCGGCCGCGGCCGCGCTGGCCTACGCCGACGGTGAATGGTCGGAAGAGGAAGAGACCACCGAGACCGATTACGCCGAGACCGAGCAGATCTGACGATCTGCTCGTCCTGACCGGGCCACCGGGCCAGGACCTGCCGCACGACAGATTCACCCCCTGATCGGGCACCGCTTCGGCGGGACCACACCACCATCCAGATCGGGCGGGGCCGGGAGACCGGCTCCGTTCCGACCGCCAGACAGCGGGATCCACCTCCCGCGAACCTCTGCAGGAGCACCTGATGCCCACCCCCACGAAGGGTCCCCGCCTCGGCGGTTCGCCGGCCCACGAGCGTCTGATCCTGGCCAACCTGGCTCAGTCGCTGTTCGAGCACGGCAAGATCACCACGACCGAGGCGAAGGCCAAGCGGCTCCGTCCGCTGGCCGAGAAGCTCATCACCTCGGCCAAGCGCGGCACCCTGCACTCGCGCCGCGAGGTGATGAAGGTGATCAGCGACAAGAATGTCGTCCACACCCTGTTCGCCGACATCGCGCCGGCCGTGGCCAACCGTCCGGGTGGCTACACCCGGATCGTCAAGGTCATGCCGCGCAAGGGCGACAACGCGCCGATGGCGATCATCGAGATCATCACCGAGGAGACCGTCACCTCGGCGGCGTCACGGGTCGCCCGTCGGGCCGCCAGTTCGGACAACTCCGCCCGGCCGAAGCAGGCCAAGGCCGGCGCGGTCGCTGACGACACCGTCGCCGACAACACGGCGGTCGACGAGACGGCGGCTGACCAGACTGCGGCCGACGAGACGGCGGTCGCTTCGACCCCCGCCGACGCCGAGACGGTTGACGCGGATCCGACCACGTCCGAGGCGGCTCCGGCCGCTGCGGACACTACCGAGACCACCAAGTAGGTCCGGTCCCGTGGTGCGGTCGTGCAGCGACCACACGACATGATGCACACCCCCGGCGGACCCGGCGGCGACGAGCGCTCAACTCCCGCCGCCGGGTCCTTCGCCGTTCCCGGGGCGGCGACCGTGCGGCTCCGGCTGGACCTGGGCTACGACGGCACCGACTTCTCCGGGTGGGCGGCGCAGCCGGGTCGACGCACGGTGGCGGGGGAGTTGTCGGCCGCACTCGAGGTGTTGTTCCGTCGTCCGGTGCCGCTCGCGGTGGCCGGTCGCACCGATGCCGGCGTGCACGCCGTCGGACAGGTCGCCCACGTCGACGTCGACCCAACCGTGCTGGCCGGAATGGCTCGACGCCCCCGTGACGGAGTGGAGGAGCCGGCCGACCCGCTCGAAGGGGGCGCCTTCGGGCTCCTGCGCCGGTTGGCCGGCTTATTGGACGATGACGTCCGCGTACGCCGGATCGCCGTCGCACCGGAGGGCTTCGACGCCCGGTTCTCCGCGTTGCGCCGCCACTACCGCTACCGGATCGCTGCCACCGACTTCGGCGTCGACCCGCTCCGCCGCCGGGACACGTTGGCCTGGTCCCGTCCGCTCGTGGTGGCGCCGATGCAGGCGGCAGCCCGGGAACTGCTCGGCCTGCACGACTTCGCGGCCTACTGCAAGCCTGCCGCCCACGAGGGCGCCACCACGATCCGTGAACTGCAGGCCCTGACCGTCCGGGAGCTGACGGACGAGCCGGGTGTGGTGGTGGTCGACGTCTCGGCCGACGCTTTCTGTCACTCGATGGTCCGTTCGCTGGTCGGGGCGCTGTTGTCGGTCGGTGACGGCCGGACGCCGGTCGAGCGTCCCGTGGAACTGCTGGCCGCACAGGTACGCACCAGCGCGACCCAGGCTGCCCCGGCCCGCGGTCTCACTCTGATGCGGGTGGATTACCCGGAGCCGGGCGCATTTCAGGAGCGAGCCGCCCTGACCAGAGCGGTCCGGCAGGCGAGCGAGTTGGCCGCGGAGCCGCACCTCCGACCGTGCGCCGACGTCAGCCCGGCCGACTCAGTAGCGAGCCCACCAGGTGTGGCTGCTGATCAGCGACGAGGGGACTGATCCTGATCCCCTGACGGCGCGCCGCTCGGTCGAGGTCGGCCGTCAGGTCGTCGAGGTCACGCCGGTCTCGAGCCGTCAGACGGACGCTGCCGCCGTGACGCATCCCGTCCGGCCCGGCCCGGATCCACACCGTAGCCGTGATCCGAGCCCCGGGTGCCCGGGCCTGGATCAACCGACGAACGTCCGCAGCGAGCCGAGCCGCCGACCCTGACCTCCACAGCCTGCGGACGTCGGTCGGGTCGAGTCGCTGGGCCCGGCACCAACGGCCGTTCAGTACCATCTCCCGCCGATGTTCACCTGCCGTGGGCGGTGACGGGTGTTCGCCCAGGCGTGCGGTCTCACCGAGGCGGCGATCGCCGAGCCCCGACAGTGCGGGCGCCGCTGCGCTCGCGTCGACGAAGCGGGTTCGAAGTCCGTGCGGGGCGAGCAACGCTGTGGCGCGGGCCAGCGTCAACATGACGACCCGGTCGGCGCCGGCGGAGCCTCCGCCGCGGGCGTCGATCGCGTGACCACTCGCCAAGGGGTCCAGAGACAGCACGACCAAGGTTCGCGCCGGCTCGTCACCGACGTCGTAGATCCAGTGGATCGAGTCGACAGCAATGCCGTTCATCGCGGTCAGTGGGTCCAGGGCCGCCAGTAGTCCGTCACTCGTCGGACGCCCACCAGGAGTGGCCCGCAGGTCGAAGACGAGGAGCAACCGGTCGTCCCGGATCAGGATCGACCGCCCCGGGGCGACGCCGCCCGTACCCGCAGTCGAGGTGAGCGTCGACCACCGTTGCGGGTGCGGGCGTGGGGGGTACCGGAGCAGGCCGTCACCGGCCGGAAGCCGCCTCAGCCGGCGGCCCGTCCAGCGTAGTTCCGCACGACACCGGTCGCCGGTGATCGGATGTCGCCACACCAGGAGGCCGATGGTTGTCACGGCCAGGACGGCCATGGGGAGACCGATGGATCCAGCGATCATCGGTCGCCCTCCGTTCTGTGCAGTGCCTCGTCGACGGCCCGGCCCGGTCACTGTCCGGTGATCCAGCGACCGACGGTAGAGCGGGGCATCGACGAGTGCTTCGGCGTTGTGCACACGGGGGGACGGGCACCGGCTTGTGGACAACGCGCCCGCCCGGCCGCCGCCCCGCCGTACCGTCCCGGCGAACCGCCGGTCGGGCGCTGGGGAGGGATAGATGGTCGACAGACGAGATGTGGGGGCGGCGCAGGTACGGGCTCACCGATTTGCTCGCCATCGGACAGACGAGGCGATGACCACGGGCAACGCGTCGTCGGGGGGCGCCGTCGGAGGGCTGGGCCGTCGGTGCACCGTGTTGTCGTACGGGGTGGCATCGGTCATCCTCGTCGGGACGAGTGCGCTCGCTCTCGTCCGCCCCGCGCCGGACTGGCGGTCCGCCGCGGTTCTCGTCGATACCGGTTCCGGCGCAGTGTTCGTCAACCGCGAAGGGGTGTTGTTCCCGGCGCTGAATCTCACCTCGGCACTGCTCGCGGCTCCGGGGCCGGCACCCTCCCTACCGATGGAGGTGTCGGTGGCCGACATCGCGTCGGCGTCCCGAGGGGCGACGCTCGGCATCCCGGGAGCCCCGGACCAGCTGCCGACGGCGGGCCGGCTGATCACCGACGGGTGGTCAATCTGTGACGAGACGACGGCCGACGGCGCGCTGGTGTCCACCGAGGTGATCGGCGCGGCCGCCGCCGGGTCACCACTGGCCACCGCCGCCGCATTGCTGGTGGTTCCCAGTTCTGGGCTTGCGAACCCCGATCCGGTGAAATCAACCGTGGCGCAGCTGGTCTGGGCCGGTCACCGGACCCCGGTTGACCTGCGCGACGTCGCGTCAATCCAAGCCCTCGGCCTCGCCGGTGTGACACCCCGGCCCATCAGCGACGTGCTGCTGGCCGCAATTCCGATCTCACCGCCGATCTCGGTCATGGCGCCGTCCGGCAGCGGCCAGCCGCCACGCGGATTCACCGTCCGCGACCACAACGGCCTGCCGGTGCCGGTGGGTGCCGTCCTCCGGGTGCTGCGGGCCGACGGGACCGTCACGCTGCATCTGGTTCATCAGGACGGCGTCGAGCTGATCAGCCCGCTGGTCGCGGATCTTCTCCGTTACCGCACCGACGCGCAGTTGGTCACGGTGGAGCCGCGGCAACTGGCGGTCCTGCCCGCCGTGGACGCCCGCATCGCGACCACCGTCCCCGCCGTTGCACCCCAGCTCCTCTCCTCGTCGGCCGTACCGATGATCTGCGCTGCCTGGCGCGGCGAAGAGCGCGGCTGGGACGTCGTCGTCGGGACTGTCCTTCCGGATGGGACGACGACCGCGACGCCCGCCATCGCCGGCGCCCAGGTCGACCGGGTTCAGATCGCCGGCGGAGCGGGTGCGCTGGTGCGTCGGCTCGAGCGAACGTCGGCCGATAACGGCTCGACGCCAATGGTTCTCGTCACCGATCTGGGCGTCGTGCATCCGGTCACCCGCGAAGCTGCGGTCCGCCTCGGGCTCACCTCGGACAACGGCGTCGTACCCGCGGTCCCCGCGGCGCTGATCGACGCGATGGTCGCCGGGCCGATGTTGGACGTCGAAGCGGCCGGGCGGATCTGGCACTACCGACCGGGCGCGGACGTAGACGCATCAGGCGGCGAATCGGCGGGCGCCGGTCCGCCGGGTTGAGCCGTCGAGGCCCGGTCAGCCCTGGCGGACGAGCTGGTAGCCCTGGACGGCGCCGACGGCGACGGGAACGACGGCGAGCATGATCACGGTCTCGCACACCCGCGCGAGACGACGGGCTGTGGGTGACCAGCGTCGTCGCGGTCCGAGCAGGCCGCACGCCAGGACCAGGCCGGCCACCACGGTCGCGCCCATCGGGATCCACGGCCCGGCGCCGGGGGGTAGCCGGGACGCCACCAGGATCAGGCCGACGATCAGCGCGGCCACTGCGGGTACCGCGAGACCCATTGCCTGAAAGGCGATCCGTACCGTCCGGGCCCGCAGCAGGACCACCAGGAGCCCGAGGCAGGCCAGCACGCTCGACCACCGCTCACCCGTCTCGACGAGCACCACGGCGCTGACACCGGTCACCACGGCGAGCCCGAGATCCATTGCGCCGAGGAGGTCGACCGAGGTCTGCGCGGCCCGTCGGAGTTCGAACAGGTCCAGTCGGGGGAGTGTGCTGTCGTGGTCGACGGGGCCGCTGCCCGGGTGCGGTAGCCGTCCCAGTCGGGCCGCCAGCCGAGGCGCCCAGGGCAGGACGCTGGTGGACGTCACCAGGGCACCGACCGCCACCCCGGCCGTCCCCACATCGATGACGAGGTGCATCGCACCCGCCAGGACACCGAAGCCGGCCACCGTGGCCAGCGCGCCGAAGATCCGCCGGCCAGAGCCGAGAAAGGCAGCCAGGAGGACGGTTCCGATCAGCATCACGATGGCGGCGACGAGCGGCTCGGCCCGCAGTTCGGGCGCGGCCATTCCGACGGCGGCGATGGTGGCGTAACCGAGTGCCGCGCCGCCGAGCACCAAGGCGGCCGGCGGCGACCGACGAGCCCGAGCGGCGACGGTGGCCGCCCACAGGATCAGCACGACCATGGTCAGCGCCACGCCTGCGGTCGCGCGCTGCTGCCACGCTGCGGGAGCGGCAGCGGCGAGGACCCCCGCGACGGTGGCCAGGGTGAGCTGCGGGCCGACGTCCGGCCGGACGACACCCTGCTCGGCCGCCACCGCCGCGGTCACATCGGTGATCTCGTCGACGACCGGGAGCGGGTCCGGCAGATCAACCGGCCGCAGCAGCAGGAGGTCGCCATCCCGGATGCCGAGATCGTCCAGCGATCGGTCGACGGCGAACCCCGGACCGCCGACCCGTCCGAGCTGCCAACCCGGAGTCCTGTCGAATCGGTCGATGCGGGCCAGGTCCAACACCTCGGGCAGCAGGTCGGTGATCGCGAGATCTCCCGGAACGGCGAGGTCGAACCGCCGACCCGGGGCGATGACGGTGACGCGACGGTAATCCGCGCTGGCGGGTGACGTCATCGATCTGTCCTTGCGGTGGGTCGGGGCGGATCCGGTTCCGGCGGTGTCGGGCGTCCGACGTCGGATTGTGGACAGACGCCCGGTGGCGTCGCGCCGCCATCGTATGGTTGCCGCTCTGCACCGCCGTGGAGTTGTCCACCGCGACGCCTCTGGGGGGAGGAACCGATGACCGACGCATTCGCGCAAATCGAGAAGCGCTGGGAAGGCGATGATCTCGTACTTCCCGCGCTACCGGTACTCGAGGCACCGGTGCCGCGCAGCGCGCTGACCATCGTGCTGCCGATGGTGATGCTGGCGGGCACCGTCGGGTTCCTGGTGATCGGTGGCGGCGGTACCACGTCCCTGCTGATGGGCGGGCTGATGGCCGTCTCGCTGATCGGAATGATCGTCGGCGGAGGTGGGCGGCAGGCGAAACCGGCGGCTACCGTGTCGGCCGAGCGGGGCCGCTTCCTCGAGTCCCTCGACGAGGCCCGGCAGCTGCTGGGCACGCGAGAGGTGGCGGCCCGCCGGGAGGCCCACCGTCGTCATCCGGGTCCCGACTCCTTCGTCACCCTGGCCCTGAATGCGCAGCGGACCGGCTCCGGACCGGTCCCGGCGGGGATTCGGATCGGACTCGCAGCCCTCCCGACGGTCGTCCGGATCGTCACCGCGGACGGCCACGAGGATGCGGCCCCCGGGGTCGGCGTCGTTCCCGAGCCGTTCGCCGCGGCCGCCCGTCAGCGGTTGCTGGCCGCACACCGGTGGACGTCCGCGATGCCGCTGGTCGTCGACCTCGAGGCCACCCGCCGCCTCCGGTTGATCGGCCCGGCCGCAACGGATCTCGCGCGCAGCGTGGTCCTGCAATGCTGCCTGGCCCGGCCGGCCCGATCATGCCGGGTGGTGGTGTGGTCAGCAGCCGGCGCGCTCCGTGACTGGGGGTGGGTGAAGTGGCTGCCCCACAACGGTCACCCCGGTCGACGCGACGCGCTCGGCGCGGTCCGGATGGTCACCGAGCAGTTCGCCGACGTCCGCGCCTGGTCACTCGACGCCGACCCGAGGGCAGGCTGGCTGCTCGTCGTGGTGGGTCGTCCGTCGATGTCCGCTGACGCGCTGGGTAGCGACGGCGGATTCGGTCCGGACCTGATCGTCGTCGAGGTGTCGCCCACCGATCTGCCGTCCCAGGTCGTCGATGGCTGGGAGGTGACAGCCGAGTCGGTGCGTCCGGTGGGCGTCGTCGGGTCGCGGATCGGGGGGACCCCCGACCTGGTGGGCGGCGCCGCGGCGACGACGATCGCTCGACTGCTCGCCGGCCGGGCGGAACCCGGCCCCGCGGACGTCGAGACCGACGATCCAGACAGGACACCGGATCTCGCTCGCCTGCTGGGTGTCGGTGCGGCCGGGGACTTCCGGCCCGAGCGGCATCAGCAGGCCCTGTCCGGCGCGGCGCGGCTCCGGGTGCCGATCGGCGTGGACGACACCGGCATGCCGGTGCTGCTGGACCTCAAACAGGCCGCCGAGGGGGGAGTCGGGCCGCACGGGCTGCTGATCGGTGCAACCGGGTCGGGTAAGTCCGAGCTGCTCCGCACTCTCGTGCTGGCGATGGCGGCCACCCACACTTCCCGCTCGCTCAACTTCGTCCTCATCGACTTCAAAGGTGGCGCCGGCTTTCTCGGCCTCCGGAAGCTGCCTCACGTTGCCGCGGTCATCACCAACCTGGCGGACGAGCAGGTTCTCGTGGAACGAATGCGCGATGCACTCACCGGTGAGGTGAGCCGCCGGCAGGCCCTGCTGCGGGACGCCGGCAACCTCGGGTCGGCGACCGACTACGAACGTGCCCGGCGACGTGCCCCGGATCTCCCGCCACTGCCGGCTCTGATGATCATCTGCGACGAGTTCACCGAGCTACTGGTGCAACAGCCGGAGCTCGCCGACCTGTTCGTGATGCTGGGCCGGTTGGGTCGCTCGCTGTCGATCCACCTGCTGATGGCATCCCAACGGATGGAGGAGGGGCGGATGCGCGGTCTCGACGCGCACCTGTCGTACCGGATCGCTCTGAAGACGTTCTCCGCAGCCGATTCTCGCGTAGTGCTCGAGGTGGATGATGCCTACCGGCTGCCGTCGTCACCCGGGGTCGGCTACCTCAAGAGCGGAGCGGCGGCGCCGCAGCGCTTCCGGGCAGCCTACGTCTCGGCCGCTCCTACGGCATCAGCGGTGCCGGGACCAGCGGCGTCAGTGCTGTCGCGGGGCGGCTCGGGGATGCGGCGCGCGGTGCGGCTGTTCACGCCGGCGACGGTGCCGCTGCCGGCCGGCGAGCCGAACGGACCGATCGGCGGCACAGGTACGGCGGCGGCGGCCGGAGCTGAGGCCGGTGAGGCGCCGACGGTGCTGGACCTGTGGGTGGGCCGGCTCCGCGGACGGGGGACACCGGCGCATCGGGTGTGGTTGCCCCCGTTGGACGATTCACCGTTGCTGGAGAGCCTGCCGGCGGCGCCACGCCGGACCGGCGGTGGTCTGCTCCGGGTACCGATCGGTCTCGTCGATCGACCGCTTGACCAACGTCGTGACCTGCTGTGGGCCGACTTCACCGGAAGCACCGGGCATGCGCTGGTCGTCGGCGGAACGCGCGCCGGTAAGTCCACCCTGCTGACGTCGCTCGTGCTGGCCCTGGCCCGTCAGCACGGACCCAGCGAGATGCACTGCTACGTCATCGACCTCGGCGGCGGCGCATTGGCTGCCGTCGACGCACTGCCTCAGGTCGGCGGGGTCGCTTGTCGGAACGACCCGGGCCGGGTGCGGCGGTTGATCGCCCAGCTGGCCACCCTGCTCGCGACGCGGGAGGCCGCAGGTGTCGGGTCCGCCGACGGATCCGGTACCCGCCGCCCGGACGTCTTCCTGGTGATCGACGGGTGGGCTGCGTTCCGCGCGGACTTCGAGGATCTCGAGACCTCGGTCGCCGCCCTCGTTCTGTCCGGGCTGTCCTTCGGAATCCACGTGGTGCTGTCACTGTCCCGATGGGCAGAGATCCGCCCCGCTCTGAAGGACCTGATGGGGCTGCGGTTCGAACTCCGGCTGGGCGATCCGGCCGAATCCGAGGTCGACCGGCGGTTGGCCGCCGCCGTCCCGCCGCGGTCTCCGGGCCGCGGTGTCACCACCGACCGGTACCATTTTCTGGCGGCCGTACCGGCGCCGACCACCGAACCGGGTGCGGTCGAGCGACTCGTCGTCGAGCAGCAGGCCGCGTGGCCCGGCCCCGGCGCTCCCGCGATCCGGATCCTGCCGGACCGGGTCACCACCGGGGACCTGCCGGCGGCCTGGGGAGACGCTCTCGCCGTGCCGATCGGGCTGGGCGAGTCCGACCTGGCGTCGGTGACCGTGGACTTCCGGGCTGATCCGCACCTGGTCGTCTGGGGGGACTCCGGGAGCGGGAAGACGTCGTTCCTACGCATGCTGGCGACCGTTATCGCCGCCCGGGCCTCGCCGGCGGCAGCGAAATTCCTGGTCGTCGACTACCGCCGCACCCTGCTGGGCGTCGTCAGCACCGACCATCTTGCGGGCCACGCCGGGACCGCCGCTGCGGCCGTCGCGCTGATCACCGAGGTGGTCGCGCTGATGAAGTCCCGGCTGCCCGGCAGCGGGGTGACCCCGGAGCAGCTGCGTGAGCGGTCCTGGTGGTCCGGTGCCGACCTTTTCGTGTTCGTCGACGATCACGAGTTGGTGGCCGCCGGCGGCAATCCCCTGGCGGCCTTGGTCGACCTGTTGCCGCATGCCCGTGACATCGGGCTGCACCTGGTCGTGACCCGGCGGGCGGCGGGTGGGGCCCGCGCCGGCTACGAACCGGTACTTCAGCAACTCCGTGAGCTCGGCGCGCCCGGGTTGGTCATGTCCGGACCGGCTGACGAGGGAGCTCTGCACGGCACGCAGCGGGCCCAGCCCCTGCCGCCGGGCCGGGCTTTCTGGGTCACCAGGACCGGCCCCACCCAGCTGGTCCAGCTCGCTCTCACGACGAACTGAAGCCGCGGATCACGTTGTCAGACACGGCCCCGGACGGTCCGGGACCCGCACCACCGAAAGGAAACATCATGGGGACATTCAGCACCGACATCGCGACGATGCACAAGGCGGTCAACGACATGGCCGTTGCCCGGAGCACCATCGAGCGTCAGATCAACGAGGTCGGGGTGACCGCCGAGGGCACGCTCAGGAGCTGGAAAGGCAATGGCGGCAACACCCTCCGCACGCTGATGGCCGGGTACGACCGCCACGCCCGCGCGTTGCAGAAGGCCATCGCGACCTTCGAGGCGATGCTGGCCGAGCAGGCGAAGGCCTATGGCATCGACGACGACAACGCCGGCAGCACCCTGCTCGGGGCGGGCGGCGGCCTGCGCATGTAGTGGACCGGCATGCAGGAGCTGGACAGCCGCTGCTGTTCCCACCCGGCCCGCCGGGCCTCGTCACCGGATATCGCTCAGCGCATCGCGCTCCACTCCGTCATCGAGGCTCGTCAGTACGCGGACCAGCACCGAGACCACGTCATGTGCCCGGTTCACCACCCAGACCCCAGACCACCCAGAGAAATCGAAAGGGACGACCATGTCCAGCCGTGCACCCATCCTGGTCGACTACGCCCAGCTCACCGCCGCTGAGCTGGCGATGGCGGCCTCCCAACGAAGGATCACCGCAGCCCTGGCCGAGCTCGACGGCGACCTCGTTCCGTTGCTGGCCACCTGGGAGGGCGACGGCAAGCAGGCCTACCTGCGTCAGCAGGACAAGTGGAACGCCGCCGCCGACGAGCTCAACCGCACGCTGGCCGCGGTCCACACCGCAGTCGGTGAGGCGAACCGCCGCTACCAGGACACGGACCGGCGGGTGGCTGCCGCCTGGGGCGGAATGTGAGGTCGCCGGGGAGCCTTCCGTAAGGCGGCGACCGCCGTGGTGAGCCGGACACACCGTGCCGGCGTCGCCGCCGCCGGGAGGGTCGGCGGCTGCCGAACGCAACGCCGATGGCCGCGCCGCCCTTGATCGGAAGGGCCCGTCGTCGGCTCGCTTTGACCCGCCCCCCTCCGGCGCGGTATTCTCGATCGTCGTGCGCAAGGTCGGTCCATCGGTCATGTGTACGCGCGAGACCCGGTCGTCTGTTTCCCTACAGATCGGACGTTCGGATCGGATCGTCGGCACGAACGTGTGAGCCGGTTCGTCCACGTCAGTGGCTTCTGAGCAGCGTGTGGGCTCGGCAATTCTGTGCTTCGCAGTGCATGTGAGCGGAGCAGGGAGTATGGACAGTGCGATGCAGTACCCGGGAGTACGAGCAGTGCGGTGCCCCAGGAGTGAGTACGAGAGCAAGAGCAGTAGAGCGTGAGCAGTACAGGTCCACCTCGGATCGATGCCGCATCCCCGACAGCCTTCCCGGCCGAACGGAATGCGATTCGGACCGGGCGGATCTGACACACGTGGAGTAGGACCGCTCGACGGTCGGAGGCGGAGACGCCGGGTCAGCCCGGCGGAATCGGTCCGAAAGCCGAGCGATCACGACTGTGTGTTACCTGGTGGTGTGCTGGTCACGCTGGTTCCCCCGGGGAAGCGGACCCACCACCGAAACCCAGCACAAAGGACAAGAAGAGGCATGCGTACGTTCAGCCCGAAGCCCGGTGACATCACCCGCGCCTGGCACGTCATCGACGCGACCGACGTCGTTCTCGGCCGCTTGGCCAGCCAGACGGCGCAACTCCTGCGCGGCAAGCACAAGGCGATCTTCGCGCCGCACGCCGACACCGGCGACTTCGTCGTGATCATCAACGCCGAGAAGGTCGCGATCTCCGGCAACAAGAAGAACACCAAGATCCTCTACACCCACTCGGGTTACCCGGGTGGTCTGAGCCAGCGCACGGTCGGCCAGATGTTGGAGACCAAGCCGGAGCGTCTCGTGGAGAAGGCCATCATCGGCATGCTCCCGCACGGTCCGCTCGGTCGCAGCCTGACCAGCAAGCTGAAGGTGTACGCCGGCCCGAACCATCCGCACGCCGCGCAGAAGCCCGAGCCCTTCGAGATCACGCAGGTCTCCCAGTGAGCCGGCCCACCCCCGGCACCGACCCGAAAGACGACGACATCGTGACCGAATCGTTCACCCCCGACGGCGAACTGACTGCCGACATCGACCTCAGCCACCTGGGCCTCGAGGGCACCGAGGCGTCGGAGACCGACGCGCCGCCGTCGGTGACGTCCGCGCCGATCCGCATCGTCGTCGATCGTCCGATCCAGACCGTCGGTCGACGTAAGGAGGCGGTCGTCCGCGTCCGCCTGACCGCCGGCACCGGGCAGTTCACGCTCAATGGCCGCACGATGGACTCGTACTTCCCGAACAAGGTCCACCAGCAGCTGATCAAGGAGCCGCTGGTCACCCTCGAGAAGGCCGAAGCCTTCGACATCCACGCCACCCTCGTCGGCGGCGGCATCACCGGCCAGGCCGGCGCGCTGCGTCTCGCGATCGCCCGGGCCCTCATCGATCTCGATGTGAACGACCGCCCGCCCCTCAAGAAGGCCGGCTTCCTCAGCCGCGACGCTCGTGTCAAGGAGCGTAAGAAGTACGGCCTGAAGAAGGCCCGTAAGGCTCCGCAGTACTCGAAGCGGTAATCACCGCTCCATGGCGAGACTGTTCGGCACAGACGGAGTACGTGGTCTGGCCAATGTCGAACTGACGCCCGAAACGGCCCTGCGCCTCGCGACCTCGGCAGCCTTCGTGCTGTCGCAGGACCGGGGGCAGGGTCGTTCCGCGTCAGGGACCCGGGCCACGGCGGTCGTTGGTCGCGATCCACGAGCGAGCGGCGAGATGTTGGAAGCAGCGGTCGCAGCCGGGCTGGCCTCGGCCGGTACCGACGTGCTGCTGCTCGGAGTGTTGCCCACCCCTGCGGTCGCATTCCTCACCGACGACCTGAAGGCCGATCTGGGCGTCGTGATCTCCGCATCGCACAACGCGATGCCCGACAACGGCATCAAGATCTTCGGTACCGGTGGCGTCAAACTCGCCGATCGGGTCGAGGACGCCATCGAAGCGGGTATGACCGCCGGGCACGACCTCCCCGTCGGGGCCGGTATCGGCCGGATCACCACGGCCGACGAACCCGCCCGCCGCTACCTCGACCACCTGCTGCTGGCCACCCCGCACCCATTGACCGGACTCACCGTGGTCGTCGACTGTGCCCACGGTGCGGCGTCCGTCGTCGCGCCGGAGGCCTACCGTCGGGCCGGCGCGACCGTCATCGTCATCGCCGGTGAACCGGACGGTCTCAACATCAACGACGGCGTCGGGTCCACCCACCTGGACAAGCTCCGCGCTGCCGTCGTCGAGCACGCGGCCGACCTCGGGGTCGCCCACGACGGTGACGCCGACCGATGCCTTGCCGTCGCCGCCGATGGCACCGTCGTGGACGGCGACCCCATCCTCGCGATCCTCGCCATCGCGATGGACTCTCGTGGCGAGCTCGCCGACCGCACCGTCGTCACCACCGTGATGGCCAACCTCGGCTTCCACCAGGCCATGCGCCGCGCGGGCATCACCGTGCGGACCACCGGCGTCGGTGACCGTTACGTGCTCGAGGAGATGCGGGCCGGGGGCTTCTCCCTCGGCGGCGAACAGTCCGGTCACATCGTTCTCGCCCAGCACGCGACCACCGGCGACGGTCTCCTGACTGCCCTGTACCTGATGGCCCAGATGGCCCAGACCGGCACGCAGTTGGCCGAACTCGCCTCGGTGGTGACCACGTTCCCGCAGGTCCTGATCAACGTGAAGGTGACCGACAAGGCTGCTGTCGCCGTCTCCTCACAGGTCGCCGCCGCGGTCCGTACCGCCGAGATCGAGCTCGGAGAGGCGGGTCGGGTGCTGCTCCGGCCGTCCGGAACCGAAGCGCTGGTCCGCGTCATGGTCGAGGCCCCTACCGCCGACGCCGCCTCCCAGATCGCCGAACGCATCGCCACGGTCGTCGGGGCGCAGTGACTTCGACGCCCAGCTGACGGCCGTGGCCAGCCGGCGGCGGCCCGGATGTCATCCCGTGCGCCACACGGTCGGCGACGTCGATCGCCGGCCGGCACTCACGGGCGCGTCGATCGGCCCCACACGCGTGATCAGCCACGACCGGATCGGGCGAGGGCAAACCACTCCACCGCCTGCTTCTTCTCTCAGCTGATGATCAGCATCATCGAACTGGACGGGCGGGCGGCACGTCGCGCACCGTCCACCGGCCGCCGATACCGACCATGACGGCGGCGAGGACGGCGGCCGCGGTCCCGGAGATGATCAGCGGCAGGGTGCCGGTGGCGTTCCAGGCCAGGCCGGCCCAGGTGCCGGCGATGAGGACGGCGCCGCCGGTCACGGCTTGATAGAGGCCTTGGGCGCCGGAGGTGCGCTCGGTGGGGGAGAGATCGGTGATCCAGGCTTTGCCGACCCCGTCCGTGGCGGCGGCGAAGAACCCGTACAGGGGGAGCAGCAGGAACACCCAGCCCGGGGTGTGCACGAGGCCGAGTCCGAGGTAGCCGACGGCGAAGAACCCCAGGCCGGTAGCGAAGACGAGGTGGCGGGGAACCCGATCGGAGATCGCGCCCAGCGGGTAGGCAGCGAGTGCGTAGACGGTGTTGTAGAGGATGTAGGCGCTGATCACCCCGCCGAGGGAGAGCCCGAGCTCGCCGGCCCGCAGCAGGAGCAGCGCGTCAGGGAAGTTGACGAGCCCGAACACCCCGAGCGTGGCGATCAGCGAGCGCAGCCGGGGCGGCAGCGCCGTGGGGTTCGCAATCGGGGTCCGGGGGGTCCGGGCTCGTCGGCTCCCGGCGGGTCGGTCGGGGGTGGGTCGGCGATCCTCACGTACGGCGCGGATGAGCAGCACCGACAGGATCGCGGGGATGACGGCGATGAGCAGCAGGGGGCGGATCTGGTGGCCGAGGAGCTCGTACAGGCCGAGGCCGAGCGCCGGTCCGACGACGGCTCCGGCGGTGTCGGCGGCCCGGTGGAACCCGAAGATTCGCCCGCGGGCGGTGGGATCGGCATTCACCATGAGCAGGGCGTCCCGGGGTGCCCCCCGGATGCCCTTGCCGACCCGGTCCACCGCCCGTCCGGCGAGGACCACCGGCCACACCACGGCCAGGGCGATGAGGACCTTCCCGACGGCGGCGAGGCCGTAGCCGACGGCGATGAGGGGTCGACGGGCCCGGGTGTCGCCGAGGCGCCCGGCGACCAGCTTGGTCACCGCTGCCACCCCCTCGGCCACCCCCTCCACGATGCCCACGACGGCGACCGGGGCCCCCAGCGTCGTCGTGAGGAAGATCGGCAGGACCGGATAGAGCAGCTCGCTGGCCGCGTCCTGCAGGAAGCTCACCCCGGACAGCGTGCGCACGTTCGGAGTCAGCCACCCCCGGCCGTGGGCCGGGGCGCCCGCGCTGTCCCCGACCGCACCGGGGTCGTCGTTGCGTTCTGGCGGCTGGCCGGTGTTCACCGGTTCATCATCGCCAGGGGCAGGTGCGGGCGGGCCCTCGGACCGGGACAAGTTGGTCACCGAATTCCCAGAGTCGTCTCCCCGATGAGCCCCGACGAGTCCTGACAGCTCCGAGCAGGTCCGGGGTGATCGAAGGAGATGAGCGCACGAGCGGTACTGCCCATCGCTCAGTGGCAATGGCGGCCATCCCCGGGCGTTGGGGTCCAGCCCGGAGCCCTCCGTCCCCCGGACGTGCGGGTCGGTGCCGCCGGCTGCACGTCGACGTCGACGAGCTCCCCGTCGTCCAGCAGCAGCCTGGCATCGACACGAGCTCTCTCCGCCGCGGGCGCAGCAATCGTTCAGAACCGTGAACATGGCCTGCGGGGAGGGGTCTCGAGCGGATCGACACACCGGGTTGGCTCCGCCATCAGATCAGGCCGACACCCATGATGCCGCCCGGAATTTCCATGAACTGGGGTCTTGCGAGTCATCGGCCGGTTCGCTATAACGGTGACTGTAGCTGTCTGGCAACGCTTCTGGAGTCGTTGTCGGACCACACCGGGCCTTCGGACCGTCCGGAGGCTCCTGCGAAGGAGGTGGTGGGTGTGGCTACCCGATTGGACCCGTTCCGCGACCTGGAACGTCTCTTCAACCAGACCATTCCGGATGCCCGGACGACATCGGTGATGCCGATGGATCTGTACCGGACCGGCGATCACTACGTCATGCGGATCGATCTCCCCGGCGCCGACCCAGGCTCGGTCGACGTCAGCCTCGATGACCGAATGCTCACGATCCGCGGACAACGAACCCTCAGCAGCGACAACAGCAACAACGGTGACGGCGGCCAGAACATTCGATGGCTCGTCCAGGAACGCGCGTCCGGTTCCTTCGCCCGGCAGGTCGCGCTCGGCCCCGGCGTCTCCGTCGACGGGATCAGCGCGACCTACGACGACGGTGTCCTCGTCGTCACCGTCCCGGTCGCACAGGAAGCCAAACCCCGCCGGATCGAAGTAGCCCATCAAAGCGACCCCCGCAACTCCGACGCCGGTGACGCGGTGGGAGCTGACCACGCCCGCCAGTCCATCGACGCCGGCTGACCACACCGGCCCGCCCCGCAGCAACCGACCAACTGACTGGCTGCCTGAAATTCCGAAGGAGGTGATCAGCCTTGGCGAACGTCCACACCCAAGATCTCGCGGTAGCCACCCCGGAGCCGGTACTCCCGACGGCTATCGGCGCGCCGGGAGATCCCGATCCCGATATCGATGAACTGACACCAGAGGAGGACTGGGACTCCTGCTGGGTACGCGCCGTCTTCGACGAGATCGTGGAACGAGAGTGGCCCACTCGGCAGCGGCCGGCAGCCCATCGGTGCACTCCCACCCAAACGATCCCGCCGCCTCGGTCCCGACCGACCGGCGAGTCGACCGCCGCGGCGTGCGAGGCGCCGACGGATCGCCAGGCCCCGTCCCGCCGATCCCGGCAACGTTCGCCGCCCGCCGCGTGAACAGACGTGGACTCACACACCCCCGGCGGCGACGCCCACCCACGGAAGGGGATCCGCTCACCCGACATCACCATCGAAGCAACGTCAGCCGACCGCGGGCCGGGCCACGTCCACACCAGACGAGGTGCGGCCCGCCTTCATGCGGCCCAGACCTTCGGGATGCCGCGTTGCGGGACGGAAGGCGGAGCTGGGCAGGGTCGCAGGGAAACCAGTCGGTCCGGGTTCCACGGGCGTAGAAGTCGCCACGGTCCTGACGGGCCGTCACCGGAGGCTCAGTGCGGAGGCACGCGGATTCCGCTCAGAACGTTCCGCCGCTGCGGACACCACCGTCTGCCGCGAACGAACTCACTCGACGTGGCGATGGTCGCGGTCGTCCGTCATCGATGTGGGGCGGGACCGTTCAGACCAACTCGCCCCTCTTCCGGCTCAAATAGGCGCGCTCGGCCGAGTTCTGGGTGGCGGCGATCGCAGAGTCGTACGCCTGCCTGGCCTCCGCGCTCCGGCCGACCCTGCGGAGCAGATCGGCGCGAACGGCATGCCAGGCGTGGTATCCGGTGAGCGGCAGCCGGTTGACGAGCGCGAGCGCGAACTCCGGGCCGTCGAGCTCGGCGATCGCGACCGCGCGGTTGAGCGCGACGATCGGCGACGGGTCGAGCCGGGTCAGCTGGTCGTACAGTGCAACCACCTGCGACCAGTCCGTGTCGGCCGCCGTCGGCGCGTCAGTGTGAACCGCGTTGATCGCCGCGAGGATCTGGAAGCGGTCGGGTCGATTGATCGCCAGGCACTTGCGCACCAGGTCCTCGCCCTCGGCGATCAGGGCACGGTCCCAGGCGGCGCGGTCCTGCTCGTCGAGTGGGACCAGCTGCCCGTTCCGGACCCGAGCCTCACGCCGGGCCTCGGTGAGCACCAGCAGTCCGAGAAGACCGGCCACCGCCGGCTCCCCCGGGAGCAGCCGGCGCAGGATCCGCGTCAACCGGATGGCCTCGCCCGTGAGGTCGGCGCGGACCGGATCGCCGTCGCTGGTGGCAAGGTAGCCCTCGTTGAAGACCAGGAACAGCACCGTCAGGACGCCGCCGAGCCGCAGGGGAAGGTCGGCGGCCGCAGGTACCCGGTAAGGCACCTGTGCCGCCGTGATCTTGCGCTTCGCCCGGGTGATCCGCTGCGCCATCGTGGTCTCGGGCACGAGAAACGCCTGCGCGACCTCGGCCACGGTCAGCCCACCGAGCAGGCGAAGCGTCAGCGCGATCCTCGCCTCCGGCGCCAGCGCCGGGTGGCAACAGGTGAAGAGCAACCGCAACCGGTCGTCCTCCACGGGCCCGCTGGGCTCGTGCGGCGTGTTGTCGTCGGGCATGAAGGCCGCCTGGTGCTTGGCGTCGCGCTGCTTCTCGCGGCGGATCCGGTCGATCGCGCGGTTGCCCGCGGTGGTGGTGAGCCAGCCGCCGGGATTCGGCGGGACGCCGGAGTCCGGCCACTTCTGCAGCGCGACCACGAGCGCCTCGCCCGCTGACTCCTCCGCGAGGTCCCAGTCCCCGAAGCGGCCCACGAGCGAAGCGATCAAGCGGCCGTACTCTTCGCGGAAGACCCGCTCGACGGCTGCCGCCCCACCACTGTGCATCGGTCAACCCGGGGGTGCGGCCGGCTCAGGCGAGGCCGTCGAACGGACGGACCTCGACCTTGCCTCGGCACGCCTTGGAGGCGTCGGCGGCGAGCCTGAGGGCCACGTCGAGGTCGGCTGCGTCGATGACCCAGAACCCGCCGATGGCCTCCTTCGTCTCGAGGTAGGGGCCGTCGGTCAACACCGGCGTCTCCCCCTGACCGTCGACGACGGTCGCCGTGGACGCGGGCGCAAGCCCACCGGCGAAGACCCAGTAGCCATCGGCACGAAGTCTGTCGTTGAAGGCGCCGGTCGCGGCGAACGCCGCCTCCATGTCCTCCTCGGAGGCGTAGCCGCTGAACTCGTCCCTCTCGGCGGGGCCGTGCACGGCCAACAGGTAGTGCGTCATCCCAGTCTCCTCAGGTCCGGGGCGGTCCCGATGACCGCCTTCCACCCCCACCACGAACAGCATCCCGCCGATACGACAACCTGCCACGGAAAGCTGCGGGATTCGGTTCCGGATCGGCACACCGCCCAGGATTCCTCCCGCCCGGCGGCTCGGCGATGTGTCGACAGCGGAAACCGGTCCCGGTCATCCCGAGCGTCACCCCAGCCGTCGCGCCACCACCGCGTACAGCGGATCGCCCCGATACTTGACCGCCGGCGTCCGTAGCGACACCTCGGCTTCGGTGAAGCCGCCGGCCAGCCTCAGGTATTCAGCCACGATCGCACAGTGGGTGGCGTCGTCGGTGGCCAGCCAGCCGCGGATCGCCTTGGACGGGAAACACCGGTTCGAGAAGGTGAGCACGACCGGCGCCCCCGGCCGCAACACCCGGGCCGCCTCGGCCAGCACCTCGATCGGCCGGGTCAGGTAGTCCACCGACACGCAGCACAGCACGCCGTCCACCGAGGTGTCGGCCAGCGGCAGTCGGGGATCGAGGTTGAGATCCTGCACGAGGCGCTCGGTGGCCATCGGGTTCGCCGCCAGCTCGGTCGCGTTCATCCCCAGCACGATCAGTTCGGACGGTGGGGTGCGCAGGTGCGAGACCCATGACGACATGAGGTCCAGCACTCGGCGCGCACCGTCGGCGTCACCGTCCAGACCGAGCTCGGCGTACAGGTCGGTCACGGCGGCGATGGCGCCGGCGTCGATGTGGGTGACCAGCCGGGTCGGGGCGTAGAAGACCTCGTCCGGCGCCGGGTCGGAGCGTTCGAAGAACTCGGCGGGGAACGGCGAACGGGTACTCACGCCGTACAGATGCCCAGGACCCGTGGACCTTGATCATCACGGACAACGATCGGGACGCATGCCAACCCCTCCAGCCGCACGCATCCCGATCGTCGTTCGACTCGAAAGTCGGGCGTTATGGACCAGGAGTGACGACCCTAGAACGCAACGTGATCGGTGTACACCCGAAACGTAGCAAGATCCGGGCTTCGAGAGAAGTTTGAGGGACCGATATCACCCCGCGCGCCGGATTGTTCAGAATCAGATCACTCGGCCGCGAGGGCGACGTCCGGCAGCTGGTCGGTCTGGATGAGCCGCTGGTACCAGCGCGCACTGTCCTTCCAGGTGCGCTCGCAGGTGTCGTAGTCGACCCGGATGATGCCGAAACGCTTGGAGTAGCCGTACGCCCACTCGAAGTTGTCCAGCAGCGACCACACGAAGTAGCCCCGGATGTCGGCACCGGCCTCCATCGCGACGGCGACGGCGTCGAGGTGCCGGTAGAGGTAGTCGACCCGCAGCGGGTCGTGGACCCGGCCGTCGGAGGAGACCTCGTCGGCGAACGCCGCGCCGTTCTCGGTGATCATCATCGGTTGGTCGGGGTAGGTGTGGCTGATCCGCAGCAGCAGGTCCGTCATGCCCTGCGGCTCGATGTTCCAGCCCATCTCGGTGTAGGGACCCGGCTGCGGCAGGAAGTTGACGTCGTCCACGCCGACCCAGGGGGTCGCCGCCGAGTCGCCGTGCCCGTCGGCCTGCTGGCGCTCGCCGGTGCCGTCCCAGTGGCTGGCCAGGATGGTCGAGTAGTAGTTGATGCCCAGTACGTCGATCGGCACCTGTGCGGTCGCTTCGTCGCCGTCCTGGATGAACGACCAGTCGGTGACGTGCGCGGTCTGGGTCAGCAGGTCGGCCGGGTATTTTCCGTCGAGCATCGGTCCGAGGAACGCGCCGTTGGCGATGTTGTCCAGCTTGCGCACCGCGGCGGCGTCCTCGGTCGAATCGGTCTCGGGCCGGATGACCGCCAGGTTGAGCGTCACCGACAGCCCGGACTTCGGCGCGAGGTCACGGACGACGCGACCGGCCAGGCCGTGCGCCAGGTTCAGGTGGTGGACGGCCGCCAGCGCATCGGCCCCGTTCGTGCGTCCCGGTGCGTGTACGCCGGAGGCGTACCCCAGGTAGGCCGTGCAGTAGGGCTCGTTGAAGGTCGTCCAGGTGTGGACGCGGTCGCCCAGGGCCCCGACGATGGCGGTGGCGTAGTCGGCGAACCGCAGCGCGGTGTCGCGGACCGGCCAGCCGCCCGCGTCCTCGAGCTCCTGCGGCAGGTCCCAGTGGTACAGCGTCGCGACCGGGCGGACGCCTCGCTCCAACAGCCCGTCGACCAGTCGGGAGTAGAAGTCCACCCCCTTGGCGTTCAACGGGCCGACCCCACCCGGCTGCACCCGCGGCCAGGCGATCGAGAAGCGGTAGGCGTCCAGCCCGAGATCGGAGATGTGGTCGAGGTCCTCGACGTAGCGGTGGTAGTGGTCGTCGGCGACGTCGCCGGTGTCGCCGTCCTCGACGTTGCCGGGGGTGTGGCTGAAGGTGTCCCAGATCGACGGGCCGCGGCCGTCCTCGGCGACGGCCCCCTCGATCTGGTAGCTGGCCGTGGCCGAGCCCCAGACGAAATCGGGCGGGAAGGAACGGTGACGATCGGACAGCAGCGACATCGGTGTCAGGCCCTCAACTCTCGCAGAGCCGCCCGACGGCGGCCCGGGTGGACGGCCGGCGGGAGCCCGCCGGCCCGGATACCTCAGATCGTGGAGTAGTCGGCGCGGACGGTACCGGCGATCTTCTCGGTCAGCTCGTCGGCCAGTTGGTCCTGGCCGTTGAGGTACCGCAGGAAGAACGCGGTCATCAGGCTGCGGGCCACCGACTGCGTCTTACGCTGCGGCGCACTGCCGTAGACCGTCGACGTCCAGTGCGGCCCCTCGGCGAACCCGAGGTGCTCGCCCTTCTTGATGGTCCGCAGCTGCACCTGGCCGGCCCAGCCCCGGGCGATCAGCTCGGCGTTGCTGCGCAGCGGGGTGTAGTCGTCCTGTCCGCCGGCGAGGTGCAGACCCGGAGCCAGCACCAGGCCGGCCGCGGTCACCGACGACGGTCGCGTGTTGGCGGCGTTGACCGTCACGACCGCCTTCAGACGCACGTCGTCGGCCGCGGCCAGGATCGCCGAGCCACCCCCGGTGCCGTGCCCGGCCACGCCCAGCTTCGCCGGGTCGACGCTCACGGCGCGGTCCGCGAGACGGGAGTTGGCCACCAGTTGCAGCGCGGTCGAGAGGTCCTGCCCGAGCCCGCGATGCGAAGGGAACGGCCCCTTCTCGGTGGTCGGCGCGACGGCGACGATCCCCCAGGACGCCAGGTACTTCAAGGTGCCCAGGTAGCGCGAGGCGGGCTGCAGCCAGTGATGGGCGAACGCGACCGCGGGTAGGTCCTGCCCGCTGACCGGGGCCACGATGATGCCCGGCAGGCCCGCCAGGGCGAGCTCGCCGACCGCGACCCGGTACGGCCCCGGGTGGGTCAGGTAGTCCATCGTGGGTCGTTCGATGCTCGGTGAGCCGGCCATGCCACAGCCCTCGCTTCCGGTCTCAACACGCTCGGATCAGTGCTTCGTAGACTAACGGGTCACCACCGGCGGTCTCGCGTCCAGAGCGGCCCACCCCGTCCATCCGAACGACGAACGAGAGCGAGGGCACCCCGGTGGCCGAGATCTTCCAGCAGAACCTCCGTCAGTTGATCAGGGCGCGGTTCCCGCTGCTCTACCTGCAGACACCGGAGGAGAACCGGGCGTTGGCCGCCATCGTCACGGCGTTCTCCGACCCGTCGGTGCGCCGCCGCGAGGTCTACACGTGGACCGTCACCAACGGCCTCGCCCTGCTGGGCGACGCCGGCTCTCCGGACACCCGCAACCCGGGGACGGCGCTGGCGGCTGCGGCCAAGCTGGACCTCGCCTCGGTGGTGGTGTTCTTCGACCTGCATCCCTGGCTCGGCACGGCCAACCAGCCGGCCGACCCGCAACTCGTCCGGCAGCTGCGCGACCTCGCCCAGCAGTACCGCGACGGCAGCCAACCGCGGATGCTGGTGCTCGTCTCGCCGGTGCTGCGGATCCCCGTAGAGCTCGAGAACACCGTCACCGTGGTCGATTTCCCGCTACCCGACCAGCCCCGGCTGCGCGAGCTGCTGGTCGGGATGATCGACGCGAACGAGGCGTCGAAGTCGATCACCGTCGACCTCGGGTCGGGCGCGGACGCTGTCGTCGACGCGCTCGCCCGGGGTGCGCTGGGCCTGACCCTGTCCGAGGCCGAGAACGCCTTCGCCCGGGCGATGGCCGGTGACAACCGGCTGGACCGCACCGACATCCCGGTGGTGCTCAACGAGAAACGGCAGATCATCCGGCGGTCCGGGGTGCTGGAGGTGGTCACCTCGACGCTGGCGCTGTCCGACATCGGAGGCCTGGCCAATCTCAAGGCGTGGCTGGTGAAGCGGACCGGCGCGTGGACCGCCGACGCCGCCCGCTACGGCCTGCCCGCACCGAAAGGGGCGCTCGTGACGGGGGTTCCGGGCTGCGGGAAGTCGATGACGGCCAAGGCGATGGCGTCGGCGTGGTCGATCCCGTTGATCCGGCTGGACATCGGCAAGGTGTTCGCGGGTCTCGTCGGGGCGTCGGAGGAGAACATGCGCAAGGCGCTGGACACCGCCGAGGCGATCGCGCCGTGCGTGTTGTGGATCGACGAGATCGAGAAGGGGTTCGCGTCGGCGTCCGGTGAGCGGGACTCCGGGACGAGCGCGCGGGTGTTCGGCTCCTTCCTGACCTGGATGCAGGAGCGGTCCAAGCCGGTGTTCGTCATCGCCACCGCCAACGACATCTCCCGGCTGCCACCGGAGTTCATGCGCAAGGGCCGCTTCGACGAGATCTTCTTCATCGACCTGCCCACGCGGGCCGAACGGGTGGACATCTTCCGGCTGCACCTGACGAGCCGGTTGGCCGACGGTCCCGCCCTCGGGGCGTTCGACGTCGCCGACGCGCTGGTCGGTCGGCTGGCCGACGCGACCGAGGGCTTCACCGGTGCCGAGATCGAGCAGGCCGTCGTCTCGGCGTGTTTCGAGGCGTTCGACGGTCGGCGTCACCTCACCGCCGATGATCTGCGGCACGCGATCGACACCACCGTGCCGCTGTCGGTGACCCAGGCTGAGGACATCGCCGCACTGCGCACCTGGGCGTCGCTGCGGGCGGTGTCGGCGTCGACCGTCGCCGACCGGACCGGCTACACCGTGGTGCCGCCGGCTGCGGAGCCCGCTCCGGATCCGGTCGCAGCACTCCAGCGTGGCGGTCGGGCGGTCGAGGTCTGAGGGCGGTCGGGGTCTGCGGGCGATCGCAGCGGCCGGCCGGTCGGGGTCTGCGGGCGATCCGGGCCCTCGCCCGCGCGGGGATCGACCGGCGACCACCACGCGGATCGGGTCGGCCGTCCTCGACCTCACGGCGACTAGGCTCGTGGCCCATGTGCGGAATCATCGGATACGTCGGTCCTCAGCAGGCGCTGCCGCTCGTGATGGACGGGCTGCGCCGGATGGAGTACCGCGGCTACGACTCCGCCGGGGTGGCCATCCAGGACCCGGCCGGGCCGATCGGGGTGGCCCGCAAGGCCGGGGTGTTGGCCAACCTCGAGAAGCTGATCGTCGACACCGACCTGAAGCTGCCCGGCACCACCGGTATCGGGCACACCCGGTGGGCGACACACGGCGGCCCCACCGACCGCAACGCGCACCCGCACCGGGACGCCTCCGGGCGGGTCGCGGTCATCCACAACGGCATCATCGAGAACTTCGCGCCGCTGCGAAGCGAACTGGAAGCGATCGGCGTCGAACTGACCAGCGACACCGACACCGAGGTCGTCGCCCACCTGCTGGCCGCCGAGTACGACCGGCACCCCGGTGACCTGGTCGGTGCGATGGCCACCGTCTGCCGCCGCCTGCACGGCGCGTTCACGCTGGTCGCGGTGCACGCCGACGCGCCGGGCCAGTTGGTCGCGGCCCGCCGGAACTCCCCGCTGGTCGTCGGGGTCGGGGTGGGCGAGATGTTCGTGGCCAGCGACGTCGCCGCGTTCATCGCCCACACCCGGGAGGCCGTCGAGTTGGGTCAGGACCAGCTGGTCTCCCTGACCGCCGACGGGTATCAGGTGTCCTCGTTCAGCGGCGGCTCCGCCGACTTCCGGACCTTCCACGTCGACTGGGACACCGAGGCCGCCGAGAAGGGCGGCTACGAGTTCTTCATGGACAAGGAGATCGCCGAGCAGCCGCGGGCGGTCGCCGACACCCTGCTCGGGCACTTCGACGGCTCTCGCATCGTGCTCGACGAGCAGCGCCTGGGTGACGACGAGCTGCGCACCGTCGACAAGGTCGTCGTCGTGGGCTGCGGCACCGCCTACAACTCCGGTCTGCTGGCCAAGTACGCGATCGAGCACTGGACCCGGCTGCCGGTGGAGGTCGAGCTCGCCAGTGAGTTCCGCTACCGCGACCCGGTGCTCACCCGCGACACCCTGGTCGTCGCCGTCTCCCAGTCCGGCGAGACCGCGGACACGCTGGAGGCCGTCCGGCACGCCCGCGAGCAGAGGGCCCGGGTGCTGGCGGTCTGCAACACCAACGGCTCGCAGATCCCGCGCGAGTCCGACGCCGTGGTCTACATGCACGCCGGCCCCGAGATCGGGGTCGCCTCGACCAAGGCGTTCCTCGGGATGGTCGTCGCCAACTACCTGGTGGGGCTCGCGTTGGCGCAGGCCCGCGGGCTGATGTACGCCGACGAGATCGGTCGCGAGTTCGCCGCGCTGGAGAAGATACCGGCTGCGATCGCCGAGACCCTTACCCGGATGGACAAGGTCCGCGCCCTGGGCAAGGAGATCTCCGACTCCCGTGCGGTGCTGTTCCTGGGTCGCCACGTGGGCTACCCGGTCGCGCTCGAAGGTGCGCTCAAGCTCAAGGAACTCGCCTACATGCACGCCGAGGGCTTCGCCGCCGGCGAGCTCAAGCACGGTCCGATCGCGCTGATCGAGGAGGGCCTGCCGGTCGTGGTGGTGACGCCGTCACCGAAGCTACGCCCGCTGCTGCACTCCAAGCTGCTGTCCAACATCCGGGAGATCCAGGCTCGCGGCGCCCGCACCATCGTGATCTGCGAGGACGGCGACGACATCGTGGCGCCCTTCGCCGACACCCTGATCGAACTGCCGCCGGTGCCGGTCCTGCTGCAACCGCTGGTCGCGACCGTCCCGCTGCAGATCCTGGCCGCCGAGATCGCCCGGACCCGCGGTTACGACATCGACAAGCCGCGCAACCTGGCCAAGTCCGTCACCGTCGAATAGCTCCGACGACCGTGTTCACCGTGCCCGGCGGACGGGCGGCCCAGAGCCGTGACTCCGCCTCGCCCGGAGCCAGGCCGGGGGTGATCGGTGTCGGTATCGACGTCGTCGCGATCGATCGCTTCGTCGCCTCGATGGCCCGGACGCCGGCGCTGCGGGACCGGTTGTTCACGTCCGCCGAGCTGGTCACCGGCGGCGGTCAGCCGCGGTCCGCAGCGTCGCTCGCGGCCCGCTTCGCCGTCAAGGAAGCCGTCGCCAAGGCGCTCGGCGTGCCGCGCGGCATGGACTGGCACGATTGCGCCGTGATCTCCCCCTCGTCCGGACGACCCGAGCTGTCGGTGACCGGGACGGTCGCCGCCGCCGCGGCCGCCGTCGGCGTCACCGACTGGCAGCTGTCCATCTCCCACGATGCCGGCATCGCCGCCGCGATCGTCATCGCGTTGGGTCCCTGATGCGGACCTACACGGTCGCGCAGATCCTCGCGGCCGAAGCGGTCGCGCTGGCCCGGCAGGGGCAGTTACCGCTGATGAAGCGGGCGGCCACCACGGTCGCGCTGGCCGCGGTCCGCGCGCTGGGCACTCCGCTGACCGGCCGCCGGGTGGTGCTGCTGGTGGGCGCCGGCAACAACGGTGGCGACGCGCTGTTCGCCGGAGCGAACCTGGCCCGCCGGGGGATCGGTGTCACCGCGGTGCTCAGCGACGCCACCCGGGCGCACACCGCCGGCCTGGGCGCACTCCGGCGGGCCGGTGGGCGCACCGCCGGTCCGGACGACGCGGCGGCGTTGCTCGGCCGGGCCGACCTGATCATCGACGGTCTGGTCGGCATCGGCGCTCGCCCGCCGCTGCGGCCGGTCGCGGCGCGGCTGATCGAGCTGGCCAACGCCGCACCCGGCGCCCGGCTGGCCGTCGACCTGCCCAGCGGCCTGGACCCGGACGACGGACACACCGACGGACCCGTCCTGCACGCCGACGTCACCGTCACCTTCGGCGGCGCCAAGACCGGCCTGCTGGTCGGCGACCGGGCCGGCCGCATCGAGGTGCAGTCGTTGGACTTCCCGCTCGCCGGCGGACCGTCCGACGCGCTGGTGCTCGACGACGACGACGCGGCGGCGCTGCTGCCCCGGTCGGGCAGCGCGAACTCCAAGTACAGCAACGGTGTCGTCGGTATCGCCGCCGGATCCGCGCAGTATCCGGGGGCTGCCGTGCTCTGCACCGGCGGCGCGGTGCGTCTGCGGCCCGGCATGGTCCGCTTCGCCGGCGGCAGCGCCGAGGCCGTGGTGAGTCGCTGGCCCGAGGTGGTGGCCACCGCGACCGTCGCCGCGACCGGCCGGGTGCAGGCGTGGGTGGTCGGGCCCGGACTGGGCAGCGACGACCTCGGCCGGTCGACGTTGGCCGAGGTGCTCGGCGCCCCGGTTCCGGTGCTGGTGGACGCGGACGGACTGCGGTTGCTCGCCGAGCGCCCCGACCTGCTGGCGCGGCGCACCCACCCCACCGTGCTGACTCCGCACGCCGGTGAGTTCAGCGCCCTCTTCCCCGACCTGGACCCGACCGCCCGGTTGTCCGCGGTGCGCGCCGCTGCGGTGCGGGGGAAGGCGTTCGTGCTGCTCAAGGGGCATCACACGGTGATCGCCGCACCCGACGGGCGGACCGGGATCACCGTCAGCGGCTCGGGCTGGCTGGCCTCGGCCGGCTCCGGGGACGTGCTGAGCGGCGTCATCGGGTCACTGTTGGCGGCCGGGCTCGATCCGTTCGTCGCGACCGCACTCGGGGCGTTCGTGCACGGCCGGGCCGGCGAACGGGCCGAGGCCGCCGGGCACGCCGGTGCCCAGGCGCTCTGGGAGTACCTGCGATGAGCCGGGCGGTCGCCGTCGT
>JBDSLP010000004.1:0-25767 GCA_039916325.1 Nakamurella sp. | reverse complement strand
TGGTTGGGTTGGCGACTGGCCGCCGACCCGATGCATGGGGGTCCTACCCGGGCAGCGGTGATCGTCAACCGGAACGTCGACGGGTGTCGCGGACCTCACCGGGACGATCGGCGGGGTGGCCGTCGGCCAACTGCTCGACGATCTGGGCGGCGCACAGCCGGGCGGTCCGCCCGGCTCCCACCAGCGTCGCCGATGCGGGCCCCGTCCACTCGCCGTAGCCCAGGAAGTACAGCCCGGGGTGGTCGGTGCTGCGGGTGCCGTCGGTGGTGGACGGGGTCCCGGCTCGGGCGTCGCGGGCCGCGGGTCCGAGTGGATCGAGGTGGTGCAGGTCGGGCTCGAAGCCGGTACACCAGATGACGGCATCGACGTCGAGGGCGCTTCCGTCGTTCCAGCGCACCCCGGTCGCGGTGAAGGCGGTGAACATCGGACGGGCGACCATGACCCCTCGACCGCGGGCCGCTTTCACCGGCGGCACCATCACGATGTCGCCGAGACCACCGCCCCTGAAGTGCGTTTCGCCGGCCCGGGCGGCGCGCTGCCGCTGGGTGGCGAGGTCGAACAGGACGCTTCCGTCGACATCGTCGGGCATGAAGCCTGGCGGCCGCAGGGTGCACCACGTGGTGTCCGCGACGGTGGATACCTCGGCGACGATCTGCGCGGCCGAGTTGCCTCCCCCGACCACCAGGACGTGTTGTCCAGTGAAACGGTCCGGCCGGTGGTAGGCGACCGCGTGCAGCTGGACGCCGGTGAACGACGCCGCCCCGGGGTAGCGCGGCCGCACCGGTCGCCGCCAGGTCCCGGTGGCACTGACCACGGCCCGGGCCCGCCAGTTCTCGGTCCGGGTGTGGACGACAAAGCCTCCGGTACACGACGACCCGGTGTTTACCGAGGTGACGGCGTCGACCGGGACGTTGTGCCGGACCGGGAGTTCGTAGCGCCGTTCGTACCGGGACAGGTACGCCCGGACATGACCGGCGGTCGGGAACGGCTCGCCGGGCTGGACGGGCATCGGCCATCCCGGCAGCGAGCTGTACGGCGCGGGGGAGAACAGCCGCAGCGAATCCCAACCGTGCCGCCAGGCGCCGCCCGGCCCGGACTGGGCGTCGAGGATGACGAAGTCCACCTCGGCGCGGCGGAGGTGGTACCCGATGGCCAGACCGGCCTGACCGCCGCCGATCACGACCACGTCGGTCAGGGTCGGGGCGGGCAGCAGCTCCACCCGTCAGACCGGGTACGGCGGGGCGAGTCTCGCGCGGAGCTTCACCAGATGTTGCGCGTGCGCGTCCAACCGGCGGTCCTCATCGGTCTGCGGCACCCACGGCTCGACTTTCGTGGCACGGCCGTTGTCGTCCAGCGCGACGAACACGCTGAGGCAGTGTGTGGTCAGCTGCAGATCCGGGGCCTTCGGGTCACCCGAGCGCACGTGCACCGAGACGTGCATGCTGCTGCGCCCGGTGTAGAGCAGTCGGGCCTGCACCTCGACCAGGTGGCCGATGAGAATCGGTCGGTAGAAACGGATCCCGCCGGCGTAGATGGCAACGCTGCGCCGTCCGCTCCAACCGGCGGCGCACACGTAGGCGGCCTCGTCGATCCACCGCATCACCGTGCCACCGTGGGTCTTGCCGCCCCAGTTCACGTCGGTCGGAGCGGCCAGAAAGCGTAGCGTCGCCTGCTGGGCCTCAGTGTCGTCGGTGTAGACCTGTTGCTTCATCGCGGCCTCGACATCGGCGCGGACGACGATCTTCTCGCGTGCGACCCGGCCCCGCCAGCGGTCGTCGTCGGTCACCGGGTCCCACTGCTGGACGGGCACCGGCCGCCCGTCCTCGCCGACGGCCACGAAGATGACCGTGCAGGAGGTGGTCAGGTGGTAGACGCCGAGCTGCGGCTCGGCCGAGGAGACCAGCACCTCGATGTGCATGCTGGACCGGCCGGTGTAGACCAGTCGGGCCAGCACCTCCACCAACTCGCCGGAGTTGATCGGTCGCGAGAAGCTGACGTTGCCGACGTAGGCGGTGACGCAGTACCCGCCGCTCCAGCCGACGGCGCAGGCGTATGCCGCCTTGTCGATCCACTCCAGGACCCGGCCACCGGCCACCGCGGTGCCGTCGATGAGGGCGACGTCGGTCGGCGCGGCGAGAAACCGGAGCGTGATCTCGCGTTCGCCGATCCCGGCCCGCCGGGGCAGGTCGGTCTGGGTCTCGTTCATGGTGCTCGCCTTTCGGGCCGGTCGTCGGGACGTCGTCGACGTCAGCGCCGACCCGATGGTCCGCCCGGACGGGGGGCGTGACAGGTAGTTTCGCACCCCCGCCCGGCCCCCGCCTACGCCGCACGCGCGATCCGCATCGGCACGGCCGGTCGCCGTCCGCGCCCTGGATGAGGGACGATGACTCGCCCGGCCGATGAGGGAGGGCGTCCAAACACGGTCGGGGGTGGGATGCGGTGGGTCCGGGGCGGGTCGCGGTGATCGGCGACATCGGTGGTCACCGGGCTGAACTCGTCCGGGTGCTGGTCGGTCTCGGTGCGGACCCCCGGACCATGGAGCTGCCGGCCGACCTGACCGTCGTCCAGGTCGGTGACCTCATCCACCGGGGGCCGGATTCGCCGGGAGCTGTGCAACTGGTCGACCGGCTGATGACCGACCAGCCCCGGCAATGGGTCCAGCTGGCCGGCAACCACGAGGCGCAGTACCTCACGTCGGTGCCGCGGTTCGCGTGGTCTGAGAAGCTGGACCGGCGCACCGTCCGGACCGTGCAGGACTGGTGGTTCGACGGGAGAATGCAGGTGGCGACGGCGATCTCGGCACCGGGAGGGGACTGGCTCGTCACCCATGCCGGTCTGACCCGCGGTTACTGGGCCACGGTGCTCGGGGCGCCGCCCGTCGCGCCCTACGCAGCGCGGGCGCTGAACGGGCTGATCGGCACCGAGCACGCGCCGGTGCTCTTCCACGGCGGCGTGTTGATCGACCAGGACGTGTCCACCACCGCCGGGCCGCTGTGGGCCGCGGCCGGCGACGAACTGATCGAGTCCTGGCTGGATGAGCCCACCGACCTGCCGTTCTCGCAGGTCCACGGGCACTCCACCGTGCTGGACTGGCACCGGCAGAGCTGGCGGGCCGGCCCTCGGGTGACCGAGCGGGCCACGGTCGACGCCCGCAGTCGACAGATCTCGGTGCCGATCGGTGACCACGTCATCGTCGGGGTGGATCCGTGTCTGGGGACCAGCGCGGGGTTCGACTGGGAGCCGTTCGTCCTGCACGGCGCCGCCATCGTCGGCTGAACGGGGTGGCCGGCGGACACAGCCCCGCCGCCCTCGAGCCGGTCCCGGCCTACCAGGTCGCCGGGTCGGTGAGCTGCGACAGGTTGGACATTCGCTTCTGTACGGCCGAGATCTCCCGTACCGACTGTCCCACCATGCTGCGGTCCAGCGGCGACAGCCGGCGCATCGACAACACGTCGGACGGTTCTTCACCTCGGTCGATCTGGGCCAACTGGTAGCGCAGCCGGGTCTTCTGGAGTACCTCGAACACCTCGATGAGGATCTGGGCCGAGTCTCCCGGCACCATCGGTGACCCGGCGGCGGCGGCCAACCGGCCGCTGGTCGACAGTTCGCCGGACCCGACGGCCAGCGCAGCCCAGCGGGCGATGTCCACCACCGGCCGCAGCGCGTGCGTCTTGATGTCGAAGGTGCCGCCACGGCGGGCCAGCACGTCACGCATCGATCGCAGCCGGGCTCGGTGGGACAACGACTCGGCCAGCAGCAGTCGCAGGGTCCCGGGGTGGCGGTGAACGTCACCGAAGACGTCGGCGACCATCGGCGGCCCGGGTTCGCCGTGGATGGGCCGGGCGTCGAGCATCAGCGAGATCATCATCAGCCCGTTGTTGTCCAACGGGTTGTCGATCCAGTCGTCGGCCGCCGCCCGCCAGTCGGTGCGGGTGCGGGCGAACGACGGCTGCCACGGCACTGCGCCGTGCCGGTCGATCCGCAGACCGCACCGATCGAGCAGAACACCGACCGCGTCGAACGCCGGGCGGTAGCGCGTCCGGGCGGTCGTGGGGTCGATGTCGGGGGCGAGCACCACCGCGGCGTCGACGTCGGAGCTGAACACCGGTTCGCGCCGACCGTTGCTGCCCAGGGCCAGCCAGGTGACCCGGTTCGCGTCGACCTCGGGGTGGTCGGCGAGCACCAGGGTGAGAGCACGTTGGGCGATGGCGTCTACCACGGTCGAGTAGACGGTCGTCATCTCGCCCGCGCTGCGGCCCCGGCGGAGCAGGTCGGACAGCACCTGGGGGGCGCACCGGGCCAGGACCACCAGCTGTTCCGTCGAGGTGCTGCGGGCGATCTGCTGCCGCAGTGACACCCCCACGGTGGACGGCGAGACCAGGAAGTCGGCGATGTCGACGATCCCGCGGAGTTCGCCGGTCCGCTCGACCACCAGCAGGCAGTGCAGGTCGCGATCGGTCAGTTCGAGCAGCGCCTGGGCGGCGAGGGTCCCGGCGAAGACCCGCGGAGCGGGGTGCAGCATCGCGACGGTGACCGGGGTGTCGCCGCTGCGCCCCTCGGCCACGATCAGCCGCCGCAGGGTGCCGTCGGTGACCAATCCATGCGTCGGACTCCCGCCGGAGCACGGCGCCGACGTCGCGATCTCGCCGAGATCGACGACGGCGTAACGGACTTCGCGTGCCGTCATGGCCCGGGCCACCTCGGCGACGGTCGCCGTCGGTGGAACGACCAGCGGCGCGGTGACGATGAGCTCGTCAACCACACCGTAGGTGGCCTGGCCCACCCGGACGTTCACCGACGTGAGCGATTCGGCCAGGAACCGGATGCCTGATCCGGACGAGAAGGCCGGGGTGACCGCGTCCGCCGGGATGCGGGCCAGTCGCACCGGCCCGTGCGCCCGGGCGACAGGCCCGACCGCGGAACCGCTCAGCATCGCCGAGTAACCGAACACCTCACCGACGGTCAAGGTCTCGTCCGGCAAGCCGGCGGCCTCCGGGGTGTTCCACAGCTCGACCTCACCCGACAGGACGGCGAACATCGCGTCGCTCGGAGCGGCGAACGCGTCCAGCACGGTCGCCCCCGGGGCCACGTCGCGCACCGTGGCGGTCGAGGCCAATGTCAGCAGCTCGGCCGGGGCCAGCGCATCGAACGGCGGGTGGTGGGACAGGAACCGGGCCAGCGCGTCGGGCGACATGGCGCCCGGAGCCGCGAGGGCGTCGGTCACGTCGGAGGGCGGGCGGTGCGCGATCGGGGACTCCTGTCACATGCGACCGGGCACCGACGAACGTGTCGTCGATGCCCGGTCGGCGGGTGGTCCGGCAGCACTGGTGGTCGAGCCGTGCGGGGTCCAGCGGCACGTATCGAACCTACTGCTTGCCGCCCAGATTGCTCAGCGCGGGATCGTCGCTGCCGTAGGCAGGCCCGTCGGCGGTCCAGTGCGGGCCCATCCGGCCGCCGGTGTTCTCGACGACCTTGCTGCTGACGACCCGCCAGCCGATGGTCAGCAACAGTGCGATCACCGGGATCCCGATGACGATGACGATGACGCTCGTCTTGTGCCAGAACTCCGGTGACGATTGCCAGCCGGAGATGGCCATTCCGATGAGCACCAGGACCAGGAACACCAACCCGATGTAGCTGGTGTACGGGGACCCCGGCATCTGGAACGGCGCCCCGAGTACGTAGACGACCGAGGTCATGACGATCCCGGCCCACGGCACGCCGGACTTGCTCATCTTCAGCGTGACGGCGGGGGCCTGCTTGCTCATGCCGAGACTGCGCAGCACCCGGCCGGTGGAGTAGAGCCCGGAGTTCAGGCTGCTCAATGCGGCGACGATGAGGACAGCCCGGATCATCGCACCCATCCAGTTCAACCCCATCGGCGCGAAGACGGTCACGAACGGGCTGGTACCGGCGGTGTAGGTGGTGGCCGGCAGCATGCTGACCAGCAGCAGGATCGACCCGCAGTAAAAGACGGCGATCCGGAAGATGACGGAGTTGACCGCTTTCGGGACCTCGCGCTCCGGGTTGCTCATCTCACCGGCGGCGACACCCACCATCTCGATGGCGGCGTAGGCGAAGACGACGCCGCTCATCACCAGGATGGGGCCGTACCAGTTGTAGGCGCCCGAAGCCGCCCAGAAGCCGCCCGGATTGCTCCACAGGTTCTGGAAGCCGGCGTGGTGGTCACCGATCCGGAAGCGACCGATGACCACGACGAGACCTACGGCCAGGAAGATCACGGTGGCACCGACCGTGAGCACGGACGCCCAGAACTCGAACTCGCCGAACGCCCGCTCCGACAGCAGGTTGATGATCAGCACCACGACCAGCGCGACCAGTACGGTGATCGGCCGGGGCAGGTCCGGGAACCCGTACTGCAGGTAGATGGCGACAGCGGACAGTTCCGCGATCCCGGTCAGGGCCCAGTTCAACCAGTACATCCAGCCGGTGACGTAGGCCGCCTTCTCGCCGTAGAACTCGCGCATGTGCGACACGAACGCGCCGGACGTCTGACGGTGCAGCACCAGCTCGCCGAGCGCCCGCATCAGGAAGTAGGGGTAGGGCGCCTCGGTTGGGGCGGGGTGGAAACCGCCGTCTGTACCTCTGGGGATGAGGACCGGTGTCGATGGGACCGGCATGCTGAGAGGATCGTCGGCGTGTCGGTTCTCGCCTCCTGCTTCCTGATCCTGGCCGGCATCGCCGGCGGACTCACCGGCAGCATCGCGGGGTTGGCGTCGCTGGCCACCTACTCGGGACTGCTGGCGGTCGGGCTGACCCCGTTCGACGCCAACGTCACCAACACCGTCGCGTTGACGTTCTCCACGGTGGGCTCGGTGCTCGGATCGCGGCCGGAGCTGCGCGGGCAGGTGCCGTTCCTGCGGCCGCTGATCCCGGTGGCGCTGCTCGGTGGAGCCATCGGTGCTGCCCTGCTGCTGTCAACCCCTGCCGACGGCTTCGAGAAGGTGGTGCCGTTCCTGCTGGGGGCGGCGTCGCTCACGATCCTGATTCCCCGGCGCCGGACCGACCCGGCCACCGCGGTCGCACCGAGCCGACGCAACCGCATCCTGCAGGGCGTGGCACTGTGCGCCATCGCGATCTACGGCGGCTACTTCGGCGCGGCGGCCGGGGTGCTGCTGCTGGCCCTGCTGCTGCACACCACCCGATTCGACCTGCCGCGCGCCAACGCGGCCAAGAACGTCCTGATGGGGACGGCGAACGTGGTCGCCGCGATCGGCTTCGTCATCCTGGCCCCGGTGCAGTGGTCGGCGGTCATCCCGCTGGGACTCGGGTGTCTCGTCGGCGCACGACTCGGACCGATGGTGGTGCGACGGTCACCGCCGGTGGTCCTGCGGTGGTTGATCGGCGCGGCCGGTGTCGCGCTGGCGGTCCGGCTGGGACTCCAGGCGTTCTGATGTCGAAGCGGGGCGCGGGATCCCGGAAGTCTCCGTCCAGCCCCCGCGGTGAGCTGGGACTCGGACTGGTCGACCAGCGACTCGGGCTCACCGGTGTTCGAACGGGGGTTCGAACGGGGTCGCCCTGGGTAGGAGGTGCGACGAGGCGACAGCGATCCCTGTCGTCCGCACACAAGAGGGGACACCGCATGAGCAAGCCGAGCGACACGGCCACGAACACTGCCGACACCGGGGCGGACGAGGCGGTCACCACGAACCCGGAGAAGGATCCGAAGGAGTGGGTCACCGGCGGCGAGCCGATGACCGGCCCGCAGGAGTCCTACCTGAACACGCTGGCCCAGGAGGCCGGGACTGACGTACCGGACGACCTGACCAAGGCCGACGCCAGCACGATGATCGACGACCTGCAGGACAAGACCGGTCGCGGCCGGTAGTTCCCGCCGGACGGCAGACAGCAACGGCCGCGGCCCACCCCTCCCGGGGTGGGACCGCGGCCGTTGGCGTCCGGTCGGGTCAGCCGCCGCGCTTGAGCAACCGGATCGACCGGGCTTCCACGGGGATGGTCTCGCCCGTCTTGGTCACGATGGGCTCGACGACCACCGGGGTGCTGGCGCCGAGGGCGACGCCGACGAGCTTCGGGGCACCCACCGCGGTGTCGATCTCGACGGTCCAGTACTCACCCGCGAAAAGGTCGGGGAGCGTGAAGTCGATCGCCTCGTAGTGCCCGTTGAAGAGCACGAAGAACGAATCGTCCACGACGTGCTCGCCACGATCGTCGGGCTCCGGAATGGCGTCGCCGTTGAGGAACACCGCCACCGACCGGACGTGCATGTTGTCCCAGCCGTCGTTGCCCATGTGGTCGCCCGCAGGGGTGAACCAGCCGATGTCGCCCAGCTCGTCGTCGCTGCGGCCGCGGCCGGTGAAGTGCCGGCGGCGCCGCAGCACCGGGTGGGCGTGACGCAGTGCCCCGAGCATCGCGACGAAATTGGTCAGGTCGGAGAATTCTGCCGCGCGATCCCAGTCGATCCAGGCCAGCTCGTTGTCCTGCGCGTAGACGTTGTTGTTGCCCTGCTGGGTGCGGCCCAGCTCGTCACCGTGCAGCAACATCGGCACGCCCTGGGAAAGGAACAGCGTGGCCAGCATGTTGCGCTTCTGTCGCTCCCGCAGGTCCACGATCTCGGGATCGTCGGTCTCGCCTTCGACACCGCCGTTCCAGGACGAGTTGTTGCTCTCGCCGTCGTTGCCGCCCTCGCCGTTGGCGTCGTTGTGCTTGTCGTTGTAGGACACCAGATCGTGCATGGTGAAGCCGTCGTGAGCGGTGACGAAGTTGATCGAGGCGTGCGGACGCCGGCCGTCGCCTTCGTAGAGGTCTGCCGAACCGGTGAACCGGGAGGCGAACTCGCCGAGGGTCGCATCCTGGCCGCGCCAGAAATCGCGGACCTCGTCGCGATACTTGCCGTTCCACTCCGTCCACAACGGGGGGAAGCCGCCGACGTTGTAGCCGTTGGAACCGATGTCCCACGGCTCGGCGATCAACTTGACCTGGCTGATGACCGGGTCCTGCTGGACCAGGTCGAAGAACGCCGACAGCCGGTCGACCTCGTAGAACTGGCGAGCCAGTGAGCTGGCCAGGTCGAAGCGGAAGCCGTCGACGTGCATCTCGGTGACCCAGTAGCGCAACGAGTCCATGATCAGCTGCAGGACGTGCGGGTTGCGCATCAGCAGCGAGTTGCCGGTGCCGGTGGTGTCGAAGTAGTGCGCCTGGTCACCGTCGACGAGCCGGTAGTAGGCGGCGTTGTCGATGCCCCGGAACGACAGGGTCGGGCCGAGCTGGTTGCCTTCGGCGGTGTGGTTGTAGACCACGTCGAGGATGACCTCGAGGCCCGCTTCGTGCAGCGCCTTCACCGTCGCCTTGAACTCCTGAACCTGCTGGCCGTTCTGCCCCTGCGAGCAGTAGTCGGCGTGGGGTGCGAAGAACCCGATCGTGTTGTAGCCCCAGTAGTTGCGCTGGCCGCGGTCGGCGAGGTGGCTGTCGTGCACGAACTGGTGCACCGGCATCAGCTCGATCGCGTTGACCCCGATCTTCTTGTAGTGCTCGATCATCACCGGATGCGCGAGTGCTGCGTAGGTGCCGCGGATGTCCTCGGGGATGCCCGGGTGGGTCTGGGTGAGGCCTTTGACGTGCGCCTCGTAGATGATCGTGTCTGCGTAGGGGATCTTGGGATGCCGGTCGTTCTCCCAGTCGAAGAAGGGGCTCACGACCACGGACTTACTCATGTGCGGCGCGGAATCCAGATCGTTGAAGGTGTCCGCCGCATCGTCACCGGGGCCCCAGTTGTAGGAGAAGCAGGCCTGGTCCCAGTCGATCTCGCCCTCGATCGCCTTGGCGTAGGGGTCCAGCAGCAGCTTGGACGGGTTGCAGCGGTGGCCGTTCTCCGGCTCGTAGGGGCCGTGCACGCGGAAGCCGTACCGTTGGCCGACTCCGACGTGCGGCAGGTAGCCGTGCCAGACGAAGGCGTCGCGCTCCGTCAGCGGGAAGCGGGTCTCGACCCCGTCGACGTCGAACAGGCAGAGCTCGACACCCGTCGCCACCTCGGAGAACAGGGCGAAGTTCGTGCCGGTGCCGTTGTAGGTCGCGCCGAGCGGGTAGGGGGCTCCCGGCCACACCCGTTGGGTCGTACTCATTATCACCTCGTGTCATGGGGCGCATCGCGCCGTGATGGTTTCAGTCGTTCGTCCACGCGGAGGATGCTCCGGTTTCGTACTCGCTATACCCAGCTGAGGAGCGGCGGGAGCGTGGCCTCCGCGAGAGGGGCATCACCCCGGAGCCGAGGGCGTGGCTCCACCGGGGTAGGTAAAGGATACGGAACTTCACCCAAACCGGTGAGTGGCCGGCCCCGAATCACCATCATCGGTCAGGGTGGGACCTCGCGGCGCAGGCCGCGCGGAGGCCGTGAGTCGGCCGTCGCCCCCGACCGGCGGCCGGCTCGGAGGGGTGTTGCCCCGTTCGTCCATTCGCTGGACGGATGGGGCAACTTCCATGGGAACAGGTCCCCCGGGAACGGGTCGAACTCCCGGGTTCCCGCCCGGCGGGTGGTGGGCGGGTCGGCGTGGTCGGCTATTGGTGGTCGGGCAGTGGTGGTCGGGTCAGTCGTGGTCGCGGCACACGCGGTCGCGCCCGCTGTTCTTCGCTCGGTAGAGGGCGTTGTCGGCCCGGATCATCAGGTCGTCCGGCCGATCGCTGACGTCGACCACCACGTACCCGATGCTGCAGGTCTGCCCGTCGGGCATCGCGCCGCGGATGCGCTGCAGAACTGTGGCCGCGTCCGTGGGACTGCAGTCCACCAGCGACAATGCGAATTCTTCGCCGCCCCAGCGGGCGAGCATGTCCCCGGTCTTGAGCAGACCCCGGGCGCGTCGGGCGAAACCGGCCAGCAGGGCGTCCCCTGAAGCGTGACCACGGGTGTCGTTGTAGCCCTTGAAATGGTCGAAGTCGATCAAGGCGACAATCAGACCCCGGCCGGCGTTGACGGTGGTCATCACGGTCTGCAGCCGGGCCTCCCAGCTGCGGCGGTTCGGCAGCCCCGTCAGTTCGTCGGTGTGCGCGAGCATCTCGAGTTCGGTCAGCAGGGACCGCTGGTGCAGTGCGATTCCGACCTGCTCGGCCAGCATCGACACCACCTGCGCACGCCGATCGCTCGGTCCCGGTCCCGGAGCAGCCCATTCGACGACGAGTACGGCAGAGATGCGGGACCCTGATCTGATCGGTACCACGTAGCCGGCGCCGGGGGCCCCCGGAACGACGCCGGGCGTGTCCGGCAGCCGGTGTGCGGTGAGGATGGACCGGCCGGACAGGAAGGCGGCCGCGCGCGGATCCAGCGCGAGTCCGTCGGCGTCCCCGGCGCGCAGCGACACCCGCAATCCCCGTGGGGCGACGTCGTTACCGGCGGTGACCTGTAGGCCGTCGGCGTCGGTAGTGGGTTCGAGCAGGTAGACCAGGTCGGCGCCGGCCAACTCGAGGCACGCCTGGACGACGATGTGTCCGGCGTCGGCGGCCGTTTGCACCCGCTGAACCACCTCGACCACGGCCGACAGGTCGGCCTGCGAGTCGCGGGCGGCATGCTCTGCGGTCAGCCGTTCGGTGATGTCCTGCAGGTGAGCAACCGTCCAGGTCTGCCCGTCCGGGCCGCTGGTGCTCGCCAGCGTCGACCAGATCCAGCGGTGTCGGCCGTCAGGCAGCAGGCACCGGGTCTCCGTGTGGGCAATTCCGTCGGGAGCGGCGGCGATCAGGGCGGCGGTGCGGGCCACGTCGAAGCGGTCAGCGGGGTGCACGAACTCGGTGGTCGGGTGGTCGAGCACACCCGTGGTCGGCCGGCCGAGCAGGGCGCACAGGGCCGGGTTGACCGCGACGTAGGTGCCGTGTTCGTCGATCAGACCGATGCCGACGGGCGACGCGTCGAAGAGTTTGCGCCAGCGGCGCTCGCTCTGCTGCAACGCCCGCTCGGCCGCGAGCTGGGTGGTGATGTCGGTGGAGATGCCGGCCAGGGCGTAGACCACGCCGTCGGCGTCACGGAGCGGGAACTTGGTCGTCTGGTAGTCCCGGCGGATACCGCCGGTCTGGCTGAACGTCTCGGTGACGCTGATGCGTTCGCCGGCCTCCAGCACCCGACGATCGGTCCGCCGCAGGACGGATGCCGACGTGGGGTCCAACATCTCGGTATCGGAACGGCCGAGCAGGGATCCGTCGGGAACACCGAATCGCTGATGCCCGGCCGTGTTGCAGAGCAGGTAGCGACCGTTGCGATCCTTGGCGAAGATGATCGCATCCGGGTGCGAGAGCACGCCGCGGAGCAGTCGATCGTTGGCCAGCGACGCCTCCTCGGCCGCCCGATGGGCGGCGAGCTCCGCGACGAGCTCGCGGGTCCGCCGACGTAGCAGGAGCTGAGCGATCACCTGGGCGGCGAGCTGGGCCAGCTGAGGCAGTGGCGCCGCAGACAGCTCGCGGGTACGGGAGTCGAGCACGCACAAGGACCCCAGGACCGCGCCCGACGGGGCGACGAGCGGCACCCCCGCGTAGAAGCGCACCCGCGGTTCGCCGACGACCATCGGGTGGGAGACGAACCGGGGGTCGGCGATCGCGTCCGGGACCACCATCGGTCCACACCGCTGGAGCAGGTGGGTGCAGAACGAGGCCTCGCGGGCCGTCTCGACCATGTCCAGGCCGTAGCGCGCCTTGAACCATTGGCGACGACCGTCGATCAGGGTGATCAGGGCGATCGGCGTGCCGCTGAGATGGGCGGCCAGTTCCACCAGGGCATCGAACCCGGGCTCGGCCGGGGTGTCCAGGATGTCGAAACTGTCGAGTTCCGCGAGACGGTCCGCCTCGGTCATGACCGGGTCCGGATCGGTGGGCGGGTTCAGGACGGCGTCCGGCGCCGACGGACGGGTCGCGGCGAGCACCGGAGCAGCGCGGGGAGGGGGCACTGCGGACGACGGGAGCCCCCCGGCACGGGATGGGACGGCCGGGTTATCGGACGGCGCCCCGTGACGCTGCATGAATGAATCCTCTCCGCAGTCATCCTGTCGCAGATAGTAACAAAGGGATGACTTCGGGTCCAGAGTCGCCGTAATCGTTTCGGTCATCTCGATGCTGACGACGCCTTCCCCGTTCGCCGACGTCCTCGGCGCGGAGTCGGGACCTTGGGCCCTCGCCCGCAGCCGCCCGACTTGGTTGGCTGGGAGCATGACGATTCCGACCGGCGCTCACGTCGACCCCAGCAGCCACGACCCCGTCGTCGAGCTCACCGTCCTCGATCACGCGGAGTGCTACCGGCTTCTCGGTACCCGGCAGATCGGGCGGTTGGGGGTCATCGCGGAACACCATCCACTGATCATCCCGATGAACTTCGCGATGGACGACGACATCATCGTGGTCCGCAGCGGGCCCGGGTTGAAGCTGGATTCGGCCCGGCACGCGAACGTCACGTTCCAGGTCGACGACATCGACGCCGCGACCCACACCGGGTGGAGCGTGCTGATCCGCGGCGTGGCGGAGGAAATGACGGCGGCTCACCACCCGAAGCTGATCGAGCGGACCGCACGGACAGGACTGCAGTCGTGGGTACCGGGTGACGATCTCAGGTGGATCCGCATCATCCCGCACGGCATCAGCGGACGTCGGATCACCGCCCGACCGGGATCGGAGTGGTCGTGGGGGATCGGCGGGTTGATGTGACCTGCTGCGCGAATGGTTCGTGACGCAGGATGCGTGTCCGACTGCGCCCGCAGCGGGAACAGAGCGACGCCGCCGACGGATTACGTCGACGGCGCCGTTGCTGGTGCCGGGTGGCTCCCGTTGTGGATCAGCGCCGTCTCCACCGCGATCGGATCCGGTCAACGACTGCGGTTGCGGACTGTTTCACCACCGCGAGCACCGTCGGCGCCACCGTTCGGGCTGAGCCGAAAGTCACGGCCGCGCTCCCGGTGACGATCCGGCCGAGGCGGGACGAGACCCGGGCGCCGATGCGGACCAACTCGCCGGACGGTCCCACGACCGCCACGGAGATGCCCTGCCGGTCCAATTCGTCGGCGACCCGGCCGATGGCGCGTGGACCGTTCACGGAGCCGATTCCCGAGGGGAGCTCGGCGCGGGTGAGCTCGGTCCACAGGTCGGCCGGCGCATCGGTGGTGACCCGCAGATCCTGACCCGTTCCGGTCAGGTGTGCCGGGTGGCCGTTGAGCACCATCCGGACGTCCGCGTCCACGACCAACCTGCCGGTCCGACCGGGCATCAGGACGCTGCGTTCTCTTCGGTGGTGATGCGCAGGGTCCCGTTCAACAGCCAGGTCGCCCGCGGAGCTTCCGCACCGGTGGAACGCGGGACCTCGATCTTCAGATCGACGAACTGGTAGTTGATCGCAGCTTGGCGACCGGTCAGGAACGACCACATCTCCTTGCCGATGTCGGCGAAGTTGCTGGACTGACCTTCCATCGGAGCGTTCTCGTCGGCCATGGTGGTTCCTTTCGGTACGAGGGTGACTTCCGCAGGGCTGCCCAGGGCGTCGTTTTCATGACGCTGTCGGCACGTCGTCGGCCTCCCCCGAGACGTCCGGATGGAGGTCGACAACCTTTGAAGCACAGAGGTTGTCGGGACAAACTCGGTCTACCCGGCTCGACCTCGACGCAAACCGGCAACGACGGTCAATCCTGGAAGGCGCTCGACGGAAGTTCGACCTCGTCGCCGGTGATGGCCCCGACGATCCGGTCCGCCACCGCCTCCGGATCCAGACCGGCCGCCAGATGCGGTGCGCTGCCGGCGATCGGGCGCGTCGCCAGCCCGGTCTCGGTGTGCGGGGGCCGGGCGTCGACGACCCGGATCTTGCGCCGCCGCGACTCGATGCGCGCGCTCACGGTGAACGCACTCAGGGCCGCCTTACTGGCGGAGTAGGCCGACATCCCGGCGGTCGGCATCTCGGCCACGATGGCGCTGATGCTGACCAGGAAGCCGCCGGCCGGAAGTGCGCCGAGGGCAGCCCGGATGACCTGCTGCGGACCGGTGAAGTTGACCGCCATCAGCTCGTCGACCAGATCGTCGGTGATCTCCAGGGCCGAACCGAATGCGACCACCCCGGAGGCGATGACCACGCCGTCCAGTCCCCCGCCCGCCACCGCGGACGCGATCAGTCCGGCCGGGACCTCCGGATCCCGCAGGTCACCGATCAGCACCTCGGCGTCGGGCAGTCCGACCGCAGACAACCGGCCACGGTCGCGGCCGTGCAGGATGACCGTCGCGCCGGCCGCCGCCAACGCACGGGCGATCGGCGCGCCCAGGCCACCGCTCGCGCCGACGACGAGCACACGGGAGCCGCTGAGTTCGGTCATGCCCGGGGACTGCCCAGTCGTGCCCCCGGCCAATCCTGGCCAGCGACACCCGGTCGGGGCAACCCCCCCGGCGGGGAGCCACCCCAGGTCGGTGCCGATCGCCGTCTCCGGCCGGCGCGATCTTCCCGCCTCGCGCGGTCAGTTCAGGAACCGGCTGACCAGGGCGCCGAGAGACGCTGCTGAATGGATGATCTCGAAGTGGCCGCCCGGGATGACGGTGAGCATGGCGCGCGGGATGCAGGCGGCCAGCAGCCGCCCGTTGGCGACCGGCACGATGGGGTCGTCGACGCCGTTGACGACCAGCGTCGGCTGGCCGATCAGCGGCAGGAACGGCAGACTGGTCCAGGTCATCAGCGCAGTCAGCTGCTGCAGGTAACCCCACCCGCCGGAGCCGATCGAGCCGAGCCCCGAGCTGAGCACCGCCGCCAGGTCGTCGTGCAGGTGGTCGTCCAGTCGGGCGGCTTCCTCCGGGTGATCGGGACGGCGGGGGATCAGCAGGTTGGCGAGCACCTGTGGGTCACCGGGGATCGACAGCGCCCCGGTGCTGCTGCTGATGAGCACCAGCCGACGGCAGCGGGCCGCGTGTTGCAGGGCGAACTGCTGAGCCAGCGCACCGCCCCAGGAGTAGCCCAGCACGTCGACCTGCCGGTGGCCCAGCCGGTCCAACAGTCGGGCCATCAGACCGGCCAGCGCCGGGATGGGTAACGGCACGACCGGGAGCGGCGAGCCGCCGATCCCGGGTACGTCGACCCTGATCACCGGGACCGCGGGATCCAGCGCCTGCACCAACGGCCCGAGCACCTCGAGTCCGGCACCGATACCGCCGAACATCAGCAGCGGTGCCCGGTCGGCGTCACCGGGGTGCACAGCGACCCGGAGGTCGGTCCACCCGATACGGACGGTGGCCCGCTCGGACGCCGGCGCAGGGGCGGGCGGGGAATTCGGGGACTGCTGTGACACCAGGACCTCTTCCGGAAGGGACGACCGAGTTTCTCTACCCAATGCCGACCAGCGTCCTCCCTGCCCGGTGCCGACCAGCCGACCCGTGGCCGCTGAGCCTCCGACCGCCGAGGCGCTGGAGGGTCCCAGGATCGGGTTGCTTCAGCCCGCCAGTCGGTCCCGCAGCCGGGGCCAGCTGGATCGGAATCCGGGATGTAGAGCAAGGTCGCCCACCTCGTCGACGGTCACCCACCGCACGGCGTCGGTCTCGTGGTTGGGCCGGAAGGTCAGCTGGCCGCGAGGCCGGGCCAGCACCGTGGTGTAGCTCCAGCCGCCGTGGTCGTCGACGTCGGTTCCCCCCACCCGGACGGCGTCCGCCCGGATGCCCACCTCCTCGCCCGCTTCGCGTAGCGCGGCGGTGACCGCGTCCTCGTGGGCGTCCCTTGCGCCGCCGGGCACACTCCAGGTGCCGCCGTGATGGGTGTCGACGCTGCGCAACTGGAGGAGGATCAGACCCTCCGAGGTCAGCAGCAGCCCGGCCGCACCGAACCGTCCCCAGTGCCGGTGGCCAACTCCGCACCGCGTCCAGCCGTCTCCGGATCCCGCCCGATGGTCCCGCGACCCGCTCAACACGTCGCCACGGTCAGGTCGGCCGCCACCGTCGGTGAGCGCATGACCCGTTCTCCGTTCGTGTGCTCCGTGTGCTCCGGGTGCGCCTGCGGCGCGGTGGCCCATTCCACTGTAGGGAGGTACCGAACGGTTTCCGTCACGCGACCAGGCGGTCGCCCCGACTCCTCGCCGGCGGTTTCGGCCTTTCCCCCGTACGAACGGTTAGCCTCGATCCCGGCAACGAAGCGGACCGCCTGCCGACCCGAGGCGACCCACCACAACGAGGCGGCGTGATGCGACTCCCAGGACCGGCCGATCTGTTCCGGATCACCGAGCAGGGCTATGCGGCCGTCGAGCGGGCCATCGGCCTGGTGCCGCAGCTGGTCGACATCATCGGGCAGGTCGAAGCTCTGATGCGCAGGGTCGGTGCGGTGGTCACCGCGATCGAGGACACCCAGCGGCAGGCTGCGGCGGCGATCGCCCGGGTGGAGCGGATGTCCGACCGCGTCGGCGGCGTACTGGACACCGCAGGCGGGTTGATGGAGCGCGCGGAGGATGTGGTGGGTCGGTCCTCGCACCTGGTGCGCCGCGTCGGGCCACTCCTCGACTCCTACGAACCTCTCCTCAGCCGCCTGGAACCGCTGCTGACCCGGCTGGCCGACACCACCAGCGTCGCCGAGATCACTGCCGTGGTTCGGCTGATCAACGCGTTGCCCGCGATCGTCGACAAGGTCGACGCCGACATCCTCCCGGTGCTCGATACTCTCGGGACCGTGGCACCGGACCTGCGGGACCTGCTGGACATGTCGAAGGAGCTCAACGAGCTGATCGGATCCGTGCCCGGTCTGGGTCGGGTCAAGCGCAAGTTGGAGGAGCAACAGGACGAGTCCCGCGCCGCCGCCGGTTACACGGCGGACGAGACCCCGTCGGCCGCTCCGGAGCGTCGCGACGGGGTTGCCGGCTGACCGGCGACGGTGTGTCGGCCGGACGACGTGTCGGAGCGGGCGAATCGTTGCTCGCGGTCCAGCTGCCCCGCAAGCCAGTTCCCGGGGTTGGTGGCATCCAGACCCGTGGTGAACCGTAGTGAAACGCGGCTACCGGCTGAGTGTCTCGGTGTTGTCGATAGTGCCCACCGGATAGATCACAGCATTCGCTTGATCGCGAACCGCTTCATCTCCAGGATGTTCGCCAACTCGTCGGCGCCGCACGGCTTGGCGTAGAGGAAACCCTGAGCCCGGGTGCAGCCCAGGGCGACCAGGGTGGCGGCGGCCAGTTCGGTCTCCACCCCCTCGGCCACGATGTTGAGTCCGAACGAGCCGGCCAGTCCGATGATGGACCGCACGATCGCCAGGTCGTCGGCGCTGGTGCCCAGGTCCTGGACGAAGCCCCGATCGATCTTGAGACCGTCCACCGGTAGCGATTTGAGCTGGGCGAGAGAGCTGTAGCCGGTGCCGAAGTCGTCGATCGCGACCTTGACGCCGATCGCCTTCAGTCCGCGCAGCGTGGCCAGGGCCTGCTCGGTGTCCCGCACGATGGCCTGCTCGGTGATCTCCAGGGTCAGGTACCGGCCCTCGAGATCGACGTCGGCGAGGATCTGCGCGACTGTGGCCACGAAGTCGCGGGTGATGAGCTCGGCCGGGGTGACATTGACGCTGATACTGATCGGGGTGGCCTGCGGGAACCTGAGGTGCCACTCTCGCAGCTGCCGGCAGCCGGTCTCGATGACCCAGCGACCGAGTTCACCGGCCAGGTTGGTGGTCTCGATGACGTCGATGAACGCACCCGGGGGCAGCAGGCCGAGGTTCGGGTGCGGCCAACGGACCAGGGCCTCGATGCCGGTCAGCTCGCCGGTCACCATGTCGACCTCGGGTTGATAGTGCAGGATCAGCGAACCACTCCGGATCGCGGTGACCAGGTGCAGCTCGATGTCGGTGCGGATCTCGTTCTGGCGCCGCATCTCGGCGGTGAACACGGCGATGTCGTTGCCGCCGTGGGATTTGGCTTTCTGCATGGCCTGGTCGGCCTGGTTCATCAGCTCCGAGACGTTGGAGACGCCCGGATCGCCCAGCGCCAGCCCGATGCTCACCGCGCGACTGATCTCCTCGCCGCCGACCTGTACCGGCAGGTTGGCCACCCGCCGGAGGGTGTCTGCGTACTCCGACGCTTCCGCCACGGTGGCGGGGCCGTCCATGATGGCGACGAATTCGTCGCCGCCCAGCCGGGCCAGCAGGTGGTGGCGCGGAGAGGCGTTCTTCAGCCGGTGCGCGAGCGTGGCGAGGAACTGATCGCCGGCGGCGTGCCCGAGAAAGCTGTTGAGCGCCTTGAGCCGGTCGACATCGATGAAGATGACCGGCACCGGGCCGGGCGCGCCGGCCACCAGCCGCGCGGTCAGGTGGTCCGTCAGCGCCCGGCGGGTCGCCAGACCCGTGAGCTCGTCGTGGTAGGCGAGATAGCGCAACCGCTCCTCGGCCGCGACCCGGGCCTGCAGCTGGGCCAGCAGTGCGGCCACCGCCCGCAGCGCATTGATCTCCTCGGGCTCCCAGGCGCGGTCGCCGTACTTGATGAAACCCAGTGTCCCGGAGGTGGTCTGGTAGGTCATCAACGGAACGGTGGCCAGCGAGACGCCCTGGATGCCCGAACCCTGCCGGACCCGGTCCTGGTACTCGTCGTGGTCCTGGGTGGGGCGCACGATCAGGACCGACGACAGCGACTCCAGCGACGCGAACGTCGGGTCGGCGGTGGCGAAGAAGATCACCCCGAGCGGGTCGGGGATCGGGACCTCCGGGCGCGGTGGCCACTCCGCGACCAGCACGGTGGCGCCCAGTTCGTGGTCGTTGCGGCGCAGGAAGCTGAGGTCGACCTCGAAGTAGTCCACCAGTTGGTGCAGCAGCCGCTCCGACGCCGAGTGCAGGGTGGCCGCCGTCACTCCCATCAGCTCGGTGGCCACGGACGTCACCAGGTCGTCGAGGGTCAGTTTCACAGTCATGACTTCCGCCCGTTCGGTACTTCTTGGGTCATCAGGGGGACAGCGGAGACCGCAGGAAGGGTCACGACGGCGTCGCGGTCGAGTCGCTGGCTGCGCACCGCTGCGGGCGGTGCATCGTGACTGAGGCGCAGCACCAGGACGGGGTACTCGGACGCGCCGAGCCCCACCGCAGTACGGAACGCCTGTTGTGCGACGGCGAGGTGGTCAGCGAACGGGGCGGAGAGTTCCCGACGTTCGTCGTCGGTGCGAGCGTAGAGGAACACCGGCGACACCGGGTGCACTGCGAGTCCTTGCTCCTCGGCGCTGATCCACAGGTGCTCCAGGGCCATCCCGCCGCGGACGTAATCGGCCGGTCGGCCGCCGTCGACAGTGAGCACCGCGACCGCCGAGCTGGCGTTGACCCGGTCCCGGGTGTTGTCACCCAGGGCCGCGCCGACCGTTCCGCCCCAATGGGCCAGCTGCGCCATCACGTCGGCGCGGGCGGCGACCTGGAGCTTGGCCAGGTCTGCCTCGTCCATGCCCAGCGACGCGACGTCGATGCCGTCGGCGGCGCGATCCGGTCCTGGCCAGCGCATCTCACCCATCATCTGACCATGCAGCGTCGGGGTCAGGAAGCGGATCCGGTCGGAATCGGCCAACAGGTCCGCGACCTCGCTGACCGTCGGCCGGGCGGTGACCAGGTGCAGATGCGCACCGGCCGACCGGACCTGCGACCGTAGTGATGCGATCAGTTCCGGATCCAGTGGACGGACCCGGCCGTAGTTGCGGTTGGTGACACGGTGGACCATCGCAGGGTAGAGCCGGGCGAGCTCGGGATCGCTGCCGTGACCGAGGGCGACGCTCACCACCGGATCACTCCCGTAGCCCCCGACGTGGTCACCGGCGGGAAACGCGGTGACGGTGGCCTTGTGCCCGTGTCGGGCCGCGGCGACCGTCGCGTTGAAGGCCGCCGCGCCGATGGCGACGTAGCTACCGCGGAAGGCAACGTCCATCGCGCTGGTGCGCGCGGGAACCAACCGGATGTCCACGCCGCCGTCCTGGGTGGCGGCCAGCGTCCACGGCTGGATGTTCCCACCCGAGGGTGCGAGCCGCGCGGCGTGCACGACGGCGTCGGAAGGGTCGGCGGGCTCTTCGGCGGTGAGGTCGACGACGGCGGCGATCCCGGCCGTGACCGCCACCGGATGGGCGGCAGCGATGTCCACGGACCGGCCCAGGCCGTCCAGCGAGCGGTCCAGGTCGACCCGGATGCGTCCGGACGGCAGATCCTCGCCGCGACCGAGACGGCGGACCGCGGCGGCGACGGTGGCCCCGCCGAGTTGCACGTCGCCGGCGAGCTGCGGCCACGTCGAGACGGTGTGGTCGATCTCGACCATCGAGGCCGCCATCCGGGCGGAGAGGAGGCCGGTCTGCAGGATGCGCATCACGTGCGGTGCCTTGTCCTGGGTCGAAAGACCACGCAGCGTAGCCGGTGTGACGTCGCCCAGGAGGCCGTGGAAAAGCGGACGCTGCGGCTCCAGATCGAAACGTTCGACGTCGAAGAGGCCCCGGTCGCTGGTTTCCATCAACACCGGTATACCGCGGGCGCGGGCTTCTTCCCGGATCCGGACCTTCATGTCCAGTGAGTCGCATTCCTCGACCACGATGTCGAGTCCGCAGAAGAATTCGGAAATGCATTCCTCGGTCAATCCGTCGGTGAACACCTCGGTCTCCAGGTACGGATCGAGTTCGGCCACCCGGCGGGCCACCACGATCGCCTTGTTGACCCCGAGGTCGCACACGGTGGCCGGGATCCGGTTCAGGTTGGACAGCTCGATGGTGTCGAGGTCGGCCAACCGCAGGCTGCCGCACAGGCCTTCCTGAGCCAGGGTGTGGGCGATGGCGTGACCCACGCTCAACCCGACGACGCCGATGCGCAGTTGGCCGTAACCGTCCTGCTCGGCCTGGGTGATCTTGTTCCGGTTACGGTCCAGCCGCAGCTGGCGAAAGGCGTGCGCCGGCGGCACCGACGCCAGGGTCCGCCGCCACGGGTACCAGGCCCAATGGGCCGGCCCGTCGCACTGGGCCGGGCTCAGAGCCGGCCGGAGCGCGGCCAGCTCGGCCCGGACGCCGGCTCGGTTGTCCAGCACGACGACGTCAGGCCGGCGCCGCAGCCGCCGGATCCGGGCGGCGTCGGCAGGGTCGGACTCGTCGAGGACGACGGCGCGGTAGCTCTGGTGGTCCGGCGTGCGGGCGGTGTCCCGGGGCGCGCGGCGGCCGAACAGGCGGGGGGCCATCACGCCACCGACGGCAGCGTCGACGCGGTGGTCGAGCGGGCGAAGAGGAGGTCGGACTCCCTGGTCAGAGCGATGAGCTGATCGTGGGACAGCAACTCGGGGACCTGGCTGCGGTCCCACCACATCAGCCGGGTGCGGTACCGCTCGTCGGGGTAGGCGACGGCCGACACCGTGGTGCTGACGACCCCGCCGCTGGTCTGCCAGCGGGTGACGGCGTGCGCCGCGGCGGTGCAGAGGGCGTAGCGCACCCGCAGCAGATCCATGGTGTGGACGAAGGCGCGGGCCAGGGCCGCAGTCAACGCGACCTTGTGCTCGATGTCGTGCTCGACCCAGACGGCCTTCACCTCGATCACGCCGGACGGCAGCCGCTGGTTGATCTGAGCGATCATCTCGGTGGTCCCGGGGCGGCCCGCCCATTCACGGAGGGCGTGCGCCTGATCGGGGCGGGTGAGGCGGCTCTGGACCCGCAGCCCCCCGACCACGCGGCCGGTGCCGTCGGTGGCGGCGACGAACAAGGCGGTCGACCGGCCGTCTCGCACCTCGCCGTACTCGATGGCAGACTCCACGCCGTGCTGGCGATAGTTGCGCCGCGCGCCCTCGAGGTAGGCAGCCCACAAGGCCGGCTGGGCCGCCGGTTCGGCGACCACGAAATGCCGCCCGCTCAACGGCTCGGAATACTCGCCGACGACCTGACCAGGGGTAAAACCGGACAGGTCGTCCAGCGCCGCATGGGCAGCTGGCTGGACTGGCGAGGGGGACAACACACCACAAATGTTAAATCAGAATGAATGAATTCAGTTCGGCGTTTTCGAATGATACCGCAACGGGGGGAACGATGATCACCCAAAGTCACGTCGGTCGCAGTCAGTGACAGCAGGCGCTGCCGTCGGGGGTACCCTGCGGGGCCCGTCGGGCCGGAGGGTCGCTCTGCGTGCCGGGCCGCGCGGACGGCCGCCGTTCCGGACCGGCCCGGGGAGCTCCCAGCGGCGTCCGGAGCCGAGCTCAACCGCGCCGCCGGACCCGCCGCCGCCGACGCGGCCCGGGCCCGCCGCAGCGGTCGAACCCGCTCGCCGCTCCTCGTACATTGGTGCCATGACGAGGATCGTGGCGGTCAACCCGGTTCTACCGCTGGACAGCTATCCGCAGGAACAGATCACTGAGGTGTTCGCCGAGGTCTGCCTGCCCCCCGACGGGCGTCGGGAACTGCTGCGCCGGTTGCACACCAGTGCCCAGGTGGGGCGTCGACATCTGGCGCTGCCGCTGGACGAGTATCGCCGCCTCGACGATTTCGGGAAGGCCAACGACGCGTTCATCAGGGTCGGGACCGAATTGGGTGCGCGGGCGGTCGAAGGGGCGTTGAAGGCGGCCGGCCTGGACCCCGCCGACGTCGATCTCATCGTGTCGACGACGGTCACCGGGGTGGCGGTGCCGTCATTGGACGCCCGGGTGGCCGCGGAGATCGGTATGCGTCCCGACGTGAAGCGGATCCCGATGCTCGGTCTTGGCTGCCTGGCCGGGGCGGCCGGGGTGGCCCGGCTGCATGACTACCTGCTCGGCCACCCGAACGAGGTCGCCGTACTGGTGGCGGTCGAACTGTGTTCGCTCACCCTGCAGCGGCACGATGCCTCCACCGCGAACCTGGTGGCCAGTGGGTTGTTCGGTGACGGTGCCGCCGCGGTGGTCGCGGTCGGCCGGGAGCGGATGCCGCCCCCCGGGGTCACCTGGGACGCCCCCCGGGTCGTCGACTCGCAGAGTCATCTCTATCCCGACACCGAGCGGGCCATGGGCTGGGACATCAGCGGGACGGGCTTCTCGATCGTTCTCGGGTCCGAGGTTCCGGACCTGGTGGAGCAGTACCTAGGGGACGACGTGCGGCGGTTCCTCGGCCGACACGGCCTGACCGTCCCGGACGTCACCACCTGGGTGGCCCACCCGGGCGGGCCCAAGGTGATGAAGGCGGTGGAGGCCACCCTGGAGCTGCCGCCGGACGCCCTGGCCGTCAGCTGGCGGTCGCTGGCCGAGATCGGCAATCTCTCCTCGGCGTCGGTGCTTCACGTGCTGGCCGAGACCCTCGCCCGGCATCGTCCGGGTGCTGGAGAACCGGCCGTGCTGATGGCGATGGGTCCGGGATTTTGTTCCGAGCTGGTGCTGTTGGAATGGTGACACTCTGGTTCACCGCGCTCATCGCACTGGTCGGCCTGGAACGCGTCGCGGAGCTGGTGATCTCGACCCGCAACGCAGGCTGGAGCCTGGCCCAGGGCGGCCGCGAGTACGGAACCGGGCACTACCCGCCGATGGTCGTGCTGCACACCGGTCTGCTGGCGGGCGCGCTGGTCGAGGTGTGGGTGGGCCAGCGGACCTTCGTGCCGGGGCTCGGGTGGCCGATGCTGGCGGTGGTGGTCGCCGCCCAGGGGCTGCGTTGGTGGTGCATCGGCACGCTCGGCCACCGCTGGAACACCCGCATCATCATCGTGCCGGGGCTGCCCCTGGTGGCCGGTGGGCCCTATCGGTGGCTGCGCCATCCGAACTACGTCGCGGTCGTGCTGGAGGGTGTGGCGCTGCCGCTGGTCGGTACCGCCTGGATCACCGCAGTGGTCTTCACCGGGCTGAACGCCGTCCTGCTGACTGTGCGAATCCGGGCCGAGAACCGATCGCTGGCCCTGTTGCCCGGGCCGACCCCGACCCGGTCACCCGCCTCCCGGTGATCGACCTCCTCGTCGCCGGCGGCGGTCCCGCCGGGCTGTCCACGGCCCTCCTGGCCGCCCGCGCCGGCCTGGAGGTGGCGGTGGTCGAACCCCGGTCCGGGACGGTTGACAAGGCGTGCGGTGAGGGCTTGATGCCCGGCGCGGTGGCCGCCCTCGCGCGGCTCGGGGTGCATCCCGACGGGCACCAGATCCGGGGTATCCGCTACACCGACGGGACCCGGGACGCGGTGGCGGCGTTCCCCGGCGGGCCGGGCCGCGGAGTACGCCGGACGGCTCTGCACGACGCGCTCCGGCACGCGGTCGCCGAGGCCGGGGTGCCGATCCACCAGGGCCGGGTCACGACCGTCGGCCAGGACGAGAACAGCGTCACCGCCGCGGGATTCACGGCGCGCTACCTGGCCGCCGCGGACGGCCTGCACTCCCCGGTGCGGGCCGCGCTCGGCCTGGACCGGCCGGCGTCGGGTCCCAGACGCTTCGGCCTGCGCCGGCACTACGCCATGGCACCGTGGACCGACCTGGTCGACGTGCACTGGGCCGCGGAATCGGAGGCGTACGTGACCCCGGTCGGCCCCGATCTCGTCGGGGTGGCGATCCTGGGTGGTCGGTCGGCCGGTTTCGAGGAGGCGCTGAAGGCCTTCCCGCGGCTGCTCGAACGGCTGCCCGCCCGGCCGGTCACCAGCACCCGCGGCGCCGGACCGCTGCGTCAGCGGGTCCGCCGTCGGGTGGCGGGCCGGGTGCTGCTGGTCGGCGACGCCGCCGGCTACGTCGACGCGCTGACCGGAGAAGGGATCGCAGTGTCGTTGGGCTGCGCGGCAGCGCTGGTGGACGCGGTGGCGGCCAGCCGGCCCGCCGACTACGAACGCACCTGGCGGCAGGCGTCCAGACGCTATCGCTGGCTCACCGGGACTCTGCTGTGGACCCGCCGCCAACCTGTGCTCGGGCGGGCGATCGTCCCGGCG
>JBDSLP010000003.1:0-9878 GCA_039916325.1 Nakamurella sp. | reverse complement strand
GCCATGCAGCGCTTCGGTATCGAGTCCGGTGCGCTGAGCATCTTCATCACCATCCAGCTGGTGGTCTACGCCGGAATGCAGGTCCCGGCCGGCATCCTGATCGATCGCTTCGGCCCGCGCCGGATGCTGCTGACCGCGGCGCTCGTGATGGCCGTCGGGCAGCTCGGGTTCGCGGTCGCGCCGAACTACCCGCTGGCGCTGGTCTCCCGCGCCGTGCTGGGGTGCGGCGACGCGATGACCTACGTCAGCGTGCTGCGGCTGATCTCGGCTTGGTTTCCCGGTCCGCGGTACCCGCTGCTGACCGCGTTCTCCGGCTTCTTCGGCGTCGTCGGTAACGTGCTGGCCACCGTTCCGCTGGCCGCGCTGCTGCCGGTCTGGGGCTGGGCGCCGACGTTCTCGCTGGCCGGCGGCTTGTGCCTGGTGTACGCGCTGGTCCTGATCCGCAAGGGCACGGAACCGGCGCCGTACCGTACGCCGTCGGATCCGACCGAGAACATCGTCGGCGGGATACGGATCGCCGACGAAGTGGCGAGGTCGTTCCACGAACCCGGTGGCCGCCTGGGGTTCTGGGTGCACTTCACCACGATGAGCGGCTCCGCCGTCTTCACCGTCCTCTGGGGTTTCCCGTACCTGACCGCGGCGCTGGGATATTCACGAGGGCTCGCCTCCACCCTGGTGCTGCTCCTGGTGGTGTCCCAGAGTTTGTTCTCCGTCACCGCGGGAGCCCTGCTGGGCCGGCGTCCGTCGATCCGGGTCCCGCTGGCGTTCGGGGTCAGCATTCTCAACCTGGCGATCTGGGGGGTGCTCATCGGTTGGCCCGGCGGGCACCCGCCGTTGGCGGTGATGGTCATACTCATGATCGCGCTGGCCGTCGGGGGTCCGTCGTCGATGGTCGGGTTCATGCTGGCCCGGGACTACAATCCCCGTCACCGAATCTCCACCGCGACCGGGCTGGTCAACTCCGGCGGCTAGATCGCCACGCTGGTCGGGGTGCTGCTGGTCGGTCAGATCCTGGACATCGTCGAACCGGGCCCGGTGAAGACCACGACCGGCTACCGCTGGGCGTTCGTGGCCATCCTGGTGCTGACCGCGTTCGGGCTTTTCCGACTCACCGTGTGGTGGCTGCGGGTCCGCCGACAGCTGCTGGAGTTGCAGGACGCCGGTGGTCAGGGCCCCGTCGAGGTCCACCGGCACCGCTTCGACCGATCGGTCGGCCCGGCCGTCGACGCCCCGGCCCGCGTCGAGGGCGGCACCCCGTGATCCCCGGACTGCTGTTGGTGGACAAGCCGACCGGCCCCACGTCGCACGACATGGTGGGCCGTGGTCGCCGGGTGCTCGGCACCCGCCGGGTCGGTCACGCCGGGACGCTGGACCCGCTGGCGTCCGGCCTGCTGATCCTGGGGGTGGAGCGTGGCACCAAGTTGCTCGGTCACCTGTCGCTGGCGGACAAGACCTACCTCGCGACCATCCGGCTCGGCGCGTCCACCACGACCGACGACAGCCAGGGCGACGTGGTGACCAGCGCCGATGCCTCCGGGGTCACCGACGCCGCCATCTGGGCCGGGGTGTCCGCGCTGACCGGCGACCTGATGCAGGTGCCCAGCTCGGTGTCGGCGATCAAGGTCGACGGCAAGCGTGCCTACGAGCTGGTGCGGGCCGGTGAGACGGTGACCCTGGCGGCACGGCCGGTCACGGTCAGTCGGTTCGACATCCTGGACACCCGCCGGAAGGGGGAGACGATCGAGGTGGACGTCCTCGTCGACTGCACCACCGGCACCTACATCCGGGCGCTGGCCCGCGACCTCGGTGCGGCCCTCGGCGTCGGCGCGCACCTGACGGCCCTGCGGCGGACCCGGATCGGCCCGTTCGACATCGCCGACGCGATCGATCTGTGGCCGATGGGTCCCGACGACCGCGGCGCTGCCCAGGCGCTGATCCTGCCCGCGGCCCGGGCGGCCGAACTGTCGTTCCCGACCCGCGAGGCGTCGGCCGACGAGGCCCGCGACCTGTCCTACGGGCGGCCCTTGGCAGCGGTGGGAATCAACGGCACCTATGCGGTGCTGGACTCCGACGGAGAACTACTGGCCCTGCTCGCCGAAGTCGACGAGCGGGCGAAGCCCGTGCTGGTCTGGCACGCGGCGAGCTGAGAGGGAGACGACGATGCAGCGCTGGCGAGGCGTGGACGACATACCCACCGGCTGGGGTCGGTGTGTGGTGACCATCGGCGTGTTCGACGGGTTGCACCGGGGGCACCAGAAGATCGTCGAGGCGGCCGTCGAGCGCGGCCGGGCGCTGGGCCTGCCCACGGTGATGATGACCTTCGACCCGCATCCGTCCGAGGTCATCCGCCCCGGCAGTCACCCGGCCGAGCTGACCCCGCTACGGCGTCGCGCCGACCTCGCCGAGGGGCTCGGGGTAGACGTGTTCTGCGCGTTCCCGTTCACCCGCGCGGTGGCGGCGACGTCTCCCGAGAGCTTCGTCCACGACGTCCTCGTGGAGCGGCTGTTCGTCGCCGAGGTCATCGTCGGCCACGATTTCCGGTTCGGACACAAGGGCGTCGGGACCGTGGACCTCCTGAAGGAGCTGGGGGAGCGGTGGGGGTTCACCGCCGACGACGTGGACCTGCTCAGCGACGGCAGCCTGAAGATTTCCTCCACCTATGTCCGGGCCTGCGTCGCCTCCGGTGACGTCACCGCGGCGGCCGCCGCGCTCGGGCGACCGCATCGGGTCGAGGGCATCGTCGTGCACGGCGACGGTCGGGGTACCGGCCTCGGTATCCCCACCGCCAACCTCGACACCACCCCGCACGCGGCGATCCCGGCTGACGGCGTTTACGCGGCCTGGCTCCAGGTCGGTAGCCGACGGTCACCCGCCGCGGTCTCGATCGGCACCAACCCGACCTTCGAGGGCAAGGAGCGCCGGATCGAGGCGTTCGCCCTGGACGGCGGCGGCAACTTCTACGGCCGTCGGGTCGCCGTGGACTTCGTCGAGCGGCTCCGCGGGATGTGGAAGTACGACTCCGCAGACCTGATGATGGCCGAGATCGACCGCGACATCTCCCGGACCCACGCCATTCTGGGGACGACGCCGGCCCGGTAGCAGGGGCGTGCGAACCTCGGAAGGGGTCAGCCCGACCGACCCGTTCCGACCAGAGTCACGCCCGCCGTTCGCCGTGGGGGGTGATCGGCCGGAGCACCGGACCGAGTGCATCCAGCACCGACACGTCCTCGATGGTCGAGGGGATGGCCACCTCGTCACCATCGGCCATGTGTCGCATCGTCTTTCGGAGGATCTTCCCCGACCGGGTCTTCGGTAGGGCGGCCACCACATCGACCTCGCGCAACGATGCGACCGGACCGATCTGGTCGCGGACCATCTGCACGAGTTCAAGACAGAGGCGCTTCTGCGACATCTCGTCGTGGACAACGCCACTCTTGAGCACGACGAACCCGCGAGGCACCTGACCCTTGAGCGGGTCGGCGACCCCGATCACGGCACACTCGGCGACATCCGGGTGTCCGGCGAGAACCTCTTCCATGGATCCGGTCGACAGACGATGTCCGGCCACGTTGACGACGTCGTCGGTGCGACCCATCACGAAGACGTATCCGTCCTCGTCGATCCGACCACCATCACCGGTCAGGTAGTAACCCGGGAACGCCGACATGTACGAGTCCACGAATCGCTGGTCGTCATTCCACAGGGTCGGTAGTGAGCCGGGTGGCATGGGCAGCTTGATCACGATCGCGCCGTCCTCCCCGGCCGGTGCCGGCGTGCCGTCGGTCTGCAGGACCTGCACGTCCCACCCCGGTAGCGGCCGGGTCGGGGATCCGGGTTTGAGCGGGAGAAGCTCGATACCGGTCGGATTGGCCACGATCGGCCAGCCGGATTCGGTCTGCCACCAGTGGTCGATCACCGGTACGCCCAACAGCGCCGTCGCCCACTGGTAGGTCTCCGGATCCAGCCGTTCGCCCGCCAGGAACAGGTACTTCAACGCGCTGAGGTCATGGCCGCCGAGCAACTCGCCCTGCGGGTCCACCTTCTTGATGGCCCGGATCGCCGTGGGCGCGGTGAACATGACCTTGACCCGGTGGTCCGCGGCCACGCGCCAGAACTGGCCGGCATCGGGCGTCCCGACCGGTTTGCCTTCGTAGAGCACGGTGGTCGCACCGGCCAGCAGTGGCGCGTACACGATGTAGGAGTGCCCGACGACCCAGCCGACGTCGGACGCGGTGAACATGGTGTCACCCGGGCCGAGGTCGTACACGTGCCGCATCGACCACTGCAGCGCCACGGCATATCCGCCACCGTCACGCACCACGCCCTTCGGCTTACCGGTGGTTCCGGAGGTGTAGAGGATGTAGAGCGGGTCGGTCGCCTTCACCGGAACCGGCGCAGCGGGCGTAGCCGACGCCACCGCCTCGGTCCAGTCGATGTCGTCCGGGCGCAGGACCGCGGGGGACTGCGGACGCTGCAGGATGATCCGGTGTGCCGGGGTGAACTGCGCCATCCCCATCGCGGCGTCCAGGAGCGGTACGTAATCGATCACGCGGGCCCCCTCGATGCCACAGGACGCCGACACGACGACCGCAGGGGTCGCGTCGTCGATCCGGACCGCGAGTTCCTTCGGGGCGAATCCGCCGAAGACCACCGAGTGGACCGCGCCGATCCGCGCCGACGCCAGCATCGCGATGGCCGCCTCGGGAATCATCGGCATGTAGATGACCACCCGATCGCCCTTGCCGACTCCGAGACCGGTCAGGACACCGGCGAACGACGCCACCTCGTCGCGCAGTTGGCGGTAGGTGTACGTGCGCTGGGTGCCGGTCACCGGGCTGTCGTAGATCAGGGCCGCCTGATTGCCGCGACCGGCGGCGACGTGCCGGTCGAGGGCGTTGTGGGCGACATTCAGCTCGCCGTCGGGAAACCAACGGTAGAAGGGCGGGGCCGACGCGTCGAGCGCCCTGGTCGGTGCCACGTCCCAGTCGACGGCCTCCGCGGCCCGCATCCAGAACGATTCCGGATCGGCCACGCTGGCCTGGAAGAGCTCGTCGTAGCTGGTCATCCGGCCGTCTCCCCCGATCCTGGGCGCCATCGTCGGCCCCAGCTTCAGGACACCCGGCGTGATGTCGGCCGACAACGCCCAGCAAGCCACCATTTCGGACTGTCCCGACCCCACAGTAGGACCGCTGCTCCCCCGGGGCGCGCTGGTACCGCTTTACGGTGGAGTGCATGCCACCACTGCCCGGTCGTCGACCGAATCTGTTACTCGAACTGGACCTCACCCAGGCCCCGGTGGAGTCCGGAGCCGATGATCTGCTGAGCCGGCTGCGTCACCGCGGGGGACATCAGCTGCGTCCCACCCTGCGGGCACTGCACGAAGCTGCCGCCGACCGCCGGGTGGTGGGGCTGATCGCCAAGGTCGGCGGACCACTGCCGTGGACCGTGATGCAGGAGCTACGACTCGGCGTACGGGCTTTCGCGGCCGGCGGCAAACCGACCATCGCGTGGGCGGAGAGCTTCGGCGACGGGCCCGGGGACACGGCGGCGTTCGTGTTGGCCACCGGGTTCGGCGAGATCTGGCTGCAGCCCGGTGGTGGGCTGGGGCTGCTCGGAGTGGGTATCGAGACGACGTTCGTCCGCGGCGCCCTCGATCGGCTGGGCATCGAACCCCAGCTCCAGCAGCGTCACGAGTTCAAGAACGCCGCCGACGCGATCATGCGCACCGAATTCAGTGACGCCCACCGGTCCGCCCTGGACCGGCTCGCCGAATCGATCTTCGACGATGCCGTCGCCGCCATCGCGTCCGGGCGGGGGATGTCCACGGTCCGGGTGCGGGAACTGGCCGACACCGGGCCGCGAACCGCAGCCGAGGCTCGTGACGTGGGACTGGTCGACACGCTCGGATACCGCGACCAGGCCTACGCTGCGATCCGCGCGAAGGTCGGTGTCGATGCGGAGTTGCTCTTCGCCGACCGATGGCGCGCGCGCCGTCGATGTCGGATGCCGGCCCGGCACAGAACCCACGTCGCCCTCGTCGAGGTGCGTGGCGGGATCGTGTCGGGACGTTCGCGCCGCAGTCCCATGGGCCGCCAGGTCGGCAGCGATACGGTGGGGGCCGCGCTGCGGGCCGCCACGGCCGACCCGCAGGTTGCCGCCGTGGTGCTGCGAGTCGACTCGCCCGGTGGCTCGGCGGTGGCGTCCGACGCGATCTGGCGCGAGGTGTGCCGGGTGAGTGAGGCCGGCAAGCCGGTCGTCGTCTCGATGGGTGCGGCGGCGGCGTCCGGTGGCTACTACATCGCCTGCCCCGCCGACGTGATCGTCGCCCTGCCGTCGACCCTGACGGGTTCGATCGGCGTCTTCGGTGGGAAGGTCGTGGTCCGGGCGTTGCTCGAGCGTCTCGGGATCAACACGGGATCGGTGAGCCACGGGACCCGGTCGCTGATGTTCTCCCCACGCCGGGGCTTCACCGACGACGAACGGGAACGGCTGGCCGTCACCATCGATGCCATTTACGACGACTTCGTCGACAAAGTGGCGCAGGGGCGCGGCCGCCCGAAAGGCGAGATCGAGGCGGTGGCGCGTGGCCGGGTGTGGACGGGCAGCGATGCCCTCCGCGTCGGTCTGGTGGACGAGCTCGGCGGCCTGCGTGACGCGGTCCGGATCGCCCGGTCGCGGGCTGGTCTGCCCACGGATGCGCCGGTACGCCGAGCCGGTCACGTGGGCTTTCTGGCCCGGCTCGGACGCGCGACGAACAGTGAGGATCCGCGCGCCGTGACCGGTGCCGCGGTGGCCGGCCTGTCCGACATCGCGGCCGCCCTCAGGGTTCCGACCGTCGCCGCCCTGGTGATGCCGGAGATCACCGTGCGGTGACGCCGACTCGCCGGGACGGCTGGGTACCCTCGCGGGATGAATGACACGGTGCAGTGGTCGGTGACACTCCGGGATGCTGACAGTGCCGTTGAGATCCGCTCGGAGCAGCCGGATCTCGTACTGCGTACGGCAAGTGTCGGCAAGCTGGTACTGCTGGCCACCGCCGCCCGGCTCATCGTCGGCGGCCGGTTGTCGCCGGCCGAGCGGCTGCGGCGGACCGCGGCCGACGCAGTGGCCGACTCCGGCATCTGGCAGCATCTCGCCGTGGACGAGCTGGCCGTGCGGGACCTGTGTCAGTTGATCGGATCGGCGAGTGACAACCTGGCCACCAACGTGCTGATCCGCCGGATCGGTCGACCCGAGATCGACGCCACCGCAGCACAGCTCGGCCTGCAGCACACCGCATTGCTCGACCGGGTACGCGACTTCCGCGGCCCGACCGATCCGTGGACGTTGTCCACCGGGAGCGCGGCCGAACTCGCCGGCCTGATGGCCGCGATGGCGGTCCGCCGTCTCATCGACCCCGATGTGTCGCAGCTGATGCTGAGTTGGCTCGCCGACGGGCTGGATCTGTCGATGGTGCCGGCCGGCTGGGAATGGGATCCGTTGGCGCACAGCGCGCCCGGCTCCGCGGTACGGCTGCATCACAAGACGGGTACCGACGACGGGGTGCGCTGTGACGTCGGGGTGGTGATCGGGGAATGGCGGACGGTGGCCTACGCGGTGTTGGCGAACTGGGACCCCGCGGTCGGGGACCGGCGTGCCGAGGTGCTGGCCCGGATGCGTGAGATCGGCTGCGAGCTGGCCGCCCTCGTGTTCTGAACGGGCCGGAAGCGACGACCCGGCCGATCCGAGGACCGGCCGGTTCGTCACCTGCTCAGGCTCCGGTGGTGAAGGTCCAGCTCGTGACGGGCAGCGGGTTGCCGGCAGCGTCGGTGATCGTCGCGTCCAGGCGCACCGTGTACCGGGTGCTGGCCGCCAGGGTCGCGTTCGGGTTGAGCGTGACGACCCGGGTGGTTGAGTTGTAGGTGACCAGGGCGGCGATCAGGGTGCCGGCCGTGGCCGACCGGAGGGTGACCGAGGTGCCGGTGACCCGGGCCCCGACCACCGCTTCGGAGAACGTCGCGGTGACGTTCGCGGTCCGGCCGACCGCGGTGGCGTTCACCCCCGGGGTGCGGGTGGTGATCGACGGGGCTGGTCCGGTGAGGAAGGTGCTGCTCGCCGCGACCAGCGGGTTGCCGGCGACATCGGTGATGCCGGTCGACAGCCGGATCGTGTACCGGGTGTCGGGGCTGAGGTTGGCGTTCGGGTTCAGCGTCATCACCCGGGACGTGGCGTTGTAGGTGACGCCGGCCGGGACCAGCGTGCCGGTCGCTGCGGTACCGGCCCGCAGGGTGACCGTGGAGGTGGTGACGCCGGCGACCGCCTCGCTGAACGTGCCGGTCACGTTGTTCCCGACCGGCACCGCGGTGGCGTTGTTCGCCGGGTTCAGGGTGACCACGGTGGGCGCCGGCCCGGTCAGGAACGACCAGCTCGTGGCGACCAGGGCGTTGCCGGCCACATCGCGGACGCCGTTGGTCAGCCGCACCGTGTATCGGGTGTCCGACGCCAGGTTCGAGGTCGGGTCCACTGTCAGGGTGCGGGTGGTGGCGTTGTAGGTGACCGCGACCGCGATCAGCGCGCCGGTCGTCGTCGTGCCCTGCCGCAGGGTGGCGTTGGCCGCGACCGCCGTCGCTGCGTTCAGCGGCTCGCTGAACGTCGCGGTGACCGACCGGGCGACCGCGACTGCGGTAGCCGCCGAGGCCGGGGTCCGCCCGGTCACCGTGGGGGCGGTGGTGTCCGCCGGGGCGGCGGTGGTGAAGGTCCAGGTCACGGCGCTCAGGGCGACCCCATCGGTCGACCGGACGGCGGACGGACCGCCGGTGAGGGTAACGGTGTAGACGGTGCTCGCGGCGAGGTTGGCGGCCGGGTTCAGCGTCCACTGGGGGGTCGTGCCGACCTGGCTGACCACTGCGGGAACCGCCGTGGTGCCCTGCCGGAGGGTGAACGTCGTTCCCGAAACCCCGGTGACGGGGACGCTGAAGGTCGCGGTGAGATCGGCCGCCGAATTGACCCCGGTCGCGTTCGCCGCGGGCGTGCGGGCGGTGACGGTCGGCGCGGGCGGGACCGGCAGGGCGGTACCGCTGAGGGTGACCGACCGCGGGCTGCCGACCGCGTTGTCGGCGACGGTGACGGTGGCGGTCTTCGCGCCGACCGTGGTCGGGGCGAAGGTCACGGCCATGGTGCACGAGGAGTTCGCAGCAACGGCCGCGCCGCAGCCGCTCCGGTCGAGCGTGAACGCGCCGGCGTCAGCGCCGGTCAGCGCCACTGAGGACACGCTCAGCGGGCCCCCGCCGGTGTTGGCCAGTGTCAGCAGCTGAGCGGCGCCGGAGGTGCCGATGACGGTGTTGCCGAAGTTGCCGGAACCGGTCAGGGAGGCGGCGGGCGACGGGACGGCGAGGCTGGTACCGCTGACGATGAGCTGCTGGGAGGCGGCGCCCTCGCCGACGACGATGACGGCGGCGATCCTGAACCCGACGCCGACCGGGGTGAACGTCGCCCGCAGTTCGCAGCTGGATCCGGCGGCGAGGGTGGCCCCACAGCTGGTGCGATCCAGGGCGAAGGACGCGGCGCCGGTCCCGGCGCCGATGCTGTTCAGTGTGATGTCGCTGATGGTCAACTCGCCCAGTCCGGTGTTGGACAACGTGAAGGCCAGCGGGGCTGAGGTCACGCCGACGACCGTGCGCGGGAACACCCCCGAGCCCCGCAACGAGATGACCGGCAACAGCCGCGGGGTGATGACGTTCGACAACGCGGAGAACGCGCTCATCCCGAGCAGGTTGGTCGCCGCGACCTGCAGCTGGTATCCGACGCCGAGGGCAAGACCATCGACCACACCGCTGGTGGCGGTCCCGTCGGTGATCGGGGTGCCGACGATCGTGTCGGCCCCACCGGGCACCGACCCG
>JBDSLP010000002.1:0-12976 GCA_039916325.1 Nakamurella sp. | reverse complement strand
ACTCGGTGAGCCGCCGCACCTGGCCCTGGTCGATCGTCCGCGCCTGCCCGTCGATCACACACACCGCACCGATGATCGCGGCTTCGCGCCCGATCAGCGGCACCCCCAGGTAGGAACCGACAGTGCCGTCGAGCACCGCCGGGAAACGGGCGAAGCGCAGGTCGGTAGCGGCGTCGTCGACGAGCACGGGGAGCCCGGTCCGAACGACGGTGTCGCAGAAGGCATCGGAGCGGGGGCGGATAGTGCGGTCGTCGGCGCCGATCAGGCTGACGGTGTGTTGGGTGTCCTGGTCCAGGATGTTGACCATGATCACCGGGAAGTCGATCGACTGGGAGGCCAGTCGGAGCAGCGTCTCGAGCCTCGCCGACAGCGGGCCGTCGACGAGGTAGTGCTGCGCGGATTGGCTCCGGCGAGCTTCCGGGGAAATGGGCACGTCTCTATTATGCACACAGAGCTACGTCGTAAACACAGATTGTGACCATAATTATTCCGGATACCTTGTTTCATCCGGTCGGGTGGAAGTCACCCGGCCAGGTCCGCTCAGCCTTCGGACATGCTGATCTGCTCCGGCGCCAGCACCACCCAGGTCTTCCCGGTCCGGAAGTTCACCGGCGCACCGCCCGCGTCGACGAAGCTGGTGGGCGACGCGGCGTCCGCCCGCGACCAGGTCCCGTCGACGGCCTTGCCGTCCCGGTAGAGGGTGAACGAGCCAGAGCCGATGGTGTTGGTCTTGTAGGAGGCGACACCCTTGCTGTCGACGGTGCCGTCCTTCTGTGCGGTGGTCCGCTGCACCAGCAGGTTCTGGAACGCGACGACGGCCCCGGTGGCGCCGTCGCTCTGCACCGAGCCGCGCCGGACGTACTTCCACACCCCGTCCTCCCAGCGGAACGAGATCGGGTTCGCGAACGCCGCGCTCACCCGGCTGACATCGCGCTGCCCGGCGTACGGGCCGGCGTCGTCGGAGAAGGTGAACCCGGGGTTCCTGGGGACGCTGATCCCACCGACCGCAGCGGCGACCTGAGCCACGTTCGCGTGCAGGTTGTAGGGCTCCCGGGCCGCCGATGACCGCCAGTACGAGCCACCGATGACCTCCGGTGAGGCGTTGACCAGCCCCGACGACGCGAAGTTGTCCAGCGGTCCGCCGGCCCCGCCGGAGAACATCAGTGCGGGCGAACCGTATCCGGTGAGCACGTCGGGGTCGGTGGTGCGCACGCTGCGGACCGGCCCGATCTCGGCCGGCAGGGTGGTGTGGAACAGCACGATCAGCCGGCTGAGCTGGGCCTCGACCATCTCGACGTAGACGACGTCGGCGTCACCGACGCCCCACTGGTCCCCCGGGAAGGTGTTGTCGATCTTGGCCGCGATGACCACGTTCGCCGAGGGGGCGCCACCGGTCATCGCGTCCACCGGCGGCGGGGCAGGCGGCGGCGGCGGCTCGGTCGCCACCGGCACCTCGGTGGTCGTCGGGACGACCTCGGTGGTGGTGGTCGGCGGTTCCGGCGGCGCGGTGGTCCCGCTGCTCACCGCGGATGTGGTCGGTGTGCTGGTCGGCGCCGCCTGCTCGCCGGAGCTGCAGGCAGCCAGTACGAGGACGGGCACCAGCCACCGGGCGGTGGTCACACGCGAACGTCGGGCGGTCACCGGCATCCTCTCGGGTCGAGGGATCGGCAGCGTCGTCACCCCCAGCCCCAGCACAGCACCTCAAGCTAAACCATCGACGTCGATGGACCCGGTCGGCGCACCGGGCGGGAGACCCCGCGGTCAGTCGATCTGCCCTGGATCCGCGACCTCCCGGCCCGCCCGCAGCACATGGACCGCCTCGGCGAGCCGGGACGTCAGCTGCACCGGGTAGACGACGTCCCCGGTGGCGGCGAGATCGTCTACCGCCCACCACTCCTCGCCCTGGATGTAGGAGCGTTCGTCCTCGGTGAATCCGTCGTGGTGCAGGGCGGGTCCGTCGGCCGGCGGCCGGGCCACGAAGAAGTACTCGGTCTGTTCGTAGTCCATGCCGGCGAAGGTGAACCTCGACCGACGCCACCAGACCGGGCCGTGGAACGCCGCCCGCGACAGCCGGAAGCCGGTCTCCTCGGTCAGTTCGCGTTGCGCCGCCCCGACCAGGTCCTCCCCCGCCTCCACGCCACCGCCGGGGGTGAACCAGAAGCGGTCGCCGGGAAGGTGCGGGTCGCTGCCGCGGAACAGCAGCACCCGGTCGTCGTCGTCGAGCAGGATGACCCGCGCCGACACCCGGTTCAGTGGCCGGGACGGGTTGTACTCGGCGATCTCGAAGTAATCGGGCAGCGAGGCCCGCCCGGCCAGCCGGAACATCCGGGAGAACCGGTCCGCCCGGAGCGCCCGGGTGTCGCGGACCGCATCGTTGTAGAAGCGTCGCGCGAGCAGGATGCGCTGCGCGGTCTGCTGGAGTTCCTCGGCCACCGACGACTCGGCCGGTGTCGGCAGCTGCTCGAGTTGCTTGGTCAGGCCGTTCTCGGCATCGGCGCGCTGGGCCCGATCGGCGGTCTCGGTCTGGGCTGCGGCCGCGGTGAGGGCGGCGGCGACGTCCGGCGGTAGGTCGGTACCGGCCGCCAGCGCCCGGGCCGCCCCGGAGCGGCGGGCCAGCGCGACGTCCACCGCGGCCCAGGCGGCCTCGGTCCGACGGTGCAGCCGGTCCAGCCGGGTGGCCAGCCGGGCCAGCCGGAAGGCACAGATCAGCAGCGCGACGATGATCGTCGCGATCAGCCAGCCCATCTCGGGCCCTTCATTCGGCCTCGACCACCGAGCGCGGGTCCGCCGCGATCACTGTGTCGTAGACCTGCAGGATCTGGTCGGTCACCACCGTCCAGTCGTACTGCCGCACCGCCACCGACGCCCGCTCGACCACGGCGGCGCGTTCCGCGGGCCGGTCCAGGGCGTCGGACAGCGCCCCGGCCAGCGCGACCGGGTCACCGGCCGGGAACAGCGCACCGTATCGACCGTCGCCGAGCACCCGCCGAAATGCGTCCAGGTCCGACGCGACGACCGCGGTCCCGGCGCTCATCGCCTCGGTGAGGATCATCCCGAAGCTCTCACCGCCGGTGTTGGGGGCGCAGTAGATGTCCACCGACGACAGCAGCGACGCCTTGTCGGCGTTGCTGACCTGGCCCAGCAGCCGCAGGTGGCCGGCGAGCCGCGGCCCGGCGGCGTCCATCAGCTCGTCGGGATCTCCGGATCCGGCGATCAGAAGTTGCAGGTCGGGCCGGGTCGGGAGGATCAGCTCCATCGCGGCCAGCAGGACGGCCATCCCCTTACGCGGCTCGCCGTACCGGCCGACGAAGCCGATGGTGCCGCCGGTCCGGGGGTAGTCGGGCAGCGGAGCGGCGGCCCGGTAGAAGGCGGTGTCGACCCCGTTGGGGATGATCACGGCGTCGCCGCCGAGGTGTTCGACCTGGACCTGACGGGCCAGCTCGCTGACCGCGATCCGGCCGGTGATCTTCTCCATGAATGGCTGCAGCATGCCCTGGAATGCGGCCAGCGCCTTGGACTTCGGGTTCGCGGTGTGGAAGGTCGCCACGATCGGACCCTCGGCGACGATCAGGGCGAGCATGGACAGGCTGGGCGCAACCGGCTCGTGAACGTGCAGCACGTCGAACTTCTCGGCGCGGATCCAGCGCCTGACCCGGGTGTAGCTGACCGGGCCGAACGACAACCGGGCGACCGAGCCGTTGTACGGGATACCGACGCTGCGACCGGCCGGCACGACGAAGGCCGGCAGGTCGGCGTCCTCCTCACCGGGGGCCAGCACCGATACGTGGTGGCCGCGGTCGGCCAGCACCTGCGCGACCTCGAGCACGTGCCCCTGGACGCCACCGGGCACGTCGAAGGAGTACGGGCAGACGAGGCCGATCCTCATGCGGCGGGGTGGCCCGGACGGGGCTCCAGGTCCGCCGGCCACAGCGGCTGCACCATGTGCCAGTCGGCGGGGTGCTCGGCGATCCGACGGGCGAAGAAGTCGGCGATCTGCTGGGTGCCATCGCGGACCTGATCCCGCAGCCGCTCCCCGGACAGCGTGATCGGGGCCCCGATCTCCCCGGCCCAGCCGGTCTCTGTGTAGTACATGAACGACGGGCACAGCGGAGCCCCGGTGATCGCGGCCAACATCGACGGGCCGGCCGGCATCCGGGTCTTCTCGCCGAAGAAGTCGACCTCCACTCCCCGCGACGACAGGTCCCGGTCGGCCACCAGACACACCATCCCGCCGTGCTCGAGGCGCTCCTTCAACACGGTGATCGGGTTGCGGTCGCCGCCGGTCAACGGCAGCACCTCGAAGCCGAGGCTCTGCCGGTAGCCGACGAACTTGTCGTAGAGGGACTCCGGCTTCAGCCGCTCCACCACGGTCGTGAACGTTCCGAACTCGTGGGTCATCCCGAGCCCGGAGATGTCCCAGTTGCCCGAGTGCGGCAGCGGCGCGATCACGCCGGTGCCGGCCGCCATCGCGTCCTGCAGGTATTCGAAGCCGAGCAGCCGTGGCAGGAAGCCGGCGACCACCGTTTCGTGGTCCATCGACGACAGCCGGAACGTCTCGCGCCAGTACCGGGCGTAGGACCGCAGGCCCGCCTGGGTGACCGCGGCCAGCGCGGCGGGGGTGGCGTCGGATCCCAGGACCCGCTTCAGGTTCTTCGCGAGCTGGACCGTCGCGGGTCCGCGGCGACGGAAGGCCAGGTCCGCGGCGGTATCAGCCGCCCAGGCGGCGACCGGCTCCGGCAGCGCCTTGACCACCGCCCAACCGGCGCCGAAGCCGGCGGCGGTCCACCGGTCGGTACGCGCACTCACCGGGGCTGGGCCGCTTCCCGCCGGACGTAGGCGCGGCGGACCTGCACCATCCGCTGCATGACGGTGAACACACTTGCCGCAGCCAGCACCCAGAGGCACACGGCCAACGCGTAGGGCACCCCGACGCCCTGCAGGCCGGTCCCGACCAGGCCGAGAACGTTGCGCTCGGCGCGCTCGGCCAGGGCCCCGGTGATGCGCAAATCGACGGAGTCGGCCCGCGCCTTGATGTAGGACACCACCTGACCGGCGGTGAGACAGATCAACGCCGCAACCGCCAGCGACGGGTTGTGCAGGTACTGGAAGGCCGCGTACGCGATCGCGCCGAACAACGCACCGTCGGCGATCCGGTCGCAGGACGCGTCCAGCACGACCCCGAAGTCGGTGCCGTGGCCGCGGGCCCGGGCCATCGCCCCGTCGAAGAGGTCGAAGAGCACAAAAACCGTGACGGCCATGGTGCCCCAGAACAGGTGGCCGGCCCCGATCAGGAACACCGCCCCCGCGACCACGCCGGCGGTGCCGATCACCGTGACCGCGTCGGGGCTCAGACCCACCCGGAGCAACGCCCGACCGACCGGGTCGGTCACCCGTGACACGGCGTCACGGGCAAGCGCGTTGAGCATGACGGAGTTCCTCGATCGGAGCAGGGGTCCGCGGGTCACCGCGAACTGGTCGAACGTCCACGATAGCGGCAGTGCGGGCCCCGGAACGCGTCCCGACCGACGCGCCCGGACAGACCCGGACTCAGGCCGCGGTCTCGGACCGGCGCTGCTACCAGGCGTCGGCGAGCATCTGCCGGGTCTGACCCAGCAGCTGGGGCAGCACCTTGGTGTGCCCGATCACCGGCATGAAGTTGGCGTCGCCACCCCAGCGCGGCACCAGGTGCTGGTGCAGGTGGGCGGCGATCCCGGCGCCGGCCACCGAACCCTGGTTCATCCCGATGTTGAAGCCGTGCGGGGCGGAGACCGCACGGACCACCGTCACGGCGTGCCGGGTGACGGCGGCGAGCTCGGTGGTCTCGTCCAGCGTCAGGTCGGTGTAGTCGGCGACGTGCCGGTACGGGACGACCATCAGATGACCGGGGTTGTAGGGGAACAGGTTCAGCACCGCGTACACCGTCTCGCCGCGGGCCAGGATCAACCCGTCGGAGTCCGACAGCCCCGGGATCCGGCAGAACGGGCAGTCCGCCGTCGGATCAGCACTCACCGACGGCTTCTGGTCGCCCTTGATGTAGGCCATCCGGTGCGGGGTCCACAGCCGCTGCAGACTGTCGGACTCCCCCACCCCGTCCTGGAGTTCGCGGACCGGTTCACTCACGGGTGGCCCCTCAGCCCAGTGCGGCGAACGCCGGCGCCACCGCGGACGGCGACTCGTTGCGGCGCTCGGCGACCCACGCCAGGATCGCCGAGACAGCGTCAGCGACCGGCACCTGATTGACCTGGGTACCGTCCCGGAACCGGAACGACACTGCGTCGGCCTCCAGGTCCTTGCCGCCGGCCAGCAGCTGGAAGGGCACCTTGGCCGCGGTGTGGTTGCGGATCTTCTTCTGCATCCGGTCGTCGGAGTGGTCGACCTCGGCGCGAATACCCCTGCGGCGCAGGGTGTCCACCACCGATTGCAGGTGGTCACCAAACGCCTCGGCGACCGGGATGCCGACCACCTGGACCGGCGACAGCCAGGCCGGGAACGCCCCCGCGTAATGCTCGGTGAGGACGGCGAAGAACCGCTCGATCGAGCCGAACAGCGCCCGGTGGATCATGTAGGGCTGCTGACGCTGACCGTCGGACCCGGTGTACTCCAGCTCGAACCGCTCGGGTAGCTGGAAGTCCACCTGGATGGTGCTCATCTGCCAGGTGCGCCCGATCGCGTCCTTGGCCTGCACGGAGATCTTGGGCGCGTAGAACGCCGCTCCGCCGGGGTCCAGGACGAGGTCGAGTCCCGAGTCTTCAGCTGCCTTGCGCAGCGCGTGGGTCGCGGTCTCCCACTGCTCGTCGGTACCGACGTACTTCTCCTCGTTGCGGGTCGAGAGCTCGAGGTAGAAATCGTCCAGGCCGTAGTCGCGCAGTAGATCCACGACGAACTTCAGCAGCGACTTGATCTCGTCCTGCAGCTGGTCGGGGGTGCAGTAGATGTGCGCGTCGTCCTGGGTCATGCCGCGGACCCGGGTGAGACCGTGGATGACACCGGACTTCTCGTAGCGGTACACCGAACCGAACTCGAACAGCCGCAGCGGCAGCTCGCGGTAGGAGCGGCCCCGGGACCGGAAGATCAGGTTGTGGAACGGGCAGTTCATCGGCTTCAGGTAGTAGTCCTGACCCTGCCGCTTCACGGTGCCGTCCGGGTGGTGTTCCTCGTCGAGATGCATCGCCGGGAACATGCCGTCGGCGTACCACTGCAGGTGGCCGGAGGTCTCGAACAGCGCGCCCTTGGTGATGTGCGGGGAGTAGACGAACTCGTAGCCGGCCTCGGTGTGTCGTTGCCGGGAGTAGTTCTCCATCTCCTGCCGGATGATGCCGCCCCGGGGGTGGAAGACCGCCAGGCCCGAACCGATCTCGTCCGGGAACGAGAACAGGTCCAGTTCGGTGCCCAACCGCCGGTGGTCGCGGCGCTCGGCCTCGGCGATCCGGGTCAGGTGCGCGTCCAGGGCGTCGGTGGACTCCCAGGCGGTGCCGTAGATGCGCTGCAGCTGCGGGTTTTTGTCGTTGCCCCGCCAGTAGGCGGCGGCGCTGCGCATCAGCTTGACCGCCGGGATGTAGCGGGTGGTCGGCACGTGCGGGCCGCGGCAGAGGTCGCTCCAGATCCGTTCGCCGGTGTGCGCGTGCAGGTTGTCGTAGGCGGTGAGATGCGGGTCGGCGGCGTCGATCTCCATGATCGCGGCGCTCTCGTCGGCGGCGACCCCACCCGACGCCTTCAGCTCGATCAGCTCCAGTTTGTACGGCTCACCCACCAGCTCCTCGCGGGCCGCTTCGCGGGAGTCGTAGCTGCGTCGGGAGAACCGTTGCCCGGCCTTGATGATCTTGGCCATCCGCTTGTCCAGATCGGCGAGATCCTCTGGAGTGAAAGGCTTCTCGACGTCGAAGTCGTAGTAGAACCCGTCGGTGATGAACGGGCCGATGCCGAGCCTGGCGTCCGAAAATTTCTGCTGGACAGCCTGCGCGAGCACGTGGGCGGCGCTGTGCCGGATGACCGACCGGCCGTCCTCCGACGACGCCGCGACTGCCTCGACCTCGACGTCGGCGTCCGGGGTCCAGGCGAGGTCGCGCAGCTGACCGTCGGTGTCGCGGACGACGACGATCGCGTCCGGACCGGTGCGGGGCAGGTCGGCGGCCTGGACCGCGCTGCCGGCCGTGGCGCCGGCCGCGACCCGGATGCGGGCGGGCGAGGGGAACCAGGCGGCGGCAGACATGAGGATGGGCTCCAGACAGAACGGGGACTTTCCGACCTTGAGAGCCTAGTGCGCCACCGCAACCGCATACCCCGGACGCCGCAGCCCGAGCCGGGCCCACCGGGCGGCGACAAAAAGTGGCCGGCCACGCCCGAGGGCGCGACCGGCCGGCGGCAGGGAGTCAGAGCAGCGACGTCAGCTGGCCAGCAGTTCGCCGGACTGGCTCGACAGCGGGCGGGGGCCTACCCGGGAGATCGCGCGCGGGGTCGGCATCCAGGTCAATGGCGCCGCCACACCCTCGCGGATCAGCTCGGCCTGCCGGTCCAGCCGCAGGTCGAGCGAGGTGCAGTGGACGTCGGTCGCGGTGATCTCGCCGACGCGGGCCCACCTCCCCATCGCGAAGACGAGGACGGGGATCGCGAGGAGCAGGTACCACATCATGTCGGTCTCCGTCGGGTGGCTGCGTTGACTGGGCTGGCTCGAATGGATCAGTGGAGCACTGGTACCCAGTGGTTCTCTGGTAGCGATACCGCGAAGCCTAAGGCACCAAATGGCGACTGTCAGTCGGACGCGCACCACGTAAAGTCACGCTTTCAGCTCTTGGTCACCGAACGTTCACGTCAAGTAAATGCTCGCTCCCCGATCGGGGATTCCCGCCGCAACCTGACCAGCGCCGAGACAGGCCCCTGAGCTGCGTATACGTGGGCTCGAACCCGTATCGACCGTTGTCCTACCCGTCACTTCGCACGCCGTCGCTCGGAGTGGGAGGTTTGTCGTTCGTCTTTCGGTGTTCATGAACACGAAAGGGTCCACCCGATCAGGCGTAGTGAATGGACGGCAGTGCATCCGCACGGGGAGGGCAGAAGCCCCCAGGCGGCGGACCGCAGCACCTGGGGGCGACTCTGCAGAGGAAACGCCGGCCCGCCGTCGCGGTCACGCGACCACTGCGTGGACCTCAGGTGACGTGGCGGACAGTCCGGTCCGCGACGGGTCTCCGCGCCGGCGGCCTCAGTCCGGGACGAAGTTCACCCGGATGCCAGGCCCGGTGACGCTGCACTTCCGGTCCACCCTGCCGCCGGGGCTCTCCCGGCCCAGACAGCCGCGGTCCTCACGCATCTAGTCGCTTATCGCCACGCAGCTGTCACGCATTGTCGATAGTTCTCGGCGTCCATTGGTGACGGTCCGGGGTCTCGCGGCAACACCCACACCACCCGTTCGAGCGCACAATCACCCTATCTATCGCTACAGTTTAGGAATGGGGCGCATATGTGTCCTTATAGGTGGCAAACAGGAGAGTTATGAACCTCACGATCGTCCATCAGGGTGGCTGTGCACAAGACGCCCTTCGCTCTGACGAGGTGAGAGACTACTACTCTGCGTCACCCCAATCGACGAATGCTGGTGGGGAACCCGCAGACCACCCGGTCGCCTTGGCGGTCATCACCCTGGGTCATCCGGCTCACCGCCGGGACGTCAGCGAGCTGGTCGAAGTGAATCTGTCGCTGGTGGAGATCCTGGTGGCCGAGCGCCTCCGTACGGTGCCGCACCACGTCCACCGCGACGACCTGATGTCCGCCGGAATGATGGCCCTGGTCCTGAGCGCGGTCGCCTTCGACGCCGGTCGCGGGTCGAGCTTCCGCAGCTTCGCGGCGTTCCGTATCCGTGGTGCGCTGATCGACGAGTTGCGCGGGATGGACTGGGCGTCCCGATCGGTACGCAGCCGCGCCCGCGAGGTCGAGACCGTCACCCGGAAGCTCGCCATGACCCTGGAGCGCTCACCCGGCGGCGGCGAGATCGCCGCGGCCCTGGGCATCAGCGTCCGCGAACTGGACGCCATTCACGCCGATCTCGCCCGCGGGACGGTCGTGAGCCTGCAGAGCTTCACCCCTGACGTGGTGTCCGACGTCCTCCCCGACCAGACCCATGGGCCGGAGTCGCTGCTGCTGCACCGTGAACAGCTCGGCTACCTGCACGACGCCATCGACGCGCTGCCCGAGCGGCTGCAGCGGGTGGTCGACGCGTACTACTTCCAGAACCGCTCCATGAGCGAGATCGCCGCCGAGCTGTCCGTCACCCAGTCCCGGGTCTCCCAGATGTGCAGTGAAGCCACCGCGCTGATCCGGGACGGGATGAATTCCCAGCTCGACCCCGACGCGCTGGCCCCGCTGGCCCGCACCGGTCGCGCCGCCGCCACCCGTGACGCCTACTACCAGGCGCTGGCCGGCCGGCACTCCGTCGCGGGCCGGCTGGCGATGTCGACCTGCCAGGGCGAGATGCGGGCCCGCCGCTTCCCGGTGAGCAGCGGATCCGGCGAGAGCCGGTCCCGGATCGCCTGAGCTCCGCCCCCGAGCACCCGGGCACCCACCACTTTCGGCGTGAGAATCACGCAACCCGGTGATTCTCACGCCGAATTCGGCATTTCGGGGCCCGCCCCACGCCCCTCCCCGGCCGCCTCCGGTGGGTGTGTCCCTACTTCTCGTAGGTGTTGGTGACCGCCGAGTTCAGGGCGCTGGCGACGCCGTTCCACTTCTGCTTCTTGCTCCCGGTGCACGCCTCGGAGACGATGGTCGACCAGGTGGTCAGGGCCGCGTTCGGCGCCCCGAGGCCCAGGCACAGCCCCCCACTGACGATCGTGTATCGGCGGGAGTAGGACAGCGTGGCCTTCCCGGTGTAGATCGTCCAGGTCTGCAGCGCGCTGCCGGTCACGCAGGTCTTGACCGTCACGTAGCCGCCGTCGGTGCCGGAACTGGTCAGGCAGTACGGGACACCACCGTTGGTGGTGTAGATCGGGCCGGTGACGCTGTCCAGCTGGGTCAGGTTGGGCGGCGCGGTGAACAGCTGGTTCCACGTCTTGGCGGCCGGATTCGGGTTCTGCTTGCACGGATAGTCGATCAGGTAGGTCGAGTTGACGTTCTGAGCGGTGACGTCCAGGCAGCGGCCGAACTCACTGAAGTTGACCCACTGCGGGAGCGCAGCCGCGCCGGCGCCGACAGACGCCGACGGAATCCACGCGCTCCCGCACGACCCGACGATCACCGGCTGACCGGCGGCCTGGGTCAGCACGTTCATGCAGAGGTTGGGCAGGGTGCCGGTGGCCACTGACGTCGACTGCGCCGCCTGGTACTGGCCGTTGTCGTTGTAGCTCCACTGCTGCGTGTAGGTCGGGGGCAGCCCGAGTGGGACGCACGGGGAGAGCTTGACCGCGTCACCGGCGACGGCCGGCGTCTGGGCCGGGCTCAGGCACAGCCCGTTCGGAGTGGCGGCCGTCACCGAAGACACCAGCTGCAGCGTGAGGTCGACGCGATACGCGAAGACCTGTTGCGCAGTAGGCGGAGTGGTGGTGCTGCACGCCTGGATCACCACCGGGGTACCGCCCGCGGGCGCCGTTCCGACGTCCAGGCACAGTGACGCCGAGCCCGTGGGAGCGATCTGGACGACACCGCCCAGGGTGTAGGCGTCGCTGGTCCGGAACACGTAGGTGGAGCTCAGGGTGCGGCTCGGGCTGGATCCGTTGGTCGGAGTCCCCACCGACCCGGTGGAGGTGATTCGGGCGTAGCTGGGCGTCGTCGCCCCGCTGACCAGGTCGTACGGGCCGTAGCCGGACACACACTTCATCGCGTTCGGTGACGGATAGCTCTGCCCCGCCGGGTCCACGGTGAAGTACTCCACGACGACCGAGTAGGCGGCGGCCGAGGCGCCGTTGACCACGCCCGTCCCCGGGCCGCACGGGAGTTTCGCGCTGACCCCGCCGATCGTGTCGGTGCTGCTCCGGATCGACCCCAGCGTGACGTCGACACCGGCCTGGGCGGCGTCCAGGGCCTGCACCCGGGTCTTGTCGAAGGTGCTGGTCCGGCTGGACGTGATGATCATCGGTACCAACAGCGCGCTCAACGCCAGCCCGAGCAGGACGACCAGCAGCAGGATCGACATCGAGCCGCGGTCGTCCGGCCCCCGGGGCGGTCTCATGTCCGGGCCAATTGGCAGATGGCGCCGGCCGGGACCGGCAGCGTGCTGTTCAGGGCGGTGACGGTGAACGACGAGCCGGCGGTCGACGACGACATGCCCGGCCCGGGCGGCGGGACCAGGGTGACGACGAGCTGTTGGAACAGTGCCGACGAGCCGGTCGTGGACTTCAGCGCGAACGGTTGGGTGGCGCTCCCCGACGCCACGCCACCGTTGGTGATCCCGGACGCGATGGGCAGCCACGCACTCGGGGTCGCGGCTACCGCGTTGACCACGGTCCAGGACCGGCTCTGCAGCTGTTGCGCGGTGGGGTTGACGCGCAGCTGCGTGCAGAGATCCTTGCCGTTGCGGTCCATCGATCGCATCTCCACGTACCAACTGCCTCCGGAGATCCCCGGGGTGCTGATGTACGAGGCGGACCTGGCCGTCTTGTCCAGCTGGAGGAACGCCGTGTTGACCTGGGACGCCGCGTCGTTGATCGCCTGTGAGGTGTTCATCGCGTTGGTCATCATCAGCACCGCCCCGGTGAACATCGCCATGAAGATCGACATCAGCACCATCCCGACGGTCAGCTCGATGAGTGTCATGCCCTCGTCGCGGCGCAGGCGCTCCCGCAGCGCGGCCCAGCGCACCCGCCGCGCCACCGTGGCGCCCCTGTTCCGGCGCGTCACGTGGTCCCCTGGACCGGCGCACTCGCCGGTCCCGCGCCGGCGGAAGTGGATGCCGTCACGGTGAACGTGTAGGTCGTGGCGCGGTTGAGACCGGTGAAGTCGCACAACGTTCCGGAGGTCGTGCATGCCGCCACGCCGGGTGCTGTGACCGTGT
>JBDSLP010000001.1:0-17406 GCA_039916325.1 Nakamurella sp. | reverse complement strand
GACAACCGTTACGCCGGTGCGACCGACATCGAGCTCACCGCCGCAGGTCTCGCCCAGGCCGAGCAGCTCGCCGTCTGGGCCGCGACGACCACGGTGAGCCGGGTGATCTGCTCTGACCTGAGTCGGGCGGTTCGCACCGCGTCGCCGTCCGCGACAGTCCTGGGCCTGCCGTTGGAGATCGAGCCGCGGTTGCGGGAGGTCGACTTCGGGCGCGGTGAAGGGATGACCACCGCCGAGATGCGGGCGGCGTTCCCCGATGCGTTGGACGCCTTCGTCGCCGCGCCCGCGACCTCGCCGCTGCCCGGCGGTGAGCCCGGAGCGCACGCCGTCGCCAGAGCCGGCGCAGCGTTGGTCGACCTGTGTGCGGTCCCCGACGACGAGCTCCTGGTGGTCGCCCACAACACGCTGGGTCGGCTGCTGTTGTGCGCGCTCCTCGGGATCCCGCTGGACCGCTACCGCAATATCTTCCCTCGGCTGGACAACGGGGCGGTGACCACCCTTGAGCTCCCCGGCGCCGTCACCGACGTTGCCCGGCTCGTAGCCGGCGTCCGGTTGCTGCGCTTCAACTCCCCGGCCGCCGCGCTGGCCGCCCCGCCGACGGCAGGGGCCCGGTAGCACTCACAGTGCCCGGGGCGGGCGACGAGCTCGAAAGGTCGACCGTAATCACCCTGAGCCGGCGATCACCAGTACCCGGGGTCGAGGCCGACTTGGTCGCCGATTGGTCACAAAGGTTCGGCAGCGACCATGACTGCCCGGACCCCGTCAACACTGCGTAACCCGCTGAGCAGCACAGATGCGTGCAGGACCTGCCGGCGTTGCGCTCCTTCACCCGCGGGCTGCAGCGTGACCTCGAGGCCGTCGCCGCCGGGCTGACGTTGCCCTACCACTCCGGCGCTGCTGCCGCACGCCGCACCATACAACTCAACATTGTGACCTTCCAAGGACATCCCTACTACCGCCGCCACCGTTCAGGCCGGAGCATTGTGCGGGTGACCACCCCTTCTGTGCCTGCCCCCACGTCCGGTACGAGGAAGCTGCGATTGAACGTGAGGCCGAAGATCCCGGGGCTTGCCCTGGCCGGCGGCATCGCCATCGTCGCCACCGTGATCGGGCACCTGGTGCCGTTGATCGGCGGGCCCGTGTCAGGGATCGTGATCGGTGTCGCCCTGGCGGCCGTGATCAAGCCCGGTGCTTCGCTGCTGCCTGGTATGCACACGGCGAGCAGATTCGTGCTGCAGCTGTCGGTGGTCATCCTTGGCTCGCAGCTGTCACTTGCGGAGGTCGCGAAGGTAGGTCTGGCTTCGCTACCGGTGATGATCGGCACCCTGGTGGTGTGTCTGGGTGCTGCGTGGCTGATCGGGCGACTGCTCGGCATCGTCGGAGACATGCGGACGCTCATCGGCGTCGGGACCGGCATCTGCGGGGCGTCGGCGATCGCTGCAGTGACGCCGGTGATCGGTGCGGTGGGAATCGACGTTACCTACGCCATTTCGACCATTTTCCTGTTCAACATCGCCGCCGTACTCGTCTTCCCGCTGGTAGGACACCTGCTCGGGCTGAGCCAGCACGCCTTCGGACTGTTCGCCGGGACGGCCGTCAACGACGTGTCCTCGGTCGTGGCAGCAGCCACTACCTACGGTCCCGTCGCCACCAGCTACGCGGTCGTCGTCAAACTCGTACGCACCCTGATGATCATCCCCATCAGCATCGGGCTGGCAGTCGTCATCGGGCGGCGTGCCACCCCGGGTGACGATGCCGTCGACCTCGCCGAGGCCGTCTCGGCCCCGCGGCAGCGGGTGAATGTGCGCCGACTGGTGCCGTGGTTCCTCATCGGATTCGTCCTCGTCGCAGGCGCGAACTCGTTCGGGCTGATTCCCGCCGGCATTCACCCAGCTCTGAACACGACGTCGGTCTTTCTCATCACCGTCGCACTCAGCGCGATCGGCTTGTCCACTGACCTCGCCGGATTCCGCCGTGCCGGAGCCAAGCCACTCCTCCTTGGAGCAGCCCTCTGGATTCTTGTGTCAGTGACCAGTCTCGGACTGCAATTCGTGACCGGAGTCCAATGAAGCCAACCAGGCCCACCCGATCCGACCCGACTGGTGGCCCTGGTCTGAAGAAGCATTGCGTTGTGCTCTGGTGAGGATCTCGTCGGCGGCCCTGGGGGTACTTACGGGCTCGTGTGGAGACTTCTGACCTCGGAAACGAGGACGAAAGTGAGGGCATCTGAGATCACGCCCGGGAAGCCGGCGACCCGTCGGTACTCGCCCGCGGAGAGGAGCGAGCGGTCCGGTTGGCGCGGCTCCTACGGGCCAGGTCGGCACCGAGCCCGCCCTGCTCGAAGTCACGGGGACCCGGGCCATGACCTGTGGCGCACACGGCGCCCGGTGCCAGTCAGTCAGGGGACGGCCGGGGGCGCGGCGACACTGTTCTGTCCGCCGTCGTGCAAGAGGCCGAGGTGGGGACGAGCGTCAGAAGGTGGTGGCACGCGCGGTGTCGACCAGCTCCTGGCTGACGTCCCAGAGCCGACGGGCGGCGGCGGGGTCCAGAGCGTGAGGCATGACGCCGTGGATGCCGTCAAGCTGCTCGACCACCTTGGCCTGCTGGCAGTCCTCGAAGTATCGCCCGCCGAGACCGGCGACCAGCGAGGAGGTAGCCAGGAAGACTGACGTCGCAGCGCCCTGCGCGGGGGACTTCATGTGGAACAGCCCCGACCGCTCGGCCTCCTGCGACTGCTGCTCGGCGACCGTGCGCTGCTCGGCGCTCCAGTGGCGCTGCAGCGGAGTCCAGACGCCGTCAGGGTTGAGCGAATTCGCGGTGATGCCGTCGTTCGCCCAGCGCCGCGTCAGCTCGACCGCGAACAGTGCGTTGGCGGTCTTGGACTGCCCGTAGGCCACACCGGGCTCGTACGGCCGACGCTCGAAGAACAGGTCGTCGAACACGATCGGCGAAGCAGCGTGGCCGCTGGAGGAGACCACCACGACCCGCGCGTCACCGGCCCGGACCAGCGCGCCGTGCAGCCCCGTGGCCAGAGCGAAGTGGCCCAGGTGGTTGGTGCCGAACTGGGTCTCCCACCCCTGCGCGGTCCGGCCTCGCGGGCTGTCCATCACGCCCGCGTTGTTGACCAGGATGTGCAGTGGGCCGCTCCAACTGGTGGTGAGCGCGTCGACACTGGCCAGGTCGGCCAGGTCGGCGCGAATGACGCCGATGTCCGAGCGTCCGCTCGTGGTGGCGATGTCGGTGGCGACACGCTCACCGGCACTGACGTCGCGTACGGCCAGAGTCACGATGGCCCCGGCATGGGCCAGGGCTCGCGCGGTCTCGATGCCGATGCCGGACGAGGCGCCCGTGACCAGCGCGCGGCGCCCGGTCAGATCGACACCCTCGACGACCTCGAGGGCGGTGCTGGTGCTGCTGAAGGGACTGGAGATGTCGTTCATGCAATTCACAGTAACAAACTAATTAGTTAGTTGGTATCGTTTGCCCATGGTGAGAGACGGAGAGGCAAGCCGACGGCGTCTGCTCATGACCGCGACGGCCGAGTTCGCCCGGTACGGCATCGCCGGCGCCAGGGTCGACCGCATCGCGGCATCCGCCGGCGTCAACAAGGCGCAGATGTACGGCTGGTTCGGTACCAAAGGCGACCTCTTCGACGCTGTCTTCGATGACCAGCTGCATCGCATCCTCGACACCGTGCCCTTTGTAGCGGAGGACCTTCCGGCGTACGCGGTCGGGCTCTACGACTCCTACCTGACAGCGCCGGAGCTGGTGCGCCTGGCGAGCTGGAACCGCTTGGAGCGGGTGCCCGAGGGTGCACTGCTTCACGGCCACGACGATCTCGTCCAGCCCAAGTACGATGCCATCGCCCAAGCCCAGCTCGAGGGCCGGATCGTCCGCGACATCCGCCCCGAGGAGGTCTACGCCCTCGTCATCGCCCTGGCCGGTACGTGGTCGCCGGTCAGCGGCACGTACACCGCGTCAGCCCTGCATGACGAGGCTGATCACGAGCGGCGGCGCGCCGCCCTGCGCCTCGCCGTCCAACGAGCACTGGTCTCCTCGCCCTGAGTGAGCGCCCTTCTTGGGGGGACCCCTGGTCCCGCGATGTTTACCCCTCTTCTGCTCGGTCGGACGCTCTTGCACGATTCGAGCATGACCTCGACCAGCACCTTTCCCTCCGACTTGCGATGGGCCCCCCGCGTCACCGAACACGACCTTGGCGACGGGGCGAGGGTGCAGGTCGCCGACCGTGACCGCAGCCAGCCGTTCCTGCTGCTCCATGGCGGAGCCGGCCCGGCCTCGGTCGCCGGCTTCGGCGACCTGCTCGCCGCCCGCACCCGCTCTCGCGTGTTCACCCCGACCCATCCCGGATTCGACGGTACTGCTCGCCCTGATCACCTCGACTCGATCGCGGCGCTGGCCCACACGTACGCCGAACTGCTGGAGCGACTCGACGTGTGGGACGTCACGGTGGTCGGCAACTCGATCGGCGGCTGGGTCGCGACCGAGCTCGCACTGCTCGGCTGCCCTCAGGTGAGTGGGATCGTGCTGATCGACTCGGTCGGGTTCACCGTGCCCGGTCATCCGGTCACCGACGTGTCCGAACTCGAGCCCGCCGACCTCGAGGCGTTGGTCTATTTCGAAGCAGACCGGTTCCGAGCCGGTGACACCCGTGGCCCTGCATCGGGGGTGATCCACGCCAACGCTCGCACCCTGGCCGCGTACTGCGGGGCGGCCATGAGCGACCCGACCCTCCTCGATCGAACCCGAGACCTCGAGCTACCCGTCCACCTGATCTGGGGTGCTGCCGACGGCATCGTCGCCCCCGACTACGGGCGAGCCGTAGCCGCGACCATCGCCCACTCGCACTTCACCCTCCTCGAAACCGCCGGGCACCTGCCACAGATCGAATCGCCCGAGGAGCTTCTCGCCGCCATCCAACAGATCGACCTCTGACGCGACGCAGCAGCCCGCCAGGACGGGCAACGCCTCAGTCCCTCCCGACCCGCAGGAGCACCCCCATGACCACCACCACCGCGCTCGACACCACGAGACCCACCAACGCCACCCCGACCACAAGTGCGCTGACCGTCACACGGATCGGGCACAGCTGCCACCTCCTGGAGATCGGCGGCCTGCGACTGCTGACGGATCCGTGGTTCACCTTCACCCCGACCTACGACCCGGGCGAACCCGTGCGCACCACGATCGACGCGCTTCCCGACCTCGACGGTGTTCTCATCACCCACGAGCACTATGACCACTGCGACCTCGACGCTTTCGCCGCCTACCGTGACCTCGACGTGCCGGTCATCGCGCCCGGCACCGTGGTCGAACGAGCCTTCGCGGCCGGGTTCACTGATGTTCGCCGTCTCGAAGCATGGGACGCCACCACGATCGGGCCCGTGACGATCACCGCGACGCCCGGCGAACACGGCGTCCACGAAGTCACCTACGTCATCGAGGGCGAGGGCCGCACGGTCTTCTTCGGCGGAGACACGCTCTACATCCCCGAGCTCGACCGGCTCCCAGAACGCTTCGGCCACTTCGATCTTGCTCTGCTGCCGACGAACGGCCTGTGCGTGCGCCCGATGAACGGCAGGCAGATGGTCATGAACGCCATCGAGGCCGCCGAGCTCGTCGCCGTGCTGCACCCCGACGTCGCCATCCCCCACCACTACGCCTTCACCAGCGGCCGGCTGGGAGACCGAATGATCACCGACACCGACTCAGAACCGTTGCGCTTCGCGGAGGCGGTCGCTCGACTGGCCCCCGACACGGTCGTGCGCGTCGTGCTCCCTGGCGTACCCGTGACGATCGAAGCCGACGACGGCACTCCGCGTTTCCGACCCGAGATCGACGCCGAATGGTCGGCCGGTCAGAGACCGATGATCGCGGACCTGAGATCCCGTGCCGGCCATGAGGACGAGCTCCGTGTCGCCGTGATGTAGCACAGCTCGTCCGCCGCGACAGATCTCACCCAGCTCGTTCAGCTCACCCCGGCATCGCACCATTGACGACCTCGTCGTCGATGGTCACCCGAAAGGACCCCTCATGACCACCTCTCCCCCTTTGATCGCCCTGGTCACCGGAGCCAACAAAGGCATCGGATTCGAGATCACACGCCAGCTCACCGAACTCGGCCACACCGTCTTCGTCGGTGCCCGCAGCAAGGACAAGGCGGAGAACGCCGCCGCGGAATTGCGCCGCGCCGGTGGGGACGCCCTCGCAGTCGTCATCGACGTCACCGACCCGGCCTCGGTCGCCGCGGCAGCGGAAGTGGTGGCCAAGCGGTTCGGGCACCTCGACGCCCTGATCAACAACGCCGGCATCAGTGGCCGCCCGGGTGCAGACTTCGCCGGTCAGCTCCCCGGTTCAGCCGACGTCGACCACGTCCGATACATCTTCGAGACGAACGTCTTCGGGGTGGTCAGCGTGACCAGTGCCTTCCTGCCGTTGTTGCGCAAGTCGTCGACACCGCGCATCGTGAACGTCTCGAGCAACGCCGGTTCCCTTGCCCTGATGTCGAGCCCGGAGCTGTTCGACCAGCACCCGATCGCGCTCGGCTACGTACCGTCCAAGACCGCACTCACCGCGATGACGATCCAGTACGCACGCGATCTCGCCACGGACCACATCCTGGTCAACGCGATCAGTCCCGGCTTCGTCGCCACCGACCTGAACGGCCACCGAGGCGTTCGCACCCCGTCCCAGGGCGCCGCTTCTGCCGTCCGGATGGCCACCATCGCGGCCGACGGGCCGACGGGCACGCTCACCGACGACGACGGCCCGGTGCCCTGGTGAGCGCGGTCCAGCAGCACCCCGACCGCGGCATCACCGGCCCGCCGGTAGATCGGTTCACCGAACTCGCCAGCACCGACCCCTACTGCCGCAGCCCGGGAAACAACGAGACCCTGCTCATCATGCTCGGCGCCGAACACGTGCTCGGCGGCATCTCTGGCTACGACGCCGCCGAGACCACCGACGAGAATCCCGAGCGAGTCGCGGCCCTGCGCGCGCTGGTGTAGGCCTACCTCACGACGGCGCTGGACCCCGACGACCCATCCTGGTCCCACGCCTCCGAGGCCCTTGCCCGGCAGGCCAACCCGATCGCACGCATCGAGACACGACCGGCCTCCGAGACAAACTGGCGGCACTGAATTATGACCACGCGGACCGCGGCCGGCACCCTCCGTTGGCCAGGCCAGGCCAGGCCAGGCCAGGCCGGGCCAGGCTCGGCCGGGCCTCGGCGGCGCTGTGCACGGTCGGCGTAAGGGTTCCTGCTCCTGCCGTAGGCGCTGCGCTGGGGCGGGCCATCGCCTGCCCCGCATCACCCGCGGGTGCTGTGATGCTCGGCGAAGATCGCTCGGGTGGTCTCGTCGGCGGCAACGATGATCCTGAGTCGATGCTCGGGTCGGTGAACGGGGCGAGTCTCGATGAAGAGGATCTGCAGCGAGCCGTACTGCCTGTGGGGGATCCGATGGAGAGTCGGCACGATGACCCTGACGGCGTGCTCGTCCCACCAGGTGCGGAACTGGGCGCTTTGTGCGCTCAGCTCGGCGACGAGCTGTTCGTACCACGGGTCGCCTGCGTTTCGGGCGTACTCGACTCGGAAGTCACGAAGGTTCGCGTACGCCACCGGCGCTATTGACTCGTCGAGTCCTTGGTATGGGCCTGAGTCGTCGAAAAGCCATCGAAGCAGATTCCGCTCCCCGGGCTCGCGCTGCGCCAGACCGCCGAGGATCAGCTCCGCGTTCGCGTTGAACGCCACGACGTCGAAGCGAGGGTTGAGCACGTAGGCGGCGTGCGGGAGCAGCGACCGCACGATGTGATCGAAGTCCAGTTCACCGGCCGACCCTGCCAGCGCCGAGGAGGGGATGTCCAAGCCGGCGAGGTGGAACACGTGGTCGGTCTGGGTCTGGTCGAGCCGGAGCGCCCGCCCGATCGCCTCGAGCACCTGGACAGACGGGGTGATGTCCCGGGCCTGCTCCAACCACGTGTACCACGACAGACCGACCCCGGCGAGCTGCGCCACCTCCTCGCGTCGCAGACCAGGAGTTTTTCGGTGCCCCGTCACGGTCAGCCCGACATCGGTGGGGGTGATTGCCCCTCGACGGGTGCGCAGGAAGTCACCCAACTCGACACGACGGATCGCCCGTGCGGCGCGCGTGTCGTGGAATGTACTTACCGACGGGTTCGCGTCGCCAGCCGCCCTGGGTTCGGTGCCCGGCCGCTGGGGGGTTCCGGATCCCACGTTGATTGCCCTCTCTTGCCCGGTCAGGACGCAGTCGCACCATTCGAGGATGACCTCGGCCAACCCCTCATCTTCCAACCTTCGACCACCGTCACGAGCAACAACTCAGCAGGGGTCGAAGGCGGGTCAGCACGCCCGGGCCAGTCTAATGGGGCACCTGACGTCGTTCAGAGCCCAGCGACATCGGGCCCGGAGCTCGCGGTGCGGCTGGACTCGGTGTTCAAACAGTACGAGTCAGGTCGGGCCGGGTGACTGCGCTCGACGGCCCAATCCTTCAGATCCTCCAGACCGCGCCGCGGTGTTGATGGTCAACTCGTTCGGCGGTTCACCATGCTGGCGCTGGTCCGCCGCCGCACGGCTCGCTGGTCCGGGCTCAGCGTGCACCGACCAGGTTGATGTATTGACACCAACGCGTACCCGGCCCATCATCTAGCGATGATAGGAACGCCTAACCGTAATAGGCAGACCGAACGTCGTGAGGCTACGCGTCGGGAGATCCTCGCTGCGTCGTGGGACTCCGCCCGGGACAGCACCCTGGTCGAGTTCACGCTGCGGGACGTGGCGAGTCGCGTCGGTATGCAAGCGCCGTCGCTGTATTCACACTTCCCCTCCAAGAACGCCATCTACGACGCGATGTTCGAGCAGGCCTGGCGCGGCTTTCTCGACCACGCCAGATCGGCGGTGAGTCGTTGGCCCGCCGAGCCCCGCGCCAGGCTGATCGCCATGGGGGAGTACTACTTCGACTACGCGGTCGCTGACCTGGCCCGACACCAACTCATGGACGTTCGCACCATTCCGGGTTTCGAACCGAGTGCGCAGGCCTATGCCCCGTCGGTCGAGTGTTACGAACTGATGCGGGAGGAGCTCCGCATCATCGGGGCCACCAGCTCTGCGGATGCTGACGTCTATACCGCCCTGCTCGCCGGGCTCGTCTCTCAGCAACTCGCCAACGATCCCCGCGGAGATCGATGGCGCCGACTGATTCCCCGGGTGATGTCCATGTTCGGCGACGACCTGGATTCCCGCACTTCAGACAACCGACAGGAAGCACGATGAATCCCCGTAACTCCGCCCTCCCCCGGCCGCTCGCCATGGAGCTGGCACGAACCGAATACGACCGGTGTCTGGATCTCTTCCGTTCTCTCACCGAATCGGATTGGGCCACCCCGACTGACTGCCCGGCGTGGGACGTACGCCAGATGGGGTGCCACATGCTGGGGATGGTGGAGATGGCTGCGTCCGTGCGGGAGAACGTCCGTCAGCAACGCAAAGCCTCACGTGCCGGCGGGGATCCGCTCGACGCGCTGACAGCTCTGCAGGTTGCCGAACGTGAAGACTGGCTTCCACAACGACTTGTCGAAGTATTCGCGGTTCGCGCACCGAAGGCCGCGATCGGCCGCCGCCGCGCACCTGCCCTCATTCGGAAACGGGCGATGCCGGGCCACCAGGACGTCAACGGTGCCCGTGAACCCTGGAGCTTCGGATATCTCGTCGACGTCATCCTCACCCGCGATCCATGGATGCACCGGATCGACATCGCTCACGCCACGGGTCGGCCGCTTCGTGTGACCGAAGACCACGATGGGGTCATCGTCGCCGACGTCGTCGCCGAGTGGGCCGGCCGCCACGGCAAGGATTTCGACCTCACGCTGACCGGCCCGGCCGGCGGAAAATGGCAGGTCGGAAGCGACGGACCCGCGTTGACCTTCGACGCGGTCGAATTCTGTCGTGCGCTTGCCCTGCGACCGGCGGGTATTCCGTCCGAAGACCTGATGGGCACAGCGATTGCGTTCTGATGCGTCGTCGTCGTCGTCGTGGTGACGACGCAGCACCCCTCGACGGTGCGGAGCTGAGCCCGTTTCCTCGCTCGGGTGGACCGTTCCTAGTCGTGGGCGAGGCGTGGGTGGCGGGCGTCGTACACCCAGAACTGGTCCCCACCACGGCGTTTCGCCTCGTACATGGCGATGTCGGCATTTCGGAGGACCTGTTCGGGGTCGTGGGTGTCGGCATCGGCGAAGGCCACGCCAACACTGGCGCTGAGGTCCATCGGTATCCCGCCGATGGTGAACGGCTCGCGGAGGGCGGACTGCAGCCGTCGGCCGATGTCGGCGGCGTCCCCCGGGCCGGTGAGATCCTCACAGAGTAGGACGAACTCGTCACCGTGGATACGGGCCAGGGTGTCCGACGGGCGCAACAGATCGGCCAGCCGCCTGGTCACCGCCACCAGCAGTTCATCACCGGCGGCATGACCGTGCTGATCGTTGATCCGCTTGAACCCGTCCAGGTCCAGGAACAGCACCGTGGCGGTGTTCCCGGTCCGTCGGCTCCGCTGGAACGCATGGGTGAGGCGTTCCAGCATCAGCACCCGGTTGGGCAGACCCGTCAGCGGGTCGTGCAACGAAACCTGTTGGACCCGGTCGGAATGGTCCTGGAGCTCGACCCGGGCCTCCGCGTTGACCAGGTACGCAGCACCCACATCGGCCAGGATCTGCGCGGTGGCCACCATCGTGTCCGACAACGCCCCGGGCGCACGCCGGTAGAGGTCCAACGCCCCGAGCCGTTTCTCGCCGTGTCGCAACGGGAAGGTGAACACTGCCCGCAGCCCCTCGTCCAGCGCCCGCGCGGTGAAGTGCGGGAACCGGGAATCAGAGTGCAGATCGGGAACGAGGACGGCTTCGTCGGACGTGTAGGCGAGCAGACAGGGCCCTTCCTGGACCTCGGTCTGCAGCCGCTCGTACACGAGGGCCGATTCGTCCGACGCGGAGACGAAACGCGGAGCCAGGTCGGGCGAGATCAGGGTGACGCCGGCGGCGTCCACGGGGAGGATGTCCACGATCTGGTCGATCAGATGATCCAGGATCGCCTGGATCGGAAAATCGCTCACCATGGTCCGGGCGAACTCGCTGAGAATCCCGACGAGCCGGTGGTCCAGATCGGGTTCGACAATTCGCGACATCAGGCCAACTAGGGTTTTCACGGTGCCGGGACACGAGCGGCGCCGGTTCCGGGCGCATGAAAGGGAGTTCCTGACCCCACCCCGAACTCTAGAGGATTCAGGACGCGCTCGAGCGGTCACGCAGGGACCCGACCCGTCGCTACGACTCCAGGGCGAAGAAGGTGGCTCTGCCCTTGCCGGACTTCTTGGATTTCCACAGCGCCTGATCGAGCTGATCCAGGGGGAGTGGGGTTCGGCGGGTCGGGCAGGCGCCGATGGAGACGGAAACGGGCAGGCCGTCCCACGGCGGCGCCGGCCGCGCCGCACGCACCGCGTCGGCCAGTCGCGACGCATAGCCGAGACCGTCGGCGTGACCGAGATCCGGCACCAGCAGCAGGAATTCGTCTCCGCCCCAGCGAATGATCACGTCTCCGGGGCGAGTGTTCAGCCGTAGCGTGTCGGCGACGACGGTGAGAACCGCGTCGCCGGCAGCGTGACCGTGGGTGTCGTTCACCTTCTTGAGATCGTCGACGTCCACCAACATGGTCACCAGGTCGGCGGGTCGATCACTACCGCCGAGGAACCGCTCCAGGAAGTGCCGGTTGTGCAGCCCGGTCAGGGCGTCGCGCTCGGACTGGGCCTGAACCGACTCCAGCGCCGCTTTCAGACGGTTCGACTTGTGGTGACTGGCGTCCAGTGACGTCAGCACGTGGTCGATGGCAGCGCCCAGGCCCGCCTCGACCGCTGACACGGGGTGCGACCGCGATTCCCGGATCACCATCGCCATCGTCGACCGGACGGCAGCCGGCAGATCGCGCGCCAGGGACTCCATCTGGTCCTGAGCATCGGCCAACGCCTGCCCACGCTGGAACGTCCAACGAGCCTCGAACAGCCGTGCCGATTCCAGGCTCAGTTCCCCGGGGGCGAGGTCGCGAGCGTCGGTGGCCACCAGGGAGCTGGCGTACGCACCCTTGATGGCGATGAGCACCCATTTCCTGCTCCGCGGGTCCTCCTCGGTGAAGGCCACAGCGTGGACACCGGGCGGCAGGCCCTGCGTCGAACCAGCGAAACCCACGACCACGCACGTGCCCGCCGCGGCCATCGTCGCGTACCGGGCCGCCTCGACGTCGAAATACTCGCGTCGCTGGAACAGACCGAGCACAAGCGCCGGGGACGACGCGGGCTGGTCCGCGATGTCGAAAGCGCGCTCCATGGCGTGGCTCAACGTCAGCAGGGATCGCTTCGTCGCCGGCACCGTCAACCCGATTATGCTCGGGTCCGTGACTGTTGCCTCCATCGCGACCTGCCCTCCCAAATAACTGAATTAGACCTGTCCAGTTACTTATAGTAACCCCATAGGCCCACTCCATGCGCTCGATCCAGCACCGCTTTCCCGCGGCCGGTCCGGACTCATGCGACGATGGGCACCGCAGAAGCCTCGCGATGGGTCCGCAGCGAGGATGACGGGCTGCGATGCCGGTCAGCGCCCCTTTCCCTTCCCGTTCCCGTTCTTGTTCTCCTTGTCTTTCCCGTTCCCGTTCCCGTTCCCGTTGCCGCTGCTGCTGCCGTTGCCGTTGCCGTTGCCGTTCGCGTTGCCGGCGGGGGGCGTGATGACCGGCGGGGTCGTCGAGGCCTGTGGGGGGCGGGGCTGGGCGGCGGCGGGCTCCGGGCCTGGTAGCCCAGCGGTGGGGTTCACCGCCGGAAGTTCTGGGGCAACAGGATTCTCGGATGTCGGTGTCGTGGACGCGGGGCTCAATACCACGAATGGTGCGGTGGTGAGTGGTGTCGGTGGCGCAGGCTCGGTCGGCTCCGGGCTCGATGATGAGGAGGTGCGGGTCGAGGGCGGCGCGCTGGTACTCCCGCTCTCCGACGGCTGCTGAGACGTGGTGGTTTCGCCGGCCGGGGTGCTGGTGCCGCCGTCCTGGTGAGTGGTCGTGAAAAGGAGGACGGCAGCGGCTACCGCGCCGATTGTCGCTGCCCACCCGATGCGCCGATGGCGTCCCGATCGTGACAGGGTCCGAGGTGTCAGCGCCGTCCACGCCACCGCCGACCCGGCCCGGGCAACTTCGACGTCACGCGGGCCGCCGATGTCGCTGAACACGTCGACGCGGGTGGCGTCGGACTCGACGGGTGGGGGAACGGGCGGCCCGACCGGTGGCAGAACTCGGGCCCGGGTTGGCCGCCGCAGGGCGAGGAGGATCTCCGCGGCGGTGGGTCGCGCGACCGGGTCCGCGGCGGTCATCGCGGTCAGCACCGTCGGCCACGGGGCCGGAAGGGTCGGCGGCACCATCGGGCTTCGCCGCAGCCGGGCCAGCGCGGACTCCCACGCCGGGCCGGGGAACTCCCGTTGCCCGGTCAGGCTCTCCAGCAGGACCAGCCCGAGCGCGTACACGTCAGTGGGGGAGCTGACGTCCCCGCTCATCACCTGTTCCGGGCTGAGGTAGGCGGCGGTGCCGATGACGTCCTGCGTGCTGGTGAGCGCTGCGGCGTCGACCATCCGGGCGATCCCGAAATCGCTCAGCTTCGCGATCCCGGTGTCGGGATCGAGATCGGGATCGGTGCCGGTGCCGGTGCCGGTGAGCAGGATGTTCGCCGGCTTGATGTCGCGATGGACGAGGTGCTCGGAGTGGATCAGGGACAACGCGTCGGCCATCTGGACGGCCAGCGCTCGTACCGCCGGCTCCGACAGCGGACCCGACGCCAGTCTGTCGGCGAGGGTGCGACCGGAGACGAGTTCCATCACCAGATAGGTCGCGGACCCGGATCCATCGGTGGACAGCGGGGATGATCCGGTCTCGCCCGCAATGACCGTCGGCACCCAGGCGTCGTGGATCGTGACGAGGTGGCGATGGTTCAGCCTGGCCAGCAGGCGCATCTCCGACCGCTGCCGGGCCAGGTTGACCGGGTCGGAGAGGTGCGCCTTGAACACCTTGACCGCCACCGGCCGGTCGAGCAGTTCATCGGTCCCGGCGTAGACGTCGGCTGACCCGCCGTACCCGATCTGCTCACGCAGCCGGTACCGACCGCCCAGGACGACCCCGGACCCGGCCGTCATCGAACCGACTCCGGCGGGGGGATCGCCAGCTGCCAGCAGGGGCCGGGTGACTCCGGCCCGGGCATCCCCCTCGTCCGAGTTCATCCAGACCTCCGCGCCGTCCGCCCACACGCCGGAGGCCAAGACTGGACTCGCACATGAGGGTCCGGTGCCCACACTTGTCGTAAAGATTTCGGGGTGGCCGCCATCTCGACCCTTTGCCCAAAACAGGCGTCACCTGCCCACACCGACAACCCCGGACTGGAAGGCAACCAACTGTGACGGAACCGACCGTACCTGCACCCGCCCCGTCACCGTGGCTACCGGACGACTGGGAGCATCCCACCCACGTCCCGCTGCCGACCGGCCACCACCTGCGGCCGATACGAGCCGACGACACCGAGCTGGACATGCCCGCGGTGATGGGGTCGCGGGAGCGCCTGTGGTCGATCTACGGCGAGGCGTGGGGGTGGCCGCCGGCGACCATGACGGCAGAGCAGGACAGGGTGGACCTCCAGCACCACGCGGACGAGATCGAAGCCCATGACTCCTTCAACTACGCGCTCTTCGACGCCGAAGAGACCGAGCTGATCGGCTGTGTCTACATCGACCCCGCCGACAAGGACGGCGCGGATGCGGACATCTCGTGGTGGGTGCGCGACGAGTACGTCGGCTCGGCGGTCGAGATTGCGCTGGACGAGCTGGTACCGGACTGGATCGACTCGGGCTGGCCCCTCGCCGCACCGCGGTTCGTCGGTCGCGACCTGAGCTGGGCGGAGTGGCGGGCGATTCCCCGCAAAGGGCACTGAGGCTGTCTCCGGTTGGAGTCGATGCCCCGGTCCCGCGGCTCCGGGGTGGATACTCGGGCGGCCTGTTCTGCGTCACCTCCGCCTGTTCTGTGGCACCTGCGTCAGGAGTTCACGTGTCGGTGTCGCTGCAGGCCGGACTGTGGGGATTCGTGGCGGGCCTGGCACTTGTGCTCGGTGCCCTGGTCGCGTGGTTCCTCCGGGTGCCGCCCCGGGTGGTCGCCGGGATCATGGCGTTCGGTGCCGGCGTGCTGATCTCCGCCCTCGCGTTCGACCTGGTCGACGAGGCGGAGTCCCGCGGTGGTCTCGGCGCGACGGTCGGCGGTTTCGTGGCCGGCGCGGTGATCTACGTCGGCGCCAACGTGGTGCTGGCCCGGCGGGGCGCGCGTCATCGGAAGCGATCCGGGAACCATCAACCGTCGGAGGAGCAGCAGGCCGGAAGCGGAGCAGCGATCGCGATCGGCGCCCTCCTCGACGGCATCCCGGAGTCGGTGGTACTCGGGCTGTCCCTGTTGGGGGGCGGCGGGGTCGGGGTCGGGGTGCTCGCCGCGATCTTCATCTCCAACCTGCCCGAGGGACTGAGCAGCGCGGCCGGAATGAAGGCGTCGGGACGCGGTGCCGGCTACGTGTTCGGCGTGTGGGGCGGGATCGCCGTCGCCAGCGGCGTGGCCGCCCTCGTGGGAGCCCTGACGCTGCAAAACGCCTCACCGGCAACGATCGCCGTCATCACCGCCGTCGCGGCGGGAGCGATCCTGGCCATGCTGGCCGACACGATGATCCCGGAGGCGTTCGAGAAGGCCCACGCGATGACCGGACTCATCACCGCTGCAGGTTTCCTCACCGCGTTCAGCATCGGGCGGTGGGGCGGCTGAGCAGCGACGTACGGACGGGTGGGGCCGACAGCATTCCTCCGGCCGCTGCGCGTCAACTAGGTGTTGCATCCAGGGACGTTGGTGACACGCGGGGCGTGGTGATGGCATAAAGGGAGGGCCCCCTGGTGAGGTGTGAAGCGACCAAGCAATCACACTCGAATACCGGGAGGCCCTCGTGTCCCACCGTAATGCCCCGCTGACCGTGGAGGGCCGCCGCCGGTTGTGTCTGCGCGTCGACGCGGGCCGGCCGGTCTGTCACGTCGCCGCCGAAGCCGGGATCGCCCGGCAGACCCTCGGGAAGTGGTATCACCGCTGGTCCGAGGACGGTGAGGCCGGCCTGGTCGACCGGTCGTCGCGCCCGCACGGTTCCCCGCGCCGGACGGACCCGCAGGTCGAGGACGTGGTGGAGTGGCTGCGCCGCGGGATGAAACTCGGCCCGGTCATGTTGGCCGCCGAGCTCGTCGAGTTCGGGATCGAGCTGGCCTCGTCGACGATCCACCAGATTCTGGTCCGTCGCGGCATCTCGCGGCTGGCTGATCTGGACGTGAGCGGGGAGACGATGCGCCACGTCCCGATAGTGCGCTACGAACACAAAGTCCCCGGCGACCTGGTCCATGTCGATGTGAAGAAGATCGGCCGGATCCCCGACGGCGGCGGGTGGCGCGCCCACGGTCGCGGTAGCGACGCCCACCGCGCCTCCAAACGCGGGCAACGACCCGGCTACGCCTACCTGCACTCCGCGATCGATGACTGCTCCCGGCTGGCCTACACCGAGGAACTCGCCGACGAGAAAGGCGTCACCGCAGCGGGTTTCTGGGCCCGGGCCCGCGACTTCTTCACCGCGCACGGCATCGACCAGATCCACCGGGTGCTGTCGGACAACGGATCGTGTTACCGCTCCCGGGTGTTCAACGACGCCCTCGGCGACGGGACCCGGCATAAGTACACCCGCCCATACCGGCCGCAGACCAACGGCAAAGTGGAGCGCTACCAGCGGACCCTGGCCCGCGAATGGGCCTACACCCAGGAATGGTCAAGCAACCAGGCCCGCGCCGACCAGCTCACCAGGTTCCTGCACCGCTACAACTACCATCGACCCCACACCGCACTGAAGGGCCTCAGCCCCGTCATGCGCACCAGGACCGTCACCAACCTCTATGGGTACAACACTTAGGCGGAACGGCACCGGGCACCTGATCCACTGGCCGTGAGATCGGTGGATCCCGGCGACGGGCCGAAATCGCAGATGACCGGCGCGGCCCACCGTGTCCGGCGTAAGCTGCCGTTCAGTCCAACACGCTCGCAGCCTGACCTGGCCGGTCGGCTTCACTGGTGAGCGGTTCTACGGGGGTGATGGGACGGGTGTCTGTGGCGGTGCGCGGCCTTGACACGGGTCGGCCGCGCGAAGCCCCGACCCCGGACCGGTCGAAGGTCCAGCTACTACAGCTGATTGCCGCGCTCTCGGTCATCGTTCTGGCCCTGCGCACCTCCTTCGGTCCGGGTTTGAT